>JANNNE010000010.1:0-32707 GCA_031398385.1 Ideonella sp.
GGATCACGCCGGCCAATGACGAGCGCAAGATCTCCGGATCGGTGAAACGCGGGCGCTCGGCGAAATCCTTCTCGTCGTAGAGCCGGATGCAGATGCCGTCGCTGACCCGCCCGCAACGCCCGGCGCGCTGGTTGGCCGCGGCCTGGCTGATCGGCTCGATCTGCAGCTGTTCGACCTTGTTGCGGTAGCTGTAGCGCTTGACGCGTGCGGTCCCGGCGTCGATCACGTATTGAATGCCCGGCACCGTTAGCGAGGTTTCGGCCACGTTGGTGGTCAGCACGATGCGCCGAGCGCTGTGCGGCTCGAAGATGCGGTCCTGCTCGGGCTGGCTAAGGCGCGCGAACAGCGGTACCACCTCAACACCCGGCGGATGGTGTTTGCGCAAGGCCTCGGCAGCGTCGCGGATCTCGCGTTCGCCGGGCAGGAACACCAGCACGTCGCCGCCACCGACCCCGCCGCGCCACAGCTCGTCGACCGCATCGGCGATCGCATCGTTGAGCCCGTATTCACGGCTTTCCTCGAAGGGCCGATAACGCTGCTCGACCGGAAACAATCGGCCTGAGACCTGGATCACCGGTGCAGGCACGACCGCTGCCGAAGGCGGGCCGGCCCGGGATGCGAAGTGTTGCGCGAAGCGGTCCGCATCGATGGTCGCGGAAGTGACGATGACTTTCAGATCAGGCCGGCGCGGCAGGATCTGCCGCAGGTGACCGAGCAAAAAATCGATGTTCAGGCTGCGCTCGTGCGCCTCGTCGATGATCAGCGTGTCGTAGGCTTTCAGCAGCGGATCGGTCTGGGTTTCGGCCAGCAAGATGCCGTCGGTCATCAACTTGACGCTGGCGCCCGGCGAGAGGCGGTCCTGGAAGCGGATCTTGAAGCCGACGTGTTCGCCGAGCGGTGAATTCAGCTCTTCCGAAATTCGCTTGGCCACGCTGGATGCGGCAATTCGGCGCGGCTGCGTATGACCGATCAGGCCCCGGCCGCCGGCACCCCGCCCACGGCCGAGGTTCAGCACGATCTTCGGCAGCTGTGTGGTCTTGCCTGAGCCGGTTTCACCGCAGACGATGACGACCTGATGGGCCTGGATCGCACGCGCGATCTCGTCGCGCCGCGCCGATACCGGCAGCGCTTCCGGAAAGGTGATGGGCGGCAGCGGATTGGCCGGCGGCCGGCTGCGGTCGGTCGATTGATCGGCCGGGGATGTGGTCGACCGATCCGGGTCCGGTCGGCCACCGCGTCGGGTCCTGCGCTGCGGGGCTTCGGTCGGATGTGCGCGCTCGGGATTTACCTCCGGGAGACGCGCCACACCGGGCTGGTCCGGCCCCGCTGGGGGCGTCTTGCGCGAAGCCGCAGCTTTGGGGGCCTTCATGGATCCTTCGTGCAAAATCAACGCATTATTCCAAAGCCAACCGCGTCGCCACGATGAGCCTGGTATTTCCGCACACCTTCGTTCCGTGGTTCCGGTCGGTAGCGCCCTACATTCATGCCCACCGCGGCAAGACATTCGTCGTCGCGATCGCCGGCGAACTGATCGCCGCCGGCAAGCTGGCCGCCTTTGCACAGGACATCGCCCTGATCCATGCGATGGGCATCAAGGTGGTGCTGGTTCACGGCTTCCGGCCGCAAGTGCAGGAACAGTTGATTGCCAAAGGTGGGGAGTGGCGCTTCAGCCACGGCATGCGAATCACCGACGCGCTGGCACTCGACTGTGCCCAGGAGGCTGCGGGTCAGCTGCGCTACGAGATCGAAGCGGCGTTTTCACAGGGCCTGCCGAATACACCGATGGCCGGCAGCCAGATCCGGGTGGTTTCGGGCAACTTCATCACCGCGCGACCGGTCGGCATCGTCGATGGCATCGATTTTCAGCACACCGGCCTGGTCCGCAAGGTCGATTCGACCGGCATTCGCCGCGCGGTCGAGTTCGGTGCGCTGGTGTTGTTGTCGCCGTTCGGTTTTTCTCCCACCGGCGAGGCCTTCAACCTGAGCATGGAAGACGTGGCCTGCAGCGCGTCGATCGCGCTGCAGGCCGACAAGCTGATCTTTCTGACCGAAGTGGCCGGCATTCCGCTCGACCCGAACGATCCGGCGAGCGAGATCGACCAGGAACTGACACTGAACAGTGCGAAGAAGCTGCTGGCCTCGCTGCCTGACCCGGTGCAACCGACCGACACCGCGTTTTACCTGCAACACGCGGTCAAGGCCTGCGAGAACGGGGTCGACCGGGTGCACATCGTGCCGTTCTCGGTCGACGGCTCGGTGCTGATCGAATCGTTCACGCACGATGGGGTTGGCACCATGATCGTCGACGAGAAGCTTGAAAGCCTGCGCGAAGCCGGCCCCGACGACATCGGCGGCATCCTGCAACTGATCGAGCCGTTCGAGCGCGACGGCACCTTGGTCAAGCGTGATCGCACCGAGATCGAGCGCGACATCGGCGTCTATACGGTGATCGAACACGACGGCGTGATCTTCGGCTGCGCCGCGCTCTATCCTTACCCGGAAGCGCGCACCGCCGAAATGGCCGCGCTGACGGTTTCGCCCCACGTGCAAGGCCAGGGCGACGGCGAGCGCATACTCAAACGCATCGAACAGCGCGCCAAGGCCGCCGGGCTCGACAGCGTGTTCGTGCTGACCACACGCACCATGCACTGGTTTCTGAAGCGCGGGTTTGCGCCGGTCGACGCGCAATGGCTGCCCGAAGCGCGCAAGCGAAAATACAACTGGGACCGGCGCAGTGTCGTGCTGGTCAAGAAATTCAATCCGACCCAGCTCTAGCCTCGTCCGCCTGCAGCGGCCGCGGTAGCCGGTCGGAACCATTGCCACACCCATTACCTGGAGTTCACATGGCCCGCACCGTTCAATGCGTTTACCTGAAGAAAGAAGCCGAAGGACTCGATTTCGCGCCTTATCCCGGCGAACTCGGCAAACGCATCTACAAGGAAGTCAGCAAGGAAGCCTGGCAGGCCTGGATGAAGCACCAGACCATGCTGGTGAACGAAAACCGGCTCAACCTGGCCGACCAGCGGGCGCGCCAGTACCTGGCCCGGCAGATGGAGAACTTCTTCTTCGGTGGCGGCGCGGAACAGCCGGCCGGATACGTCCCGCCGCCAGCCTGACGCGCGTCGACAGTTGAACAGACCGGGCATCGACGAAGCCGGGTCCGCCCAGCCCGCCAGACCCTGGGCAGGGTGAAAGGCAATCAGATTAGGAATGATTCCCATTTGTATATACTTGTGGCGTTTCGACACCGCAAGGACTACCGATGTTTGCCCGTCTCGCCGCTTTTTCCCGCTTTGTTCCCCGTCTCGATCTTCACCTGCGCCAGCGCCGCCTGACGCTGGCCGCGCTGGTCATCGGCATCGCCATGCCGTTCGCCGCTCAGGCGCAGGACAAGGTTCTCAATCTGTATTCGGCCCGTCACTATCAGACCGACGAAGCGCTGTACTCGAACTTCACCAAGGCGACCGGAATCAAGATCAACCGGGTCGATGCCGATGATGCCGGCATCCTGGCGCGCCTGAAAAGCGAAGGCGCAGCGAGCCCGGCCGACGTGGTGCTGCTGGTCGATGCCACCCGGCTGTGGCGCGCCGAGACTGACGGCCTGTTCCTGCCGATCAAGTCGACCCTGCTCGAATCGCGGGTGCCGCAGAAGCTGCGGTCCGACCAGACCGCCGACGGCACGGCGTGGTTCGGCCTGTCGACACGGGCCCGGGTCATCGTCTACAACAAGATGTCGGTCGACAAGGCCGATGTCGCCACCTACGAAAGCCTTGCCGATCCCAAGAACAAAGGCAAGGTCTGTACCCGCTCCGGTTCGCACCCCTACAACCTGTCGCTGTTCGGGTCGATGATGGAGCACCTGGGCGAGGCCGGCACCGAGACCTGGCTGAAGGGTGTGGTGGCCAACATGGCCCGTGATCCCATAGGCGGCGACACCGATCAGATCAAGGCGGTGGCCAGCGGCGAATGCCAGATTGCCCTGACCAACAGTTATTACTTGGCGCGGCTGATGCGATCGAACAAGCCGGATGATCGGGCCGTGATCGAGAAAGTTGGCGTGGTTTTCCCGAACCAGCAGACCTTCGGCACACACGTCAATATCGCCGGTGCAGCAGTCGCGCGTCATGCCAAGAATCGCGTCCACGCTGTCCAGTTTATCGAATATCTGGCCGGCGACCAGGCGCAAATCTATTTCGCGGACGGCAACAACGAATGGCCGGTGGTTGCGAATCTGAAGGCTTCGAACCCTGCTCTTGAAGCCATGGGGCCATTCAAGAGCGAAACCGTGCCGATCAAGTTCGCGGGAAAAAACCAGGGCAAAGTACAGCAGATCCTCGATCGAGTCGGCTTCAAATGATTAAAGCCGATCCGGCACGCAAACTGTTCGTATAATATTCCTGCGCCGTGATTGTTTCACGGTGGGACAATTGAACAAACCGTGAAGGATCGCAAATGGCTTCATTGCAGGAACTGTTGGACAAGAAAGCCGAACTGGAGCGCCAAATCGAAGCCACCCGCAGGCATGAGCGGGCGGATGCGATTGCCAAGGTCAAGGCCCTGATGGCTGAGCAAGGGCTCAGCGTCGCCGATATCAGCGGAAAATCGAGTGCGTCGCGCAGCAGCGGATCGTCTGGCGGCAAAGTTGCGGCCAAGTATCGGAACGCGGCAACCGGTGAGTCATGGAGCGGCCGCGGCCTGCAGCCGAAATGGCTGAAAGCCGCGCTGGCTTCCGGACGCAAGATCGAAGACTTTACCCTCTGACCGTTGAACTGACCGGATGGTCGGTTCGCGTCTATCACTTTTATAAACGAGCATCCGGCCCCGGCCGACGCGCCGCCCTTCGAGGCGGCGCCGTTTTTTTAGGGGTCTGTTTTCGAGCATGGGTGCGCCCGGGCGGATCGCGCGCAGCGTGTGACGGCTCCGGCGCCGTAGACTGCATGCCGTGATCCCGTCATCGTTCGTCCAGGACCTGCTCAGCCGCGTCGACATCGTCGAGGTGGTGGGCCGCCACGTGCCGCTGCGCAAGGGTGGCGCCAATCTGATGGGCCTGTGCCCTTTCCATGGCGAAAAGTCACCGAGCTTTTCGGTCAGCCCGAGCAAGCAGTTCTATTATTGCTTCGGCTGCGGCGCAAGTGGCGACGCAATCGGTTTTTTGGTCGCCCACCTCGGCATGGGATTTGTCGATGCGGTCAAGGATCTGGCTCAACAGGCAGGACTCAGCGTTCCGGAAGACGAACGAAGTGACGCCGACCGCGAACGCAGCAGCGCGATGCGGGCCCGCCAGACCAGCATCACCGACATTTTGCGCAAGGCCTCGCAACATTACCGCGGCGAACTCAAATCTGCGAAAAACGCGATTGAATATTTGAAGGGACGCGGCCTGTCGGGGGAAATTGCCGCGCGCTTCGGATTGGGCTACGCCCCCGCTGGCTGGCGCTGTCTGGCAGGGGTTTTCCCGAGTTATGACGATCCGCTGCTGGAAGAAAGCGGAATGGTGATCTCGCCAGAGTCCGACCCGACAGAAGAAACAGAACGCAAGCGATATGACCGGTTCCGTGACCGAATCATGTTTCCGATTCGATCTGTGCAGGGCGAGGTGATCGGATTCGGCGGGCGGGTTCTGGGCCAGGGCGAACCGAAATATCTCAATTCACCCGAGACCCCGGTGTTCATCAAGGGCCGGGAACTGTACGGTCTGTATGAAGCGCGAACCGCGATGCGGCAGCGTGGTTTTGTGCTGGTCGTCGAAGGGTATATGGACGTGGTCGCGCTGGCGCAGTCGGGTTATGCCAATGTGGTGGCAACCCTGGGCACCGCCTGCACCGCCGAACATGTGCAGAAACTGTTCCGGTTCACCGACGCCGTTGTCTTCAGCTTCGACGGCGACGCCGCCGGCCGACGCGCCGCCGGCCGTGCCCTGGAAGCGGCACTGCCTCACGCCAGCGATACCCGCAGCATCCGGTTCCTGTTCTTGCCGCCGGAGCACGACCCGGACTCGTTCGTTCGCGAGCGTGGCGCCGATGCCTTCGAGCGCTGCATCGAGCAGGCAACGCCGCTGTCACGCCAACTGGTCGACGAGGCGCGCAGCGGCTGCGACCTGAGCCAGGCCGAAGGCAAGGCGCGCTTTGTCGCGATGGCTCGACCGCTGTGGACGGCACTTCCCGACGGCTCGTTGCAACGCCAGCTGCTGCGCGAAATCGCCAGCATGGGCGGGCTCGAGGCGGCCGAACTGGCCGAATTGTGGCGTGGTCAACCGGCCGGGACCCGCTCGGGTCGGCGCCCGGATCCGGCCGGCGCGGGCACGGATTCATCCAGTGCGTCGTTCGATGGCAGGTCGCGAGGCCTCGCCGGCGCGTCGAAGATTCGGCGAGCCGTGGCGCGGCGCGCGCCGAGCAGTCCGGCCGACCAGGCCATGCGCATGTTGCTGCTGAACAGCGCCTGGTGGGAACAACTGTCGCAGGATGACCACGAGTTGCTGCACAGTCTGGCGGCGCCCCACGGCACGGTCTTCAGCTGGCTCGAACGCCAGCTTGCCGATCACGGCGCCATGAGCTGGGCCGAGCTGAAACAGGCCAAGACGGCTGCCGAACCGCTGCTTCCTGAAGCGGCCGATGTGCCGGACGCTGTGCTGCAGGACGAGATGCAGTTCGAAGAACTGCGCCGGGTGCTGGACGGCTTGTGGATCGAGCGTCTTTCGATCCGCCAGACCGAGCTGATTACCCGCGCGGCGACCGATCCGTCCGCGTTGCAGGAGTGGCGCGAAGTCACCCGGCAGCGCGAGGCCTTGCTGAAGTCGATGACCGGATCGGCACCCGATCAGGCGCTGCATTCCTGACCGGCTGCCCACGATCGAGGGCCGGCGAGCTTCAGACTGAATCCGATTGATTCTCTTGAAATTTTGACTGGCGCTCCAAGATCGAACATAATGCTCGGTTCGCTACGCGCGGCAGCACAGCAGCAAGAGTGACGAGAGTACCTCCGGGCCCCGGCCACCCTTTGAACCAGGGTCCCCTCCAAGGCCACCGCATACCCGCAAGGACTCTCAGGCCAGAACGGTCAACGCCTGCGTGCCCGCCCTGCAACGGCATGACTTCGCTGCCCTTTTCGGGCGGCGGAATGCTGTTGCTCGTCCCGCTGATGTCGGGACCGGCTGCATCTCTGCCTACAGCACCATCCAAGGAATCGCATGACCGCGAAGAAAAGCGCCCACCAATCCGCCGGCCAAGCGCCCGCTGAAGAAATCAAGCTTTCGGCCCGAAAGGCGAAGGAAACCAAGCCGACCGCCAAGGCCGATGCCGCCAAGCCGGTGGCCAAGCCAGCGACCAAGGCCAGCGCGAAGGCGCCGGCCAAGACGGCTGCCAAGCCGGCAGCCAAGACTGCCGATGCCGCCAAGGGCAAGCGTGGTGCGTCGGGCAAGACTGCCGCGAAGGCGGCCGGCCCCAAGGCGACCGACCGACCCGGCCAAGCCGACCCAGAAGAGGATTTCAGCGACGTTGAATCCGACCTGGAGACCGAACCCGAAGTCGATCAGGGCGATTCTTCCGACGAAACCAAGGTCAAGGTCAAGCCGCTGCGGATGAAGGTTTCGCGCGCGAAGGAACGCGCGCTGATGCGCGAGTTCGGCCTCGACGAGACTGCGCTCACCGAAGAAGAGGTGGCCAAGCGGCGTCAGGAGCTGAAGACGCTGATCAAGATGGGCAAGACGCGTGGTTTCCTGACGCACCAGGAAATCAACGATCACCTGCCTGAAAAACTGGTCGATGCCGAAATCCTCGAGGCCATCGTCTCGATGCTCAATGACATGGGCATTGCGGTGTACGAGCAGGCGCCCGATGCCGCGACCTTGTTGATCGCCGGTGGCGGCGCCACCACTGCGACCGAGGAGGAAGCGGAGGAAGCCGCTGAAGCCGCGTTGTCGACGGTCGACAGCGAATTCGGCCGCACCACCGATCCGGTTCGCATGTACATGCGCGAAATGGGCACGGTCGAGTTGCTGACCCGCGAGGGCGAGATCGAGATCGCCAAGCGCATCGAAGGCGGCCTGCAGGCGATGATGCTGGCGATCAGCGCCTCGCCGACGACGATCGCCGAGATCCTCGCCTACGCCGAGCGCATCGAGGGCGGCGAGATGCAGATCTCCGAAGTGGTCGACGGTTTTGTCTCGGAAGACGAGGCCGACGACTACGTGGCCGAGGAAGATGTCGACTTCTTCGATGAAGACGACGATGACGACGGCAACGGCGGCAGCAAGGCGCTGACGAAAAAGCTCGAAGAGCTGAAGACCGCGGCGCTGGGCAAGTTCACCAACCTGCGCACCAACTTCGACAAGATGCGCAAGGCCTTCGAGAAGGAAGGCTACCAGTCGCCGACCTACGAACGGGCCCAGCAGGCGATCAGCGGCGAGTTGATGACGATCCGCTTCACGGTCAAGACGATCGAGAAATTGTGTGCGATTCTGCGTTCGCAGGTCGACGACGTTCGGCGCTACGAGCGCGAATTGCGCAAGATCCTGGTCGACAAATGCGGCATGCCGCAGGAATATTTCATCAAGCATTTCCCGCCGAATACGCTGAATCTGAAGTGGGCCGACAAGGAGGCCGCCGCGGGCAAGCCATACAGCATCATTCTCGAGCGCAACCTGCCGCCAGTTCAGGAGCTGCAGAAAAAGCTGGCCGACCAGCAGGCGCGTGCCGTCGTGCCGCTGGCCGATCTGAAGGCGATCAACAAGCGCATGAACGAGGGCGAAAAGGCCTCGCGCGATGCCAAGAAAGAGATGATCGAGGCCAACCTGCGGCTGGTGATCTCGATCGCGAAAAAAATACACCAACCGTGGCCTGCAGTTCCTTGATCTGATCCAGGAAGGCAACATCGGCTTGATGAAGGCGGTCGACAAGTTCGAATATCGGCGCGGCTACAAGTTCTCGACCTACGCCACGTGGTGGATCCGCCAGGCGATCACCCGCTCGATCGCCGACCAGGCGCGCACCATCCGCATACCGGTTCACATGATCGAGACGAACAACAAGATGAACCGGCTGTCGCGCCAGCATCTTCAGGAGTTCGGCTTCGAACCCGACGCGCCGACCTTGGCCGAAAAGATGGAGATACCGGAAGACAAGATCCGCAAGATCATGAAGATCGCCAAGGAGCCGATCTCGATGGAGACACCCATCGGCGACGACGACGACTCGCATCTGGGCGACTTCATCGAGGACACCAACAACACCGCGCCGATCGAGGCCGCGATGCAGGCCGGCCTGCGCGATGTCGTGAAGGACATCCTCGACAGCCTGACACCGCGCGAGGCCAAGGTGCTGCGCATGCGCTTTGGCATCGAGATGAGCACCGACCACACGCTGGAAGAAGTGGGCAAGCAGTTCGACGTGACCCGCGAACGGATCCGCCAGATCGAAGCCAAGGCGATCCGCAAGCTCAAGCATCCAAGCCGCTCGGACAAGCTGCGAACGTACCTGGACAACCTGTAATCGGGTTGGCCTGGCACGTTGCGCCGCAGGCGCAGGAACTTGCGTAGCAAGGGCCACGCAGTTTGCGTTGAAGACACAAGCTGCGAACGTACCTGGACAATCTCTGAGCGCCCGCAGCGCAGCGAGAACAAAGAGCCCGGCAACGCCGGGCTTTTTTTCGTCTCCGACCCTGCAGTTTCGTGAAGAACTGCCGATTACCGGAGATCGATCCTCCGAGCCGACAGCCACGAACCCGCATGAACCACCTCGCTGATCGCTGCGTCCTGTTCGCCGATCTGCGCGGCAGCACCGGTCTGTTCGAGCGTCTCGGCAACACCCAGGCCACCCATGTCGTGACCAGCAGCGTCGCCTGTCTGTGCCAGGCCGTGCAGCACTGCGGGGGAACTGTGATCAAGACCCTGGGCGACGGGCTGATGGCCAGCTTCAACGAGGCGGCAGCGGCGGTGCGCGCCGCGGGATCCATGCACGACGCCTTGCACCAGCCCGAAGTCCAGGCCGGCGACCGGGCCGTGGGCCTGACCGAGACGCGGCCGGATCTGAAGCTGCAGATCGCGCTGGCGCGCGGCGAGGTGGTCGAGACCGAAGACGACTGTTTCGGCGACGCGGTCAATGTCGCTGCCCGCCTGCTCGATCATGCCGGCGACAACGACATCCTCGTCACGTCCGACCTGGTCAGCTGCCTGAGCCCGCTGGCGCAGCGGCGCTTTCGCAACCTCGACCAGATTGCGCTGCGCGGCCGCGCCGAGCCGGTGCACGTCTTCCTGATGACCCCGCCACGGGCGCAGGATTTCGCGGCAACGCGGCTTGAATCGGTCAGGCAGGCACCGACCCCACGCGGCATCCGACTGGTCTGGGCAGACGACGACCAGCTGTTTGCGCCCGGGCGAATGCCCGTGACGTTCGGACGCAACCCGCAGGCCGGTTTTTGCATCGACGACAGTCGGGTTTCCCGCCTGCACGCCCGCATCGACCTGCAGGGCAACGCCTTCCAGCTCAGCGACATGAGCTACAATGGCAGCTTTGTGCGTTTCGACCATGATCCCGAGGTGCTGGCGCTGCGGCGCAGCCGCTGCACCCTGCACGGCAGCGGCACGATCGCCTTCGGTTCCTTGCCGGATGATCCGCAATCGAGGTGTCTGCGGTTCGAGATCCTGGGCGCCGGGGCACTCCCGTCACCGCGCCAGACATCGGGCCACCCAACCGGCCACCCAGCGACGCCGGCACGCCGGTAGGCCGTGCGGCCATGCGGCCGCCTTCGACTGCTGATGACGCAGCGACGGGCGGTGCCGCTGGTCGATAATCGCCGCTGCTTCCCCGACAAGAATCCGCAGGCCGGCGCGCTTGTGCGACCTGCCCTGCCACATGCCGTACGCAACCGAACCGACATTCCGACATGGTCAGGTCGACCGTGGCCCCGACACGGCGATCATCCTGTGCAACCTCGGCACGCCCGAATCGCCGACCCCGGCGGCGGTACGCACCTACCTGGCAGAATTTCTCGGCGATCCCCGGGTGGTCGAGATTCCGAGGCTGCTCTGGTGGCTGATCTTGCATGGCGTGATCCTGCGCACCCGGCCCGCCAAGTCGGCGCTCAAATATGCCAGCGTCTGGATGCCCGGAGGGTCACCGCTGAAGGTATGGACCGAGAAGCAGACCAGCATGTTGCGCGGCTACCTCGGTCAACGCGGCCACCAGATCAGCGTGCGCTACGCGATGCGCTACGGCAATCCGTCGATCGAGTCGGTGCTGAGCGCGCTGAAGGCCGAAGGTATCCGGCGCATTCTCGTATTGCCGATGTATCCGCAGTATTCGTCGACCACCACCGCCAGCGTGTTCGATTCGGTCTACGGCTGGGCGCGCAACATCCGCCACATTCCGGAGTTGCGCTTCGTCAACCGTTACCACGACCATCCCGGCTACATCGCCGCGGTCGGCAATCGGATCCTCACGCACTGGGGCCAGAACGGCCGGCCCGACAAGCTGGTGCTGAGTTTCCACGGCCTGCCCCAACGCAACCTGATGCTCGGCGACCCCTACCATTGCGAATGCCTCAAGACAGCACGGCTGATCGCGCAACGCGTCGGCATCTCGAGCGACGACATGGTGGTGACCTTTCAAAGCCGATTCGGCAAGGCGCGCTGGCTGCAGCCCTATACCGAGCCGACCCTGATCGAGCTGGCCCGAACCGGCACCAAGCGGGTCGACGTGGTCTGCCCGGGTTTCGTCGCCGACTGCCTGGAGACCCTGGAAGAAATTGCAATCGAGGCGCGCAACGCCTTCCTCGGTGCGGGTGGCGAGAGTTTTCAGTACATCTCATGCGTGAACGACCTGCACGACTGGATTGCCGCCCTCAGCGACATCGCTCAGGACAACATGCAGGGTTGGGATACGCGATCGAGCCCTGATCTGTCTGAATTGCAGGCACAGAAGGAACGGGCGCTGGCACGCGGCGCCACTGAATGAGGACCCGACCATGACCATCACCGAAGCATGCTGAAAGATCAGGCTGCGAGCGACCCGCCACGGCTCGACAAATGGTTGTGGGCGGCGCGATTCTTCAAGACCCGCGGACTGGCCAACGAGCAGGTCGGCAAGGGTCGGGTCTCGATCAATGGCCAGCCGGCCAAGCCGTCGCGCTCGGTGCGGGTCGGCGATCTGATCGGGTTTCAGCAGGAAAGCGTTCAACGCTGCGTCAAGGTCCTGGCACTCAGCCATGTACGAGGTCCGGCCAGCGTGGCCCAGTTGTTGTACGAGGAAACCGCCGAAAGCGTGGCCGCGCGCGAACTGGCCGCCCAGCAGCGGCGCCTGGCTCCCGAGCCATCGAGCACGATCGAGGAGGGTCGCCCGACCAAACGCGATCGTCGGCAGCTCGCCGACTGGCAGCGCTGGAGTGCCAGCGCAGATTCCGAGCGCTGACACCGCAACCCGTTGGCGGCGTGACGACACCTCGTCGCGACGGCCCTGAATTGCCCTCTTGAAATCAGGGGCATGACCCCCAAATGCTTCCGATCAGACCGAAGGCGCAACAAAACAGCTCACGACATGGCCACTCCAGAAACCCCCGAAAACCCTGAATTCCCGGTCAACCAGACCGAGGGCAACAGCGAATCGCCAAGCTTCGATGCGGTCGACTGGCAAAAGAAATACAACGACCTCGAAGCCAAACATACCGACGTTGCGGACGCCTATCTGCGCGCCAAGGCGGAGGCCGAAAATACGCGTCGCCGCGCCGAAGAGGAAATGAGCAAGGCGCGCAAATTTGCGCTCGAATCGTTTGCCGAGGCGCTGCTGCCGGTCAAGGACAGCATGGAAGCCGCCATCGCGATGCCCGAAGCCGCGCCCGAGAAGGTGCTGGAGGGCGTGCATGCGACGCTGCGGCAGCTGTCCAGTGTGCTCGAGCGCAACAAGGTGATCGAGATCAATCCCGCAGCCGGCAGCAAATTCGATCCGCACCAGCACCAGGCGATCAGCGTCGTGCCCTTGGCTGCCGATTCCGCTCAGGAGCCCAACACGGTGGTTGCCGTGTTGCAGAAGGGTTACCTGATTGCCGAACGGGTACTGCGCCCGGCCCTGGTAACGGTTTCCGCACCGAGTTGATTTCGGCCTGATTTGGGGGCGTTTCGCCCTTGAAAACTGGCCACCTTATCCACAAGTTACCCGTAAGCATATTTCCGCCAGGAGCAAGAAAATGGGAAAAATCATCGGTATCGACCTCGGCACGACCAATTCGTGCGTATCGATCATGGAAGGCAACACCACCAAGGTGATCGAGAATTCCGAGGGCGCCCGCACGACGCCGTCGATCGTTGCCTATCAGGAAGACGGTGAAATTCTGGTCGGCGCTTCCGCCAAGCGGCAGGCCGTCACCAATCCGCGCAATACCTTATATGCGGTAAAGCGTCTGATCGGCCGCAAGTTCACCGAGAAGGAAGTGCAGAAGGACATCGACCTGATGCCCTACAAGATCGTGGCGGCCGACAACGGCGACGCCTGGGTCGAAGTGCGTGGCAACAAGATCGCGCCGCAGCAGGTCAGCGCCGAAATCCTGCGCAAGATGAAGCGCACCGCTGAAGACTACCTGGGCGAGCCGGTCACCGAGGCGGTGATCACGGTGCCCGCGTACTTCAACGACGCGCAACGCCAGGCGACCAAGGACGCCGGCCGGATCGCCGGCCTGGACGTGAAGCGAATCATCAACGAGCCGACTGCGGCCGCGCTGGCTTTCGGTCTGGACAAGAAGGACAAGGGCGACCGCAAGATCGCCGTCTATGACCTGGGCGGCGGCACCTTCGACGTCTCGATCATCGAGATCGCCGATGTCGACGGCGAAAAGCAGTTCGAGGTGCTTTCGACCAACGGCGACACCTTCCTCGGTGGCGAGGACTTCGACCAGCGCATCATCGACTACATCATTTCCGAATTCAAGAAAGAACAAGGCGTCGATCTGGGTAAGGACGTGCTCGCACTTCAGCGCCTGAAGGAAGCCGCAGAGAAGGCGAAGATCGAGTTGTCGACCAGTGCGCAGACCGACATCAACCTGCCGTATGTGACGGCCGATGCATCGGGCCCGAAGCACCTGAACATCAAGCTGAGCCGTGCCAAGCTCGAGGCTTTGGTCGAGGAGTTGATCGAACGCACGATCGCCCCTTGCCGTACCGCGATCAAGGACGCCGGCGTCGCCGTCGGTGACATCAACGACGTGATCCTGGTCGGCGGCATGACCCGCATGCCCAAGGTGCAGGAGAAGGTGAAGGAATTCTTCGGCAAGGAGCCGCGCAAGGACGTCAACCCCGACGAGGCGGTTGCCGTGGGCGCCGCGATCCAGGGCCAGGTGCTCGGCGGCGACCGCAAGGACGTGCTGCTGCTCGACGTCACCCCGCTCAGCCTGGGCATCGAGACGCTCGGCGGCGTGATGACGAAGATGATCAAGAAGAACACCACCATCCCGACCAAGTTCCAGCAGACCTTCAGCACCGCCGACGACAACCAGCCGGCCGTGACGATCAAGGTCTATCAGGGCGAGCGCGAGATGGCGTCGGGCAACAAGAGCCTGGGCGAGTTCAACCTCGAGGGCATTCCGCCGTCGCCGCGCGGCACGCCGCAGATCGAGGTCACCTTCGACATCGACGCCAACGGCATCCTGCATGTCGGCGCCAAGGACAAGGGCACCGGCAAGGAAAACAAGATCGTGATCAAGGCCAATTCGGGCTTGAACGAGGCCGAGATCCAGCAGATGGTCAAGGACGCCGAGATGAACGCGGCCGATGACAAGAAGAAGCTCGAGCTCATCCAGGCCCGCAACTCGGCCGATGCGATGGTGCACAGCGTTCGCAAGAGCCTGACCGAGCACGGTGACAAGCTCGATGCCGGCGAGAAGGAAAAGATCGAGACCGCGCTGAAGGAAGCCGAGGAATCGCTGAAGGGCGACGACAAGGCGGACATCGAGGCCAAGACCGAGGCGCTGATGACCGCCAGCCAGAAGCTGGGCGAGAAGGTCTACGCCGACGCGCAGGCCGCGGCTGGTGCGGCTGCCGGTGCGGCCGGTGCGACCGATCCGGGTGCGACTGGCGCGGCCGGTCCGACTGGCGGATCCGGGCCGTCCAAGGCAGCGGACGACGATGTCGTGGACGCCGAGTTCACCGAGGTCAAGGACAAGAAGTAAACGTTGTCCATCGGCCGTCCGGCATGCTGATCCGGTTCGGCAAAAAGCACCCCCGTACGCCGCAAGGTGGACGGGGGGCTTTGTGTTTCAAAGGCTCATGACATGGCAAAGCGTGACTATTACACCGTGCTCGGCGTCGCCCGCAACGCCGGCGAGGACGAGATCAAGAAGGCCTATCGCAAGTTGGCGATGAAGCACCACCCCGATCGCAACCAGGGTGATGGCGCAAAAAAGGCAGAGGACGAGTTCAAGGAGGCCAAGGAGGCCTACGAGATGCTCAGCGACCCGCAGAAGCGGGCCGCCTACGACCAGTACGGACATGCCGGTGTCGACCCGAACATGGGACGCGGCGGTGCCGGTGCCGACGGATTCGGTGGTTTTGCCGAAGCCTTCGGCGACATCTTCGGCGACATCTTCGGCGGCGCTGCCGGTCAGCGGCGCGCTGGGGGCCAGCAGGTCTATCGTGGCAGCGATCTGTCTTACGCGATGGAAATCACGCTCGAAGAAGCGGCGCACGGCAAGGAAAGCCAGATTCGCATCCCGACCTGGGATAAATGCGAGACCTGTCATGGCAGCGGTGCGAAGCCGGGTACCAGCCCGAAGGTATGCGCCACCTGCAGCGGCTCGGGCCAGGTCACGATGCGGCAGGGCTTCTTCAGCATTCAGCAGACCTGCCCGCACTGCCGCGGCGCCGGCAAGACCATCGCCGACCCCTGCCTGAGCTGCCAGGGACAAGGCAAGGTCAAGCGCAACAAGACGCTCGAAGTCAAGATCCCACCGGGCATCAACGAGGGCATGCGGATCCGTTCGGGCGGCAACGGCGAACCCGGTACCAATGGCGGCCCGCCGGGCGATCTGTACATCGAGATCCGCATCAAGCAACACGACATCTTCGAACGCGATGGTGACGACCTGCACTGCAGTGTGCCGGTTGCCCTGACCACGGTTGCCCTGGGCGGCAACATCGAGGTGCCGACCCTGAGCGGCAAGGCCGAGATCGAATTGCCCGAGGGAACGCAGCACGGCAAGACCTTCCGCTTGCGAGGCAAGGGCATCAAGGGAGTGCGTTCCAGCTATCCCGGCGACCTGTATTGCCATGTCAGCGTCGAGACGCCGGTCAAGCTGACCGAACACCAGCGCAAGCTGCTGAAGGAACTCGACGAATCCTTCCGCAAGGGCGGCGACAAGCACTCGCCGACGTCCAAATCCTGGTCGGATCGGGTCAAGGATCTGTTCAAATGAGTTGCGCTTGAATACTGTATAAAAAAACAGTATATTGACCTCCGAAACCCGGTGCCCGAGCGGCCGGGACCGCAGCGTGTGTCGCGCACACTGCCAACCTTCGGAGTGCCGCCATGAACAGCCAGACGAAGCCTGCGGAACCGGCGATCGTCCACTTCCACAAGGGCCGCGGCGCCGGCTCGAACCAGGCCACACGGTTCGCCTGCTGGCAGCGCGAGGCGGATCTCGACTTCCTCGATCACGCGGCCGCCGAAACCGACGAAGCGCCCCGACAGGTCACCACGGTGACCGAGCAGACGGCGCGCTCGATCATCAGCCGCAATGCCTCGCCGGACATCCCCTTCGATCAATCGATCAACCCCTACCAGGGCTGCGAGCATGGCTGCATCTATTGCTACGCCCGGCCGACCCACGCCTACATCGGGCTGTCACCCGGGCTCGATTTCGAGACCCGGATCTTCGCCAAGCGCAACGCCGCGGCCTTGCTTCGGGCCGAGCTGAACCGCCCCGGCTATCGCCCCTCGCACATCGCGCTGGGCGCCAACACCGATCCCTACCAGCCGGTCGAACGCAAGCTGGGAATCACCCGCGAATTGCTGCAGATCCTGGCCGAGTTCAACCTGCCGGTGGCCATCACGACCAAGTCTGCGCTGGTGGTGAGGGACATCGACATCCTGCAGCCGATGGCGGCGAAAGGACTCGCGCGGGTGGCCATCTCGCTCGGGACACTGGACGATGGGTTGGCGCGAACGATGGAGCCACGGGCCAACTCGCCCAGTCGACGCCTGGAGGCGATCCGTCGGCTGGCGGCGGCTGGCATTCCGGTGGGTGTGTTGACCTCGCCGCTGATACCCGGACTGAACGACAAGGACATGGAGAAGGTGATGGAGGCCGCGGCGAATGTCGGCGCCACATTTGCAAACTATGTGATCCTGCGCCTGCCGCTGGAGGTTCGCGACCTGTTCGTCGAATGGCTGGAACGCCACTTTCCACTCCGGGCCAGGCACGTGATGAGCCTGGTGCGGCAAATGCGTGACGGGCTCGACTACGACCCCGACTTCAGAACCCGGATGCGCGGAACCGGCCTCTACGCCGACCTGATCGCCCAGCGCTTCAAGATTGCCAGCAGACGCTTCTCACTCAATCTCGAACGGCCAAGCATGGACACGTCACTCTTTCGACGCCCGACACCCCAGACAGACCAGCTGGCCCTGTTCTGAAGCCGCCGAAGCACCGAGGCTCGCGGTGATCAACGGGCCTCGAACACGATGGTCACCAGCAGCGACGAATCGGTGACCGCCTTGACATCGTGACGTTCACCGCCGTCGAGCACCACCAGTTCCCCGGCGTGCAGGTCGCAGCTGCGAGAAGGCGTCCACACCACGACCTCGCCTTCGACGCACTGGATCGTGACGGCACCAGCCACCTCGTGCTCCGGCAGGCCATGGCCGGCCGCCAGCACCAGCCGCATCAGCTGCAGGGAATCGGTCTTCAGCAGGCTTGTCGACACGGCGCTGCCCAGCGCGCTGCCGAGCGGACGCACATCGACGACATCCAGCGGATGAGCATGTGGCAAGGCCATCGGCTACGCCCTCGATCGAATATTTCAGTAGTCCCCGCCGGCACTGCCTGGCGCGAGGTTGTCGAACTTCGTCAACGGCTTGTTGAAGAACAGCTTGACGGTGCCGGTCGGTCCATTGCGCTGCTTGCCGATGATGATCTCGGCCACACCCGGCTCCTTGCAGGCTTCCTTGGTGTAGTAGTCATCTCGGTAGATGAACATGATCACGTCGGCATCCTGCTCGATCGCACCCGATTCGCGCAGGTCGCTCATCATCGGCCGCTTGTCGGTGCGTGATTCGACCGAGCGGTTGAGCTGTGACAACGCGATCACCGGGCACTGAAGTTCCTTTGCCAGACCTTTCAGTCCGCGCGAAATCTCGCCGATTACGGTGGCACGATTTTCTTCGCTGCTGCCGCTGCTGCCACTCATCAGCTGCAGGTAGTCGACGACGATCAGACCGAGCTTGCCGCATTGCCGGGCTTGCCGACGTGCCCGCGCCCGCACCTCGCTCGGTGTCAGCGCCGGGCTTTCGTCGATGAACATGCTGACCGTGCCCAAGCGTTCGACGGCCTCGGACAAGCGACCCCACTCGTCGTCCTTCAGCGCGCCGGTGCGCAGGTGTTGCTGATCGATTCGTCCGAGCGAGCCGACCAGTCGCAGCGCCAGTTGCGATGCCCCCATTTCCATCGAGAACACCACCACCGGCAGGCCCTCGCTGACCGCCACGTGCTCGGCGATATTCAATGCGAGCGCGGTCTTGCCCATCGACGGCCGGGCTGCCAGCACGATCAGGTCGCCAGGCTGGAAACCGGCGGTCATCTTGTCGAGGTCAAAATAGCCGGTACGCACACCGGTGACTTCCTCAGCGCCGTTTTCATGCAGCTCGGTGACCCGGTCGAGCAGCTGCACGACCAGCGCATCCATGGTCTGGAAGCCCTGTTTCGACTTCGAGCCCTCTTCGCCGATCCGGAAGATCTTGCCCTCGGCCTCGTCCAGGATCTGATCGACCGGGCGACCTTGCGGATTGAAGGCCTGGGTGGCGATTTCATCACTGGCCGCAATCAGTTTGCGCAACACCGCCCGCTCCCGGACGATCTCGGCATAACGACGCAGGTTGGCAGCACTGGGCACACTTTGCGCCAGCGCATTCAGATAGACCAGACCACCACACTCCTCGGCCTTGCCGAGGCTTTGCAATTGCTCGAAGACGGTGATCACGTCGGCCGGTTTGGTCGCATTGACCAAGGCGCCGATCGCCGCGTAGATCATGCGGTGTTCGAAGCGGTAGAAATCGGAGTCGACCAGCAGATCGCCGGCCCGATCCCAGGCGCTGTTGTCGATCAGCAGACCGCCGATCACGCTTTGCTCGGCTTCGATCGAATGAGGCGGAATGCGCAGGCGCGACACCTCGTCGTCGGGGCGCTGGGCATTCTTGTGAGCGGGGTCGAACTGAGTCGACGGGTTGGGTAGTGCGGGAGAAGAAAAGACGGCGACCATGTCGACACTATACGGTCGCAGCGCCTGCCTCCCTGTGCACAGCCTTGTGTAAAACCGGTGGAACTTCGGTGCATATCCGTCCGGTCGCCGGCCGCGCGGCGCCCGTGCCGGGCGCACAATGAAAAATGGGTCGGCAAGCCGACCCATTCTGCAAGCGTCGAAACGCCGGACCGTCAGGCCGTTTCGCCGACCACGACGACCTTGACCTCGACCACCACATCGGAGTGCGGGGCGACGCTCACGATGTGTTCGCCAACGGTCTTCAGCGGGCCGCTCGGCATCCTGACCTGCGCCTTGACGACCTTGAAATCGATGCGCGTCAGCGCTTCGGCAATGTCGTTGTTGGTAACCGAACCAAACAGACGACCATCGACGCCGGCCTTTTGCGTGATGTGCACCGTGCGGCCGCTCATCTTCTCGCCCAAGGCCTGCGCGTTGGCGAGTTTTTCGGCAGCGGCTTTTTCGAGCTCGGCACGCTTGGCTTCGAATTCGCTGATTGCGGCAGGTGTGGCACGACGCGCCTGGCGCGACGGAATCAGGTAGTTGCGGGCGTAGCCGTCCTTGACCTTGACCACGTCACCCAGGTTGCCGAGATTGGACACCTTGTCCAGAAGAATGATCTGCATGTCGGGCTCCTCAGGACTTGTGCTGATCGCTGTACGGCAGCATTGCCAGGAAACGCGCCCGCTTGATGCAGGTCGTCAGCTGGCGCTGGAAAAAAGCACGCGTACCGGTCAGGCGAGCCGGCGTGATCTTGCCGTTTTCGCCGATGAAGTCACGCAGGGTATCGATGTCCTTGTAATCGATCTCGGTGACACCGGTGACGGTGAAGCGACAGAACCGCTTGCGCCGGAACAGCAGCGACTGCTGGTTGCGCTTGGGTTTGCGGTCCTTGGAAAATTTACCTTTACCACGTGGCGGGGGCATATCGGAACCTCGGTTGAAATCTGTTTGAAAGGGGTGCGACCAGGAGCGGAATCAATCCAGCTCGATCACATGAAAGACGACGCCGCGTCCGTTGCGCTGTGAACCCAGGAAACCTGCAAACGCATGCAGACTGCCCAGTTCCAGCTGACCGAGGCGGTGGGTGATGTCTCCCACCGCGCGTGCCTTGATTTCCAGACTGACCCTGCGGGGCTGGCCTTGTTGCGTCACCAGCGATTCGTGCTTCAGGCTCAAATCGAGGGCGGGCAGGCCGGCCGGTGTATATCGCAGAGATCCTCGGGCAACCAACTCGGCCGACAGAACCAGGCGATTGAAGCCTGCAGGTTCAGCTGGGTCGGTGATCAAGTGCTTCGGTCAGTGCGCGCTGTTCAGCGGCGCAGCTTCAGGCGGTTTCCTGTTGCGCCGGGGCCTTGCGGGCCTCTTCGCGATCGACCGTCTTCATCATCACCGAAGGCGTGGTTTCCGCCTTGGGCTTCTGCACGGTCAGATGACGCAGCACGGCGTCGTTGAAACGGAAGCCGGTTTCGAGCTCGACCAGGACTTCCTGGCTGCACTCGATGTTGATGCACAGATAATGCGCCTTGGCAAGCTTCTGGATCAAGTAGGCCATCTGGCGACGACCCCAATCCTCGACCCGGTGCACCTGACCGCCGCCGGCGGTGATGATGCCCTTGTAGCGTTCCAGCATGGCCGGAACCTGTTCGCTCTGATCCGGATGGATCAACAGCACGATTTCATAATGACGCATGGACACTCCTTGTGGATTGAGCCACCCCGAAGCGTCGAAAATACGGGTGCGGCAAGGAAAAGCCCATGATTATAGCCCGCGCAGGGCGGTTGTGCGCCATGCCGGGTTGAACCCGGAACTCAAAAAGCAACAAGCCGCCCTCGGGCGGCTTGTTGCGTGCTCGCTGCCGAGCCGGTCACCGGACCGATTCGCGGCAGGGGTGCGTGCCGTGAGGCTTACTCGGCCTGGTTCAACATCGGCTGGCTGACCGCGTCGAAGGTCGAGACGCCGTTGTATGCCTCGTTGATCGCGATGTACTGGCTCGACATGCTGTCGACACGGAATTCAAGCGCCTCGGCCATCACTTCGGCACGGGTGGTGTTACTGGTCACGGCCTGCGGGTCGATGCGGCCATAGGCTTCGCTGGCCGTGAACGTCGCGTCGCTGTTCATGTTGTTGTAGGCCTGGGTTTCGGCCATCACCTCGGCCCGACTGTTCGACGAATACATGCTCGTGTAGTCGATGTGGTTCTCGCCTTCGGCGGCGGCAGCGCCGGCAAAGATGGTCAGAGCGGCGGCGGCGATGAGGGTACGTGTGTTCATGATCAGTTTCCTTCGTGGGGCAGAGGCCCGGGTATGCGTTGAACCGGTACAGCGAGCGCAGAATTGCGCTGGTTCCCGGACCGTAGCGAACTGCACTCACTGGGTGAACTGCTTTTCGCTACCGATGGGTCTACTGTAATACTGCTCAGTCACAATCCCATCGGATCGACGCTTGGTTCAACGTAGGACAGCAACCTATCGCGTTGTTGCCTATCGTCCCGCCCTCTGCGCGAACATGGCGTGGGTCGGGCGACCCCGGGCGCTCAGCTGCGGCTGCTGCCGCGCAGGCGCAGCGCGCTGTTGGCCAGCGCGTCGGCTCGCTCGTTGTAACGGTCACCGTTGTGGCCGCGAACCCAGCGGGTCGCCACCCGCCGCGCATCGGCTTCGGCGAAAAGCCGCTTCCACAACGCCAGATTGGCCACCGCCTCGCCTTTGGCGTTGCGAAAGCCACGGCGCTCCCAGCCGGCTCGCCACTCGCTCAGACCCTTCAGCACGTACTGGCTGTCCGAAACCAGTTCGACCTCCGCCCCCGGCGGGACCCTGGCCAGCCCTTCGATCGCCGCGGTCAGCTCCGCGATCTGGTTGGTACCGTGGCCGATGAAGCCGTAGTGATCGGTTTCGCCCTGCCCATCCGGCGCAATCAAGACCAGTCCCCATCCACACGGACCCGGATTCGATGGCGCACAGGCGCCATCCGAATAAACCTGCCAAGGCATCGTCGCCCTCCCTTGATTCAACATGACGTATCGGCACTGCCAGCGCCGCGCGGGCCATCGCGCCGCTGATGCACCGCAACCGCGGGCGCGGACTTGGGCTGGCTGTTCTGAGCCTCGCGCGCCAAACCGACCAGGCGCATGCCGCGCACCCGCTTCACTGCAACCAGCAGATACACCGCACCGAACACCGGCCACCATCGGCGACCCAGGTTCTCCATCCATCCCCATCGGGACAGCCATTTCTCGGTGCGCAAGGCCGGCCGGTAACAACCGAACTGTCCTGCTTCGACTTCGAAGCTGAGCAGGCGCAACCAGTCGCGCAGTCGGCTGTAGGCGATGAATTCGCCGGCAGTCGGCAGAAACGGACCGTCGCGGCCGTCGACACCGAGCCGGCCGAGCAGCTTTCCGCCGCGTTGCCGCAACCCCCACAGACTGGCCGGGTTGAAGCCGACGATGATCACCTTGCCTTCCGGAACCAGCACCCGCTCGACTTCTCCGAGTGCCAGATGAGGATCGCGGGCCAGTTCGAGCGCATGCGGCAGCAGCACCAGATCGAGGCTGCGGCTGTCGAAGGGCAAGGCGTCGAACTCGCATTGCAGGTCGAAGCTGGCGACGCGCGGCGCTGCGTGATCACCGGCATTCGGCGCTGCCTGACCGCCCGCAACCGCCTGCCCAGCGCGTGGCGCGTAGGCCGGGCCGATGTCTTCGCGATCCGGGTCGACGGCATACCAGCGATGCGGCATGCGGTTGGCCTGCAGGCCGTTCAGTCTGGGCAGGCCGAGTTGCAGGGCGTGGAATCCGAATACGTCGGCAACCAGTTGTTCGATCTGCTGCTGTTCCCATTGGCATAAATACTGGCCCGCAGGGGTATCCAGCCAGTCCGCCAAACCTATAATAGTGCCAGCTTTCGTCATGACGTTTATCGCACTCCCTGCCCTAATCAACATCGACGCCCGGGTATTCCACGACCGTTTTTCCGTCACCGTGGATTGTCCGGAAGAGGCGTCTCCACCAGGCAATGCGTTGCAGACGATTCTAGTGAGCCGAAAACGGCCGGCTCGCACAAGGTGCCGGCCGGCATCTCGGGCTCCAGCCTCAGCACTGATTCGCTGCCCTGCCGATCTGCACCTTCGCCGCCTTGCATGCGTTCACGCAAGTGCCACGTCAACGACCGTCTGCGGTCACCGAAACCCCCCACCAGCATGAAACTGAACCGCCTGAGCAGCTCGCTCCACAGCACCTGGTTGCGCGCCTGCACCGTTCCGATCGCCTTCGCGCTGGGTGGCTGCGCGGCGATTTCCCCCGTTGGTGGCAACTCAGTCGTATATCCTCCGCAACGGGTCGAGACACCCAATGCCGCTGGCCCGGCACTGAAGGTCGAAGCGCCTGCCGCGCCGGCTCCGCAGCTGCCGGCGGCGCCGCAGGTCGCCGTCGCGCCGCCGGTGCCGATCGATCCGCTACGACCGGAGCGCAAGGTCGACCTCGAAGACCGATCCGCCCGCATCGACCTGTGGGCCCGGGTCCGTCGCGGCTTCGCGATTCCCGATCTGGAAACCGAACTGGTCCGTGACCGTGAGCAGTGGTATGCCACCCGCCCCGACTATGTTCAGCGGATGACCGAGCGTGGCTCGCGTTACCTCTTCCACATCATGGAAGAAGTCGAGAAGCGCGGCATGCCGACCGAGCTGGCGCTGCTGCCCTTCATCGAAAGCGCCTTCAATCCGCAGGCGATGTCGTCGGCCAATGCGTCCGGCATGTGGCAGTTCATTCCGTCGACCGGCAAGTATTTCGAGCTGACTCAGAACCTGTTTCGCGACGATCGGCGCGACGTGTTGGCCTCGACCCGTGCCGCACTCGACTATCTGCAGAAACTGCACGGCATGTTCGGCGACTGGCGCCTGGCATTGGCGGCCTACAACTGGGGTGAAGGCAGCGTGCAACGAGCAATTGCGCGCAACGAGCGCGACGGCCTGCCCACTGATTACCTGAGCCTGCGCATGCCGCTGGAGACCCAGCACTACGTGCCGAAACTGCAAGCCGTGAAAAACATCATCGCCCGGCCGCAACAATTCGGCCTGGTGCTGCCGCCAGTGGAAAACCACCCGTATTTCCTGTCGATTCCGATTGAACACGACATCGATGTCGATCTCGCGGCCAAGCTGGCCGGCATGAGCCTGGCCGATTTCAAGAATCTCAATCCGCAGATGAACAAGCCGGTCATCCTGGCCGCCGGCACCCAGCAGATCCTGCTGCCCTACGACAACGCCAACGAGTTCGTGCGTCGCCATTCGAAACACAAGGGTCCGCTCGCCAGCTGGACCGCCTGGGTCGCGCCGAAGACCATGCGTCCGCGCGATGCGGCCACGCAACACGGCATGAACGAGACCGCGTTGCGCGAACTCAACAAGATTCCGCCCCGCATGTTGATCAAGGCCGGGTCGACGCTGCTGGTGCCACGCACCGCACAGCGCAATGTCGATGTGCCCGAGCATGTGGCTGATAACGCGATGATGGCGCTGGCACCCGACCTGCCGCCGATGCGCCGGCTGGCACTGCGCGCCGGCAAACGCGACAGTGTGGCAACCGTCGCCCGGCGTTACCGCGTCAGCGAGAGCCAGATCGCGCAGTGGAACAAGACCTCGACAAGCGCCAAGTTCGCTCGCGGGCAAACGATCATCGTCTACGTGCCGCAGCAATCGACATCACGCGTCGCCGGTGGCAGCAGCAAGAAGGCGGAAGTCGTTGCGAGCAGCAAACCGCGCAGCAGCAAGACGTCGTCGCGGGTTGCCGGCAAGAGCAAGCCGGGCGTCAGTCGAACCGCCAAGCGCAGCAGCAAGGGAAGCAGCGTGGCTCAGTCGGGCAGGAGCCCGGTCAGCCAGATCAAATATTGATTCGCCAGCCCGGCCTGCGACATGGCCGGGCGCTTCGGGCCGCGGCAGCTTCAGCGGCGGTCGAGCAAGGCGTGGGCGATGGTGCCCAGGTCGACATGCTCGAGTTCGCTGCCGATCGGCACGCCGCGGGCCAGACGGGTGCTGCGAATGCCACGCGCTTTCAGCGCTTCGGACAACACATGCGCCGTGATGTCGCCCTCGGCGGTGAAGCTGGTGGCCAGAATCACTTCGTCGACCCGCGCATCGGCTGTGCGTGACAGCAACTGCTGCAGGCCGATGTCGGCCGCACCCATGCCATCCAGCGGGCTGAGCCGCCCCATCAGCACAAAATACAAGCCCCGGAAGCTGCCGCTTCGCTCGAGCGCGGCCTGATCGGCTGGTGTCTCGACCACGCAGAGCAATCGTGTGTCCCGGTCCGGATCCAGGCAGGTTCGGCAGACTTCGTCTTCGGTAAACGTGTGGCAACGTGCGCAGTGGCGGATGTCCGCCACCGCATGTTGGAGTGCGCCGGCCAATTGCGCCGCGCCGTCGCGATCGTGCTGAAGCAGATGAAACGCCATGCGCTGCGCCGACTTGACACCCACGCCGGGCAAGCGCCGCAAAGCGCCGATGAGTGCATCGAGTGCCGACGCTTCAGCCATGGCCGCAGCCTCTTGAGCCAGCCCGACGCAGCGTCGACGGCCGGGTCATCAGGATCATTGTCAAAATGGCAGCTTCATCCCCGGCGGCAGCGGCATGCCGGCCGTCAGCTTGCCCATCTTCTCGGCGCTCAGCTCCTCGGCGCGGCGCACGCCGTCATTGAACGCGGCGGCAACCAGATCCTCGAGCATGTCCTTGTCTTCGGCCAGCAGGCTCGGATCGATTGCGATCCGCCGGACATCATGCTTGCAGGTCATCGTGACCTTGACCAGACCGGCTCCCGACTGGCCTTCGACCTCAATGCTGGCGAGTTCGTCCTGCGCCTTTTTCAGGTTGTCCTGCATGGCCTGGGCCTGCTTCATCAGCCCGGCCAGTTGGTTCTTCATCATCGTCGTGATCTCCTGAGATGCTGTGGAAAGAAAACGTGCGGCGCAGGAATCAGACCGGCTGGATCGAACCGGGCACGATTCGCGCCGTCTTGTACCGCGTCAGCAGCGACCGCACGACCGGGTCATCGGCAATCACCTGCTCGGCCACCTGCTGGCGCCGCAATCGCTCAGCCATCGCGCGCAGCGCGGGTGTGTCGTCGGTCGGTCCGACTTCGGTTTCAAGCCGCACCGGCGCATTCGCCAACTCGGACAACGCGGCCTGCAATCGATCGCAATTCGACTGCGTCCGCAACATGTCGCGTTCGACCCGAATTCGCCAGACCGCACCCTCCTGCGCCGTCGCGGCTTCGCCGATAGACAGGCATTGTGACTGCCACGCCAGTTCGCGCACCAGCGCCGTGATCTTGCCCCCATCGATCAGTTCGCCGATCGCGGCGGCCCAGCGGTTACCGAGCGGGGATTCAACCACTCGTGCCGACGGTCCGGATACCCGGCCGGCTGTCGCGGTGTCCGACGATTCCGGATCGACCGGGCGCCTGTCGACGTCGCCGCGCCCGGGCACGCCGGACCGGCTTTCGAGGGCCGCTCGAGAATCGTCATCGTCGTGCTGCGACAGCGATCGCATCTCGGGTGCGTCGACCCATGCCGGTGGCTGCTCAGCGGGGGTCTGCCCGACGGGTGCCTTGACCGCCCCGGCCGATCGGGCCGACTCCGGTTCATGGCCGGCCCGCGCCACCACCGAAACGGCCTTCGAAGGCGCAATTGGGCTGGCAACCCCGACTGCCGCCATGGCCGCCTGCGGCGCCTGCAGAGCCAGCGCCGGTTTCGCGCGGTTGGCTGGCGCCGGCGTGACGGAAACGCGGCCGTCTGGTGGCCGGAACGCGAGCATCCGCAATAACACCATCACCAGACCACCGTATTCGTCCGGTGCCAGACCCAATTCGGCCCGCCCGTGCAGACACATGCTGTAGTAGAGCGCGGTCTCATCGGCACCGAACAGGCCGGCCAGGCGCGACGCCTGTGCATGTTCTGGATCATCGGGCGATGCTGCCGACGGCACCGCCTGCAGCACCGCGATCTGCTGCAGCAGATCGGCCATTTCTTCCAGGGTACCCGGCGCCGACAGCCCGAGGCCGCGCAGCCGCTCGACGACAGCCAGCAAGCCCGCTCCGTCGGCCGAGGCCAGCGCATCAAGCAGGTCGACGGCATGGCTGCGGTCGACGGCGCCGAGCATCTGCCGCACACCGGCCTCGCTCAGCATGCCGGCTCCGTAGGCGATCGCCTGGTCGGTCAACGACAAGGCATCGCGCATCGAGCCACGCGCCGCGCGTGACAGCAGCCGCAAGGCCCCGGCCTCGGCGGGAATCTGTTCCTCTGCGAGCACTTTTTGCAGGTGATCCTGCACGGTCGTGGCCGCCATCGGCCGCAGGTTGAATTGCAGGCAGCGCGACAACACGGTCGGCGGCACTTTCTGGGGATCGGTCGTCGCCAGCACGAACTTGAGGTAATCCGGTGGTTCTTCGAGCGTCTTCAACATCGCATTGAATGCGTGATTGGAGAGCATGTGGACCTCGTCCACCATGTAGACCTTGAAGCGGCCCATCACCGGCTTGTAAACCGCCTGATCGAGCAGCTGGGTGATCTCGTCGACCCCGCGGTTCGAGGCCGCGTCGAGCTCGACATAGTCGACGAAGCGGCCGTCGTCGATGTCGCGGCAGGCCGAACAGACGCCACAAGGGCGCGACGTCACGCCGCCCTGTCCGTCAACCCCGGTGCAATTCAGCGATTTGGCGAGGATGCGCGACACCGTCGTCTTGCCGACGCCGCGGGTGCCGGTGAACAGATAGGCATGATGCAAACGCTGCTGGTCGAGGGCATTGCCGAGCGCCTGAACCACGTGTTCCTGGCCGACCATGGCGTCGAAGCTTCGCGGACGGTATTTGCGGGCCAGAACCAGATAGGACATGAACCGATTCTACGAGGCGGGATAATCCACGCGCCGTTCCGCCCTCCCCGCCCGCCATGACCTGTCCCACCCAGCCTCGCCCGGATTCCGCCACCCTGAGCTACCAACAGGCCGGGGTCGACTATGACCTGATCGATCCGCTGAAGGTTGCGGCGCAGCGCGCGGCACGCTCCACCGCCGGCCTGCTTGCTGCGCACGGATTCAGCGAGATCGAGGCCTCGCGGGGAGAGTCGGCGTATGTGGTCGACGTCGGGCCGTTCTATCTGGCCAGCATCGTCGAATGTCTGGGCTCGAAGGCGCTGGTCGCCGACGAGATGTTCATGCTGACCGGTCGCAGCTTCTACGCGTCGATCGCGCAGGACACCATTGCGATGGCCGTCAACGACCTGATCACGGTCGGCGCCACACCGCTGATCGTGCAAGCCTATTGGGCCGCCGGCGGATCCGAATGGTTTGCCGACGCGCAGCGGGCGCAGGCACTGGTCGCGGGCTGGAAAGCCGCCTGCGAGCGCTGCGGTGCAGCCTGGGGCGGTGGCGAGACACCGGCTCTGGCCGGCATCGTGGCCGACGGCCGCATCGATCTGGCCGCAAGCTGCACCGGCCTGGTCAACCCGAAAGAGCGCCTGTCGCTTGGCGAACGCCTCGGCCCGGGTGACGCGATCGTGCTGCTGGCGTCCAGCGGCATCCATGCCAACGGCCTGAGCCTGGCGCGCAAGCTGGTCGAACGCCTGCCACAGGGTTATCTGACGCCGGTGGCCGACGGGCTCGGCTACGGCGAGGCGCTGCTCGCGCCGACCACGCTTTATTCACCGGTCACCGAGGCATTGTTCAAGGCCGGCATCACACCGCACTATTGCGCCAACATCACCGGTCATGGCTGGCGCAAGCTGCTGCGCCATCCGGCCAGCCTGACCTATCGAATCCGGCAGCTGCCCGAGGTCCCTGCGGTGCTGCGATTCATCCAGCAGCATGCGGCGCAGAACGACCACGAGGCCTACAGCACCTTCAACATGGGGGCCGGCTTCGCACTGTTTGTCGACCCGCAGGAAGCGCAGCGCACGACGGAAATCGCCCGCTCGCTCGGCATCGAAGCCATCGTCGCCGGCCACGTGGAGGCCGGACCGAAACAGCTGCTGATCGAACCATTGGGTCTGCACTACGGAGACGACGCCTTGCAACTGCGCTGAGTGGGCAAAAAAGCGCATTGCGGACGCCGCGTGTCGACGCCCTACAATCGACAGCGACGGGCCTCCCCGCATGGAAGCGCGGCCAACCGGGTCAGGTCGGGAACGAAGCAGCCCCAACCGTTGCGACCAGTGCCGGGGCAAGGCTCGTCACCCTCGACCTGACCACCGATCAGGCTTCGGCCAGGCTGCGATCGGTCCCCGACTCGCCAGCCGCTTGTCGAACCGCAGCAATGCTCTCGACCGTGCCATTGGAATCGTTGTTCTTGCGGGCTTGCAGCAAGGCTTCCTTCAGATCCTTGGCATCGACGCTGAGCACGCGACCATATCGTTTGGCGACCTGAACCAACGCAGCGCCGAGGCGTGCCGGATTGCCGACGGTCACCGCATCGACGACTTCATTGGCCGCGCTGGCCACGTTGCGCAGTAAATCGGCATCGTTCTCGACCGCGCGCACCGGCCTGTCGACCGGCGAACGGCGCATCATCGCCTGCACCTCGTCGCCCAGGCCCCAGTATTTGGCGACGGCGGCGCCGACGGCCTCGATCTGCACCCCGAGCACCGCCAGCGATGCCATCGATTCGGTCAGGCCCGGCATTTCAGTGACCGCGGGATCGGCGTCGGGCGTCGACCCTGCAGCGGGCGTCGAAGGCCCGCTGCGCATCAGCATCCTGATCTGTTGCGCCTCTTCTGGAAAGTGATAAGCAATCAGCAGGCGCCCGATGTTCTGCCACATCACCACCAGATAGACCACCTCGGGATCGTAACCAGCAGGCCGCAAGGCCTGGGCCAAGCGTCCGGCCAGCCTCACCTCTTCCATCAGGCGTTGCAGGTAGCCCGCGGCAGCCGGATTCAGCGGCCCCGGCCAGGCCCGCAAGGCGTTGCCGGCGCGCCGGATGCCATCCATTCCGAGCAGGGCCAGCGCACGCCGCACGGTGATGACCGCGGCAGCACCTTCGGTCAGCGCTGCCTGCTGCAGATTGGCGTTGACCGCCCGCAGCAACTCGAAGCTCAGCGCCATGTCCTGCAGCACCTGCTGCGCCAATTCGTCATTGCGCTGCGCATCGGATTTGGTCAGGCGCGATATGCGCTGGCCGACACCTGGCAATGCGGGCAGGTGACCGACGGCGCGAAGGCGGTCGATCAACAGGGTCAACGGACCACCGTTCTCGTTGCCTTCGACTTCCAGCCAGCCGTTCAGCGCGCGCAGCAGCGTGCGGGCATTCAGATAGCGTTGGCGCTCCTGCGCAGCAGTGGCGCGATTGACGATCGCGCGCAGCGCCTCGGGAACCGGGCGCGCGGTGCTCCACGGCAGACGGACGATTTCGCGGCCACGCGGCGGCAGGCGGTCGATCACCGCCGACACGTCATCCTTTTCCAGCGGGCTGTGACCCGAGAACAGCCGATAGGCGATCAGACCCATCGCCAGCACATCGCGCTCGGCTCGGCTGCGCCTCAATCGCAATTCATTGGTATCGACAACCGGCGCCGCCTGGGGACCCGGCGCCGGTGGCGGTTCGCGACCGACGGCAAAGCCGCAAAGCCTGACCGTGCCTTGTTCGCTGATCAGCACGCTGTGGAACTGCAGATCGCCGTGCGCCGCGCCGGCCTCGTGCGCAAACGCAAGGCCCTCCAGCGCCTTGCAGATCCAGCGCACCATCTCGGCCATCGGCACCGCCGGGTGAGATGCCAGCCATTCACCGAGGGAGACGCCGTAGGCACGATCGACTACCACGTAGGGCCAGTGATCCTGGACGCCGATTTCGCTCGGCGCGGCCAGGTTGGGATGACTCAGGCGCGCTGCCAGTCCGACCTCGCGCTGCCAAGTCTCGAGGTCAGCCGCATCGGCGGGTTGGGTGCGCGGCAGTGTCAGCGTCAAATCCTGATCGGTGCGCGGATCGTGCGCCAGCCAGACCATCGATCGTTCGGCCTTGGCAATCAACTGGCGCAACGCAAAGCGGCCGAATGCGCGCACTGCAGTCTTCTCGACCTGCGGCGCTGAGTCGGACGATGAGGTGGCCGAAGGGTTGGGAAGGCTCATCCCCGAATTGGAACGCCTGACCCAGGACGGTAAACGGCCCAAAAGATCAGCTTTTGCGGCTCAGATTCGCGGACACGCTTTCCGCGCCTCAAACACTGCAATCGGCAGCACGGCGACCGATACCCGAGGGAATATGTCAGAATTCTCGTCATCGCGGAGCCGAACCGGGTTGCCGCACATGCCGAAGGGCTTCCATGAGTGATTTGATCAAACATACGACCGACGCCTCGTTCGATGCCGACGTGCTGCAGGCTGGCACGCCTGTTCTCGTCGACTATTGGGCCGAGTGGTGCGGACCGTGCAAGATGATTGCGCCGATCCTCGACGAGGTGTCGAAGACCTACGACGGGCGACTGCAGATTGCGAAGATGAATGTCGATGAAAACCGCGACATTCCCGCCAAGTTCGGCATCCGCGGCATCCCGACCCTGATGCTGTTCAAGGATGGTCAATTGGCCGCGACGAAAGTCGGTGCCCTGTCCAAAACCCAACTTACCGCGTTTCTCGACGGTAATCTATAATCTCCTGAATCGGTTGATGACCGGGCCCTTTTGGCCGGTCTTGACCCAGACAGGTTCTGCCTCCACGCCCGCTGGTCGCGCTCGCGGCCCGCACCTCGATCAGCCTTGCGTGGATCCGGCCCCATACCCCTGATTTTCTGGTTTCCTGCCCCGAGTGGCCTTTCGACTTGCGCGCGAGCGTCTTGCCGGATCGACACCTTCGCGGCACGTTCGACCTGACTGCCTTCCAACGCAGTCTCCTCCCACACCCGGGCTTCAACTCATGCATCTGTCAGAACTCAAAGCGCTTCACGTGTCCGCGCTCATCACCATGGGCGAAGCCCTGGAGATCGACAACGTCGCGCGCCTGCGAAAACAGGAGCTGATGTTCGCGATCATGAAGAAGCGCGCCAAGGCCGGCGAACAGGTGTTCGGCGACGGCGTGCTGGAAGTGCTGCCAGACGGCTTCGGCTTCCTGCGCTCGATCGAGGCCAGCTACATGGCGTCGACCGACGACATCTACCTGAGCCCGAGCCAGATCCGCCGCTTCAACCTGCACACCGGCGACATGGTCGAAGGCGAAGTGCGGGTTCCGAAGGACGGCGAGCGTTATTTCGCGCTGGTCAAGGTCGATCGCGTGAACGAGCTCACCCCCGA
>JANNNE010000017.1:0-2663 GCA_031398385.1 Ideonella sp.
GTGTCGGGATGAGACGTCGCCCCACTGCAACGGTGCACGTTGATCGACGCCGGCGCGCACCGTTGGCGTGCCGGGAGCCGACTCAGCGTCCGTGGGCGAGCAGCCTGAACCTCTCCCGGACGGCGGCATCGCCCGCATGAAATGTCGTCAGGCCGAAGCCTGCTCGAACCACCAACCGCGGCACGACGAGCCAGCTGAGGCCCCTCAGGTCGATCAGTTTGACCTGCGAGATGTCCGCAATGTTCACCTTCTTTCGCCACAGCCACGTCTGCTCGATGCACTCGGCGTCACAACTGGTCCGACTGGTCAGGATCCCCCAGTAGCCGGAACCGATGACGGCCGCGACAGCCAGCAGGAACCCCCATTCACCGGCAGCAACCGTCCTTGCCTGAGACTGCACTTGCCCGACGAATGCCAGCGTGCCGAACACGACCAGCGCAACCATCAGCACCGTCGCCAGGACCTTGATGTGCAGCGGGAACGAGGGTCCCGACACCAGGTCGAACGGCGGGCCGGTCCGTGGATGATCGCGCTGGAGCGTGGACGTTCGCGCAGGCTTCATTTTGGTTGACTGGCAGGCTTTTCCGTCGACTTGAGAAACTCGTCGATGAACTGCTGCTGGTTGCCCGTCCGGTCGGGATTGTCGTTCGCCGGCATCTCGACCTTGTCGATGTCAACCTCCACCTTCTTGTCGAGCAGCGCGGTCACGGTCTGGGGAAAGGCGATCACCACTGCGACGAGGATCAGCTGCAGCACGATGAACGGGATCGACCCGAGGTAGATGTCCCTCGATTCGACCTTGGCCGGGATCGCATTGTTCTTGAACAGCGTATCCGAGATGCCGCGCAGGTAGAACAGCGCGAAGCCGAAGGGTGGGTGCATGAAACTGGTCTGCATGTTCACGCAGATCATCACGCCGAACCAGATCAGGTCGATGCCCATCTTGTCGGCCACGGGCCCCAGCAGCGGCAGGATGATGAATGCGATCTCGAAGAAGTCAAGGAAGAAAGCAAGAAAGAAAATGAAGATGTTGACGACGATGAGGAAGCCGAGCTGGCCGCCAGGAAGACTCGTCAGCAGGTGCTCGACCCATTTGCCGCCGTCGACGCCCTGGAACACCAGCGAGAAGACGCGCGAACCGATCAGGATGAACACCACCATGGCCGTGATCCGCATCGTTCCGGCCATCGCACCCCTGAGCAGCGCCCATTGCAGCCTGCCGCGCAGGGCCGCCAGGATCATGGCGCCGACTGCACCCATGGCGCCGGCTTCGGTGGGTGTGGCGATTGCGGTGCTGATGCCCGGCAGGCCGCCCATGCTGCCGAGCACGGCGAAGATCAGTATCGCCGACGGGATGATGCCTCGCAGGCACTTCGCCCACAGCGCCCACCCTTGCAACGTCCGGGCCTCGGGTGGCAGCGGCGGCATGTGCAACGGGCGGAAGCGAGACAGCAGGAAGGTGTAGAGGGCGAACAGCAGCACCTGCAGCACCGAAGGTCCCCACGCACCCTTGTACATGTCGCCGACCGAACGGCCGAGCTGATCGGCCATCACGACCAGCACCAGCGACGGCGGTACCAGTTGCGTGATCGTTCCCGATGCCGCGAGCACCCCGGTCGCGTAGCGCATGTTGTAGCCGTAGCGCATCATCACCGGCAACGAGATCATCGCCATTGCGATCACCTGGCCGGCCACCGTACCGGTGATGGCGCCGAGGATGAAACCGACGATGATCACCGAGTAGCCAAGGCCTCCGCGCATCGGTCCGAACAGCTGGCCCATCGAGTCCAGCAGATCCTCCGCAAGACCGCACTTCTCCAGGATGGCACCCATCAACGTGAAGAACGGGATCGCGAGCAGCAGGTCGTTCGACAATATCCCCATCAGGTTGAGCGGCAAGCTGCCGAGGAAGGCAGCCGGGAACCAACCCATCTCGACCGCGATGAAGCCGCAAAGCAGTCCGAGCGCAGACAACGAGAACGCGACCGGGAATCCGATCAGCAGGATGACGACCAGTCCCGCGAACATCAGCGGGGCGAACGATTCAGCGCTCATTGAAGCGGCCTTTCGTAGTGGGTATCCATCTCGAACTGGTGGGTCAACCAGCCGATCCGCTTGATGATCTCGGCGAACCCCTGCAGCGAGAGCAGTGCCATGCCGAGCGGCAGGACCAGCGTCACCGGCCAGCGGATCAGTCCTCCGGCATTGCTTGAACGCTCACCGCTGGCGATCTGCGACATCAGCAGCGGCAACGAGAGGTACATGACCAGCAACGTCACCGGCAGCAGGAACAGGCAGAAGCCGAGCAGATCGATGATCACCTTCGACCGCGTCGGATAGAGCGCGTACACCACATCGACCCTGACGTGTTCGTTCAACCGCAGCACCTGGGAAGTGCCGAACATCACGCACGCAGCGAACAGGTACCACTGGATCTCCAGATACGCATTCGAGCTGTAGTCGAAACCGTATCGGACCACTGCATTGGCCGTGCTGATGAGGCAGGCTGCCAGCACGGCCCATGTGGCCAAGCTGGCGAATCGATCGTTGAGTGTGTCGATCCAGCGCGCAAGGGTGAGCAGTTTTTTCACCGCATTCTCCGGCAGGCCGCACCGCCTGGCCCGATGGCCAGACCCGCGATCCGCGTAGGATACATGCGTCGC
>JANNNE010000024.1:0-3083 GCA_031398385.1 Ideonella sp.
GGCCGCCAGCAGGTGCTGCAACTGTTGCAGCTGATCGACAAACGCAGCAACGCGCCGGCGCCGGTGCGCCAGGAGGCCACCCAGCTGTCGCAGCTGCTGCAATCGGCGCAGCAGATCATCAAGCGGCGCAGCACCTTGTTCGTCGTTTCCGATTTCATCAGCGCGCCCGGCTGGCACGAGCTGCTGGGCCGGCTGGCGCTGCGCCACGAGGTGACCGCGGTGCGGCTGTTCGATCCGCTCGAGATGGAACTGCCCGACATCGGCCTGCTGACGATGCGCGACGCCGAAACCGGCGAGGAGTTGGTGGTCGATACCTCCGACCGCGGTTTTCGCAAGCGTTATGCGGCGGCCGCCGCGCGCCGCGAAACCGAACTGCGCGAGGCCTTTGGCCGCGCCGGCGTCGACACGCTGGAACTGGCCACCAACGACGACCTGCTCGACGCCATCCTGCGATTCGCCGATCTGCGCAAGCAGCGCAGCCGCCTCGCCGCCGGTGGCGGTGCACCGAACCACCTGCAATCGCTGGCGTCGGGCCGAGCGGCGGGTTCTGCCGCCGCCGCTGCCCCCGCCGGCAAATCGACCTCTGCCCCAGCGCGCTGACCCCCGCCGAGCGCGCCCGCTGCCATGACGCCCATCATTCCTTATGTTCCGCTGAATTTCATCTGGCCCGTGATGTTGTGGGGCCTGTTGTCCCTGCCCGTGCTGATCGTGGCCTACCTGTGGCTGCTGCGCCGCCGCAAGCAGAGCACCTTGCGTTTTGCCAACCTGGGCCTGGTGCGCGAGGCGCTTGGCCGTCGTGGTGCCTGGCGGCGCCACGTACCGCCGTTGCTGCTGTTGCTGGCATTGACGGTGCTGCTGCTGGCAGCGGCCCGGCCGACCGCCGTGATCAGCCTGCCGCTGCAACAGGAAACCATCGTGCTGGCGATGGACGTGTCCGGCAGCATGCGCGCCACCGATGTGCAGCCGAACCGGCTGGTCGCGTCACAGGAGGCCGCCAAGGCCTTCATTACCAGCCTGCCGCGCAGCGTGCGGCTGTCGGTGGTGTCGTTTGCCGGCACCGCCGCCGTGGTGCAGGCACCGACCTTCAGCCGCGAAGACGTGGTGGCCGCGATCGACCGCTTCCAGCTGCAGCGCGGCACCGCGATTGGCAGCGGCATCGTGTTATCGCTGGCCACGCTGTTTCCCGAGGCCGGCATCGATCTGAGCCAGATCACCGGCCAGCGCGCGATGCCGCCCGGCCCGAACGAAAAACCCAAGGAGGATTTCGTTCCGGTGCAGCCGGGTTCGTACAGCTCGGCGGCAATCATCCTGCTGACCGACGGCCAGCGCACCACCGGCCCGGATCCGATCGACGCCGCCAAGATGGCGGCCGATCGCGGCATCAAGGTCTACACAGTGGGCATCGGCACCAAGGAAGGCGAAACCATCGGCTTCGAAGGCTGGAGCATGCGCGTGCGGCTGGACGAAGATACGCTGAAGCAAATCGCCCAGACCACCCGTGCCGACTACTTCTACGCCGGCACCGCCGAAGACCTGAAGAAGGTGTATCAAGGGCTGGGCACGCGGCTGGCCGTCGAGAAGAAGGAAACCGAGATCACCGCGCTGCTGGCGGTGCTGGGCGCCCTGATCGTCGCACTGGCCGGCGGCTTGTCGATCTGGTGGTTCGGCAGGGTGGCCTGAACCGGCGAAGGCTGCTCGTTTACCGGTCAGGGACAGGGTTCGGGCGATGGCCGTCACCCTCAACCACACCCTCGTCAACGTGCGCGACAAGCAGCGCTCGGCGCGTTTTGTCGCCGAGATCCTCGGCCTGCCGACGCCTCCGTTTTTACTCGGCAACGTCTTCGCCGTGGTCCAGGTCGGCGACACCTCGCTCGATTTCATCGACAGCGATGAGGCGATCGAACCGCAACATTACGCGTTCCTGGTCAGCGAGCCGGAGTTCGACCAGATCTTCGCCCGCATCTGCGACCGCGGCCTGAGCTACTGGGCCGACCCGGCACGCCGACAGGCCGGCGCAATCAACCACTGGGACGACGGCCGCGGCGTCTATTTCCCCGACCCCGACGGCCACCTGCTCGAGATCATCACCCGCCCCTACGGCAGCGGTGGCACACAAGCCGAGCATCCCAATCCATTGATCGCACGTCCGCTCGAATATTGATGATCTGACGGACCGGTTGCACCTTGGCACTACGCTGATCAAAGGCCCGGTTCTGGCTGGTGTTCTGTGGGAGCGGCTTCAGCCGCGATTCCGACCCGGCCTCGGTCCCAGCGATCGCCGCTTACCTCACCCCTCACAACCCATCCAGCGGACTCAACACCCCACGCCCGCCCTTGTTCATCACATGGGTGTAGATCATCGTGGTGCTGACATCCGAGTGACCCAGCAACTCCTGCACGGTACGGATGTCGTATCCCGACTGCAGCATGTGGGTGGCAAACGAATGGCGCAGGATGTGTGGCGAACACGGCTTGACGATGGCTGCACGGCGCGCTGCCAGCAAGACCGCCTTCTGGACCGAGCTTTCGTTCAGATGATGACGCCGTTCGACACCGCTGCGCGGATCGATGCTCAGGACCGGGCTCGGAAAAACATACTGCCAACCCCAGGCACGACCCGCCGATGGGTACTTGGAGGCGAGCGCAAACGGCAGTTCCACATCTCCGCGTCCGTTGGCGAGATCGCTTTGATGCAGGCGATGGGCATGCGCGATCTGTGATTTCAACGGTTCGATCAGATTCTCCGGAAGCACCGTCAGACGATCCTTGTTGCCTTTGCCGGCGCGTACGATGATCTCGCGCCGCGCGAATTCGACATCCTTGACGCGCAATCGAAGCCCTTCGAGCAAGCGCATACCGGTGCCGTAGAGCAACGAGGCCACCAGGTGCATGCTCCCGTTCAGCGCCATCAGCAGTTGGCGAACCTCATGCGCAGTGAGCACCACTGGCAAGCGTCGCGACGTCTTGGCCGAAACCACTTCCTTCAGCCACGGCAGGTCGCTTTGCAGAACCTCCTGATAGAGAAACAGCAAGGCCGCTTTTGCCTGATTCTGGGTCGACGCCGCCACGTGCCGGTCGACTGC
>JANNNE010000081.1:0-53220 GCA_031398385.1 Ideonella sp.
TTGTCGGCCGCGCCGACCAGCCTCGCGATCTTGTTGCCGACGCGTTGCGGCAGATCGATCCAACCGGCGGTGTTCCAACTCTTGATCAGATCACGACCCCATTCATTCTGGATGAGGTCTTGCACGCGCCCGGCGGTGGCACGCGGCATTGCGCCCAGCGAGTTGCCGTCGAGGTAGATGGTGCCGATCGGCAGGTCGAATTGCTCGCGCAGCGGGGCCAGACCGTCGTCGGCATCACATTGTTCGCACTGGGCATGGGTCAGGATGTTCATGGGGCGGATCGAATCGGCGTGCGGGCTCGTCGTGGCCTGCGCATGCGGGAACTTAGCACCGCGCACGCTGCTGTGGTGTCGGTTTTTTCGCACGGATCGGCTGGCTTTGGCGTCGTCGATTGGCCACGTTCAGGGCAAGGCCGCTTGTCGCTATCGGCGATCGCAACGCAGAATGCAGGACATCGGTTCGACCGCTGGCGGGTTCTGAGCCGCACCGCGCGTGCCGGGCCGGGGCGTTTTCTTGCTGACGACACAACGGGGAGATCGGCCTTGACGGGTGATCGGGGCGGTTGCAAGTCGGGTGCACCGGGATGGCGATCGGGCAGTTGCGTCTCGCGCAACCGCCGGTGGTGGCTGTCGTTGCTGGCGATCGGATCGATGCTGTTCGCAGCGGTGTCTTTCGATGCGGCAGCCGCCGAGCAATCCGGCACGGCCCTGCAGAAGGGCCTGCAGCTTCGGGATCAGGGTCAGCTGAGCCTGTCGATCGATCAACTGCGCCGAGCCTGCGTGGTCGCGCCGACCGAAGCGGCCCGGATGCGGGCAAGGGGCGAATTGGGTGCCACCTTGTTGCAGGCGCGCCGCCTCGATGAAGCCGCGGACTCGTTGCGCCAGGCGCATGACTTTCTGGCCGGCCCCGAACGTGGTCGAGTGGCGCTGGATCTGGGCAATCTCGAGCAGCTGCGGGGAAAGTCGGACGAGGCGGGCGCCCATTATCGGGAAGCGATTCAACTGGCTGACGGCGATCCGCAGATCGTCTATCCGGCGAGGCTGAATCTGGCCCGCTTGGCCGCCCCGGCCTCGAAGCTGGCCGAACTCGACGGGCTGGCACGCGACATGGCCATACTGCCCGACTCGACCGCGCGCAGCCGTTGGCAGATCAATCTGGGCGAGCAATACGCCGCAGCAGGCCAGTCCGGAATGGCGCGGGCCTATCAGGCGCTCGACAGCGCAAGGCGCTCGGCTGCGGCAGCCAGAGACATCGGCCTGCAGGCGCAGGCGCTGGATGGGCTGGCCCAACTGTACGAAGACCAACAGCGCCATGACGATGCGATCCGACTGAGCCGTCGAGCTCTCGCGCTGGCCGCCGACCTGCCCGACGGCGCGGTGGGGGATCGTGAGGTGCGGCTCGAGTGGCGGCTGGCCCGGCTCAACGGAAGGCTCGGCCGCCCGGAAGCCGCGCTGGCAGCCTGGCAGCGTGCGGTTCGACAGGTCGAGCGCCTGCGCCAAGACCTGCCGATCGAAGACGAGCTCGGCCGCTCGACCTACCGGACTGTGCTGCAGCCGGTCTATCTCGGCCTGGTCGAGGGCCTGTTGGCGTCGGCCGATCGGTCTGGGACAGCGCAACGCGATGCGACGCTGCGCCAGGTGACCGACACCATCGAACTGCTGCGTCAGTCCGAGTTGCAGGATTACCTGGGCGACCGTTGCGAGGTCGATGCGATCAAGGGCGGCACAGCAACTGTCATTCCGCGCGATGTGGCGGTGCTGTACCCGATCGTGCTCGAAAACCGGCTGGAATTGCTGCTCGAGACCAGCGACGGCATCACCCGCCACCGCTCCGCCGCCAGTGCGTCTGCGCTGCGGCTGATGACAACCCGTTTCGCGCGCAACCTCCGCGATGGGGGTGACGCCTATCTGCCGCAGGCGCGCCAGATGTACGACTGGGTGTTGCGACCGGTCGACCAGGCGCTTGCTGCGCAGGGCGTGAAGACGTTGGTCATCGTCCCCGACAGTTCGCTGCGATTGGTTGCGGTCGGCGCCTTCCACGACGGCAATCGGTATGCGATCGAAAAGTATGCGATTTCGATGGCCACCGGCATGAGCATGACGAATACCGAGCGCGATACGCCGATCGATGGGGTGCTGCTGGCTGGCCTGTCGACACCGGGCGGTGTGGTCGACAAGCTCACCCGGGGCGCGGTGTCGCAGTTGCTCGGCCCGCAGGCTGCCAACCAGCTGGGGCCGCCGAAAGTAGTGGCCAGCCGTTCGGTTCGTTCGATGCGTGACGCCGCGATGGCGCTGGCCGATGCAACCGGCGATGCGGGCTCGCGCGGTGCGGCGTTGCGTGAGGCCTTGTCGCTGCCCGGTGTCGGCAAGGAGGTCGCTGCGATCGGCAAGGTGGTGAACGGAACCCGCCTGCTCGATCAGGAATTTACAGTCGAGAATTTTCGGCGTGAAGCCGAGTCCGGCCGGTACAGCATCATCCACCTGGCCTCGCACGGTGTTTTCGGCGGGCGCTCCGACGCCACCTATCTGCTTGCCTACGACGATCTGCTGACGCTGGACGGGCTGCAGTCGCTGCTGCGCTCGGATACCTTCCGGCGCAAACCGATCGAACTGCTGAGCCTGTCGGCCTGCGAAACCGCCGAGGGCGACGAGCGATCACCGCTGGGACTTTCGGGCGCGGCGATCAAGGCCAGGGCCCGATCGGTGATGGGCTCACTGTGGCCGGTGTCCGACGATGCGGCGGTCGATCTGATGGAAGGCTTCTACCGCGGCCTCATCACCGATCGACTGAGCAAGGCCCAGGCCCTGCAGCGTTCGCAGATCGAACTGCTGCGCAAGCCGGGATTCGCTCATCCCTTTTACTGGGCCCCGTTCATCCTGATCGGCAACTGGTTCTGACTGGATCGCCATGCCTTGCACCTCATGCCGGCCTGAAACTCACCGACTGCATCGACTGGGAATGGCTGCCGCAGCGTGCTGCCTGGCGGTTGCCAGCGCCCAGGCTCAGATCGCCACCGATGGCAGCGTTGGCGCCGCAGCGCAAAGCCTCAGCGGGCCGGCCTATTCGATTCCGCAAAGTCTGGGCAGGTTGTCCGGCGCCAATCTGTTCCACAGTTTCCGGACCTTCAACATCGGCAACGGCGAATCCGCCACCTTCACCACCGCGACTCCCGGCATCGCCAATGTCGTCAGCCGGGTCACCGGCGGCAGCCTGTCGCAGATCAACGGGCGCCTCAGGCTCAACGCGGTCGACGGGACGCCTGGGTTCTTCTTCATCAATCCGGCCGGCGTCACGTTCGGAGCGGGTGCGGCGGTCGACGTGCCGGGCGCTTTCCATGTCGGGACCGCCGATTACCTGGCCTTTCCGGATGGTCGCTTTCACGCCGATCCGAATCGGGCCAGCAGCTTTTCAAGTGCCTCGCCACAAGCTTTCGGTTTCCTCGGAAGCAGCCGCACCGCCATCAAGTTGCGCGACGGTGCCGAGGTGCTGCTGCCGCGTGGCCAGGCGATCGGACTGACGGCAGGGGACATCTCGATCGACAACGCCACCATCGGCGCGGCCGGGGGAAACATCCGCCTCGCAGCGGTCGGATCGCAGGTTGGCGAAATCACATTCGAAGGCGCGATGCCGGCCGTTGGCGGCAACATCGTGCTGAGCGGCGCCGCGGCGATCATCTCGGCCGCGCGCGGCGGTGTGGGTGGTGGAACCGTGACGCTGAACGGCGGACGCGTCGAGATCAGCGCCGATGCCGGGCTCTTCAGCCTGGTGCAGCAAGGCGACAGCGGCCACGGCGGCGCGATCGAGGTGCAGGCGCGTGATGCCCTGCTGATGACTGACGGCGGCTACCTCAGCGCTGACACCGCCGGTGCCGGCAACGGGGGAGCGATCCGCGTGCGCGCCGGTGAAGCTGTGCTGGACTCGCAGGCGTATCTGTACAACAAGTCGTCGCCGACGGCCGGCGGGCGCAGCGGCGCGATCGACCTGGCCACCGAACGTGGCCTGTTGCTCGATCGCGGCGCGAACATTTCCACGCTCACTGAAGGCGGCGGCAGTGGCGACGGCATTCGCCTGCAGGCCGGCAGCATGCGAGTCGATCGCCAGTCGTATGTGCAAATCGATGCTGCGGGCGGCGGCGCACCGGGTGGGCTGGTTCTGGCGGTGTCGGGTGAGTTGACGATGGCCAACAGCGGCCGGGTCGTCACCGGCGCTTCGGCATCGGCCGATGCGGGTTCGGTCAGTCTGCAGGCGGGCAAGCTGACGATGGCGTCCGACAGTTTTATTGGCAGCCTGGCTTTGCCGGGCAGCAGCGGGCGCTCGGGGTTGGTCGACATCAAACTGGCCGGCGATGCGAGTCTGAGCAGTGGCGCCAGTCTGTTGTCGACTTCTGCCTCCGCCGGTGATGCGTCGCCGGTACGGCTGAGCGCCGTGAATCTGCGACTCGACAACGCATCTGTCAACAGCAATGCGGTGGAGTTGAACGGCGGCGCCTCGGGCAATGTCGAACTGGTTCTGAGTGGCGATCTGACGATGGTCAACCGCAGCGCGGTCGACACCAGCACCCTGGCGCGCGGCGCTGCCGGAACCGTCTCGATCCGCGCGCGCGATATTCTTCTGGATGGCGACAGCCGCATCTCCAGCAGCGCGCTCGACGGCAGCGGCTCGGCTGGCTCGATCGACTTGAAAGCCGCAGGCCGCCTGGTGTTGCAGCGCGAGTCGTCGCTGTCGACCAGCACGTCGACCAGCGGCAATGCCGGCGCGATCGTGCTCGACGCCAATTCGGTGCTGCTCGAAACAGGCGCACGGGTCAACAGCATCGCCGGCCTGGGCAGCAGTGGAACCGGCGGCAATATCACCATCACCGCGGTGGGTGACCTGCTGCTGCGCAACGATGCTGCGGTAGGCGCAAATACAGCCGGTCCGGGCAACGCCGGCAGCGTTCGTCTGATTGCGGGCAATGTCTCGCTGGACGGCCAGGCCTTCGTCAGCACTTCGACCACCGCGGCCAGTACCGGCCATGCGGGGCGCGTCGAGGTGGTCACGACCGGCGACCTGAAATTGCGCAACGGTGCCTTCATCAACTCCGATACTCAGGGCCGCGGCAATGCGGGGCAGATCGATATTCGGGCGCGAGGCTTGGCGTTGGATGGCGGGGCTCGCATCAGCAGCGGCGCCGGGCCCGGCAGCGCGGGCAATGCCGGATCGATCGATCTGAACCTCAGTGGCGATCTGCAACTGGTGAACAGCAGCGGCGCAGTCGACCAGGCGCCGCAGATATCGACCAGCACGTCATCCAGCGGAAGCGGTGGGGAAATCCGGATTCGCGCAGCCAATGTGTTGATCGACGCCGCGGCGGGCGGCGTGGTGAGTTTCGCGCAGACCGGCAGCACCGGTCAGGCCGGCAACATCGACCTGCAAAGCGGCGGTGATCTGCTGGTTCGAAGTGGCGGCTTGTCGTCATCGACCGACGGTGCCGGTGCGGCTGGCCGCATCCGGATCAACGCGGCGCGCGTCGACATCAGCGGATCGAGCAGTGGCTTGATCGCACGAGCCGGCACCGCGTCGGCCGGTCAGTCGGGCAGTGTGCTGGTCGATGCGAGCGAGTCCATCACGCTGGCCGACAGCGCCTTCATCACCATCGACAACGATGCGACGGCCACCGATCCGTCAACGCGCCAGCCCACCCTGCTGCGCCTCCGTGCACCGGACATCACGCTGCGCAATCTCGCACTCGTGTCTGCCGAATCGAGCGGCAATGTGGCCGCCAGCGACATCGAGATCGCCGCCGCGCGCAGCTTGCTGCTGGATCGGAGCACCGTGTCGACCAGTGCGAATGCCGGTGATGGCGGGTCGATCACGGTGTCGGCGGGCCGCCAGGCCACGTTGCGCAACGGCGTCATCCGCACGTCGGTATTCGGCCCGCAGGGCAATGGCGGCGACATCGATCTGGCGGCCGATATCTTGCTGCTCGACAGCGGTTTCGTGCAGGCCAATACCGCCGCAGCCAATGCCGCCGGGGGCCGGGTGCGGATTGCCGCTCGCGCATTGCTGACCAGTGGCAGCAGCCTGTTTCTGGGTGGCAATCTGCCATTCGTTCCGGCAGCCGATGTCTTCGGCTTCAACGTGATCCAGGCGGCGGCACCGACTGGCGTCAGTGGCGATGTTCAACTCGCCAATCCGGCGCTCGACATCACCGGCAGCCTGCGCGAACTGCGCGCCGAAGCGGTCGATGCCGGCGGGCTTGGCCGCAGCCTGTGCCAGAACACCGGTGGCAGTTCGCTCGCGCTGGCAGGCCGGGGCGGCCTGGCGGCAACGGCGGATGGTCTGCTGCGCGCGGACCCCGTGCCCGCATCGTCGGCTGGCGCGCGGTGGCTGGATCCATCGCCGGTCGACTCGCCGATTTTCCTGGCAAGTGCTCAGGGCACTGCCGGAGGCTGCCGATGACGCCGCGGCGAACTCGGCATCTTCTGCTTGCGGCCGGTTTGAGTGCGCTGGCTTGCCCAGCCGTTGCTGCCGACGCCAACGCTCCCTCTGCGCAGGGTGACACCCGGCCCGGATTCATTGCGCCGCAGCCACCGGATCTGTTCAGGTTGCCGCCGGTCGACGCCAGCGAGCCGGCGGCCCAGTCCGCGGCTGACCAGGCCACTGCGCTGCGGCTGCGGCGGCTCTCGTTCAGCGGCAACACGGTTGTCTCGACCACCGATCTCGAAGCGGTTGCCGGGCCGTATCTTGATCGTGAGCTGAGCGTCGCCGACATCGAGGCCTTGCGAATCGCGTTGACCCGGCGCTACGTTGACCACGGTTATGTCAATTCGGGTCTGCGCGTCAAGCGGGTCGATGCTGCCGCAGGCGTGATCGAATTCGAGGTCGTCGAGGGGCGCCTGACCGGCATCGAACTGACCGGGATGGAGCGGCTCGACGACGACTATGTGCTGGCGCAGTTGCGTCGCGCCGACGACGGTCCGTTGAACCTCGATCACCTGCGAGAGCGTTTCCAGCTGTTGCTCGACGACCCCTTGTTCGAGCGTCTGAACGCCCGCCTGATCCCGGGCCAAGCGCCAGGCGAAGCCGTGCTTGCAATCGAGGTGACTCGCGCCCGGCCCTACGAATTGCGGGTGTTTGCCAACAACTACCGACCGGTGTCGATCGGCGCGGCGAGCGTCGGTGTCAGTGGTCTGGTGCGCAACCTGACCGGTCGCGGCGATCTGCTCGAAGCATCGCTGCAGGCGCCGGTAGAAGGCGGTGACGACCTGCGCGGCGGTCTGGCCTGGCGCATGCCGCTCGGCCCTCGCACGCAGTTCCTGCTGTCGCTTGACCGCGGCAGTTCATCGGTGGTCGAGGAATCGGTTCGCGACCTCGACATCAGCAGCCGGCTCAGCAGCATCGAGCTCGGCTTGAATCAGGTCGTGTTCGAATCGCTGGCGACGAAGTTCAGTCTCGGGCTGCAGGCGGTGCATCGCGAGAACCGGACCTGGCTGCTGGGCCAACCGTTTTCGTTCAATCCCGGCGAGCCCGACGGCATCGTGCGGGAAAACATCGCCCGCTTCTCGCAGGAGCTCGTGCTGCGTTCCGAAAAGCAGGTGTTGGCACTGCGCTCGACGTTCAGCTGGGGTCAGAACAACCTCCAGGACGTGGCGGGTCTGCCGTTCCAGAACCGGCCGCCGACCCATTACCGGATCTGGCTCGGCCAGGCCCAGTATGCGCGACAGCTCGCCACCGACGGCCTGCAGTTCGTTGCCCGCGCAACCGTGCAGCACAGCCCGGATCGCCTGCTGGCACTCGACGGCTTCGCGCTCGGTGGCGTCAATACCGTTCGCGGCTTTCGAGAAAACCAGCTGGTGCGCGATCAGGGTGCGCTGCTGAACCTCGAGCTCGAATGGCCGGTGCTGAGACGCCCGGACAGCGGCTTGCGGGTGCTGCTGGTCCCCTTCTACGACGTCGGCCGCGGCCGCAACCACGGCGAGCCGGGCACCACCCTGCAGTCAGTCGGCGTGGCGACGCGCCTGCGCTGGAAAAATTTCAGCCTCGACCTGACCCTGGCCAAGCGGATCGACACGCCGGCTGCGACCGAGAATCAAGGTGCCAATCTGCAGGATGAAGGGGTGCATTTGCAGGTGAGCTGGCAGTTCTGATTCGACGCTTGCTTCGCTTTCCGCTGCACGGCAGGCCTGCAACCTCTGTTGCTGCATGAGCGCCATGGCAACCGAAAACCGGCAGCGCCTCCTCAAAGACTTCGCAACACCGCCCGCACCGGCGACGCATCGGCGTCTACCAGCTTCAGCGGCAGAGCGATCAACTCGTAGTCACCCGGTTCGACCTCGTCGAGCACCAGGTTCTCGAGCACGCGCAGGTCACGCGCCAGCAGACGGTGGTGGCTGGGGAGGTCCTTGCTGGTGGCCGGGTCGACCGACTGGCTGTCGATGCCGACCAGCAGCACACCGCGGTCGGCCAGCCAGTCGATGGTTTCGGGGGCGAAGGCGCTGAACGATTCCGACCAGGTCGTTGGCGCCCTTTCGCAGCTGCGTACCAGTACCCGTCCGGGCAAGGAATCGGCAGCGTGCGCCAGGTCGGTCGGCCGGATCAGTGCGCCGGCGCCGATCGCGTGGATGACGCGACAGGGGCCGAGGAACGGTGTCAGATCGACCGCGCCGATCGCAGCTGCGCCATCGGCGTAATGCAAGGGGGCGTCTGCATGTGAGCCCAGATGGGGCGACAGCGTGATCGCGCTGACGTTGACCGGACAATCGCCGCCGATGCGCGCCGCCCATTGCTGCGAATAGCCGGTGTCACCCGGAAACGGTGGGGTGGCAGCATGCAACGGTGGCGAGATGTCCCAGATTTTCTTTTGTCCCGGCGCACCGGCGTTTGAGGTCGGCATGGCGTGATCGCTTTTCGAGATCCTTGCCGGGTCGCCAGCTCAGCCGATGCGGCCGAGCAGCAGATATTCCATCAGTGCCTTCTGCACATGCATGCGGTTCTCGGCTTCTTCCCAGACCACCGATTGCGGGCCGTCTATCACTTCGGCCGCCACTTCTTCGCCGCGGTGTGCCGGCAAGCAGTGCATGAACAAGGCATCGGTTTGTGCGGCAGCCATCATTTCGGCGTCGACACACCAGTCGGCGAAGGCCTTCATGCGGGCGTCGTTTTCGGCCTCGTAACCCATGCTGGTCCAGACGTCGGTGGTAACCAGGTTCGCGCCGCGGCAGGCGTCGAGCGGGTTCTTGAAGGCCTTGACGCAGTCCTTGTTGCTGACACCGGCCACCTTGGCATCGATTTCATAGCCGCTGGGCGTGCTGACATGCAGCTTGAAGCCGAGGATGTCGGCCGCCTGCAGCCAGGTATTGGCCATGTTGTTGCCGTCGCCGACCCAGGCTACCGTCTTGCCTGCGATGCTGCCGCGTTGCTCGATGAAGGTGAATACGTCGGCCAGGATCTGGCACGGGTGATATTCGTTGGTCAGGCCATTGATCACCGGCACACGTGAATTGGCGGCGAAGGCCTCGATCTTGGTCTGCTCGTAGGTGCGGATCATCACCATGTCGACCATGCGACTGATCACCCGCGCGCTATCTTCCACCGGCTCGGCGCGGCCGAGCTGGCTATCGCCGGTGGTGAGGTTCACCACCGATCCACCCATCTGATACATGCCGGCCTCGAAGCTGACGCGGGTGCGGGTGCTGGCTTTCTCGAAGATCATCGCCAATGTGCGGTCGACCAGCGGCGTGTATTTCTCGTAATTCTTGAAGCGCTGCTTGATGGTGGCCGTGCGGGCAAACAGATACGCGTATTCCTCGGCGCGCAGGTCCTTGAATTGCAGGTAGTGCTTGATCAGGCTCATGCCGGGTTTCATGGTCTGCGCAACGTCAATCGATGCGGGTCATTCGGTTTTCTCGGCCAGCTTGGCCTTGATCAGCGGACACAGGATGGCGACGATCTCCATCGCTTCGTCATGCGTGAGGATCAGCGGCGGCACCAGCCTGATCACCTTGTCGGCGGTGACGCTCAGCAGCAGGCCGGCTTCTGCGGCGCGGCCCAGCAGGTCAGCGCAGGGGCGGTCGAGTTCGATGCCGATCATCAGGCCGGCACCGCGGATCTCGACGAAGCCGTCGACGCCTTCGAGTTCGCGTTGCAGTGCCTCGATCAGCGCGCCGCCGACCTTGGCCGCGTTGGCCATCAGGCCGTCTTCCTCGACGATCTTCAGTGTCTCGACGCCGGCGCGCATCGCCAGCGGATTGCCGCCGAACGTGGTGCCGTGGTTGCCCGGGCCGAAGACGTTGGCGGCGCGCGGCCCGCAGACCACCGCGCCGACCGGCACGCCCGAACCCAGCCCCTTGGCCAGCGGCATCACGTCGGGCTTGATTCCGGCCCATTGGTGGGCAAACCATTTTCCGGTGCGGCCGATGCCACATTGCACCTCGTCGAGCATCAGCAGCCAGTCGTGTTCGTCGCACAAGCGGCGCACCGCCTGCAGGTAGGCGTTGGTGGTCTGATTGATGCCGCCTTCGCCCTGAATCACTTCCAGAAAGACGGCGGTGACGTTTGGGTGGGTATTCGCCACTTCCTCGATCGCAGCGATGTTGTTCAGCGGCACCCGGACGAAACCCTCGACCAGCGGGCCGAACCCGGCCTGCACCTTGGCATTGCCGGTGGCCGACAAGGTCGCGATCGAGCGACCGTGGAAGGCCTTCTCGTAGACGACGATCTCGGGCCGGTCGATGCCCTTGTCGTGGCCGAATTTGCGTGCGATCTTGATCGCGGCCTCGTTGGCTTCGAGCCCGGTGCTGCAGAAGAAGACCTTGTCCAGCCCCGACAGTTCGCACAATTTCGCGGCCAGCTGCTCCTGCAGCGGCACGTGGTAATAGTTGGACGAATGGATCAGCTTGCCGATCTGGTCCTGTAGGGCCGGCACCAGGCGGGGATGGGCATGGCCGAGCGTATTGACCGCGATGCCGCCCAGACCGTCGAGGTATTCGCGCCCCTGGGTATCCCAGACGCGGCAACCCTTGCCGTGTGACAGGGCGATTGGCAGCCGCCCGTAGGTCGACATCACGTGAGGCTCGGTCGGGGCTGCCGCAGCAATCGAGGGTGTCTCGGTGTGCGGCGTCTTGTTCTGCATCGCGTTCATGGGGTCTCCATCGGTTCGTCCGGACCCGTCCGGACGACAGCGGAATCATTTTCATTCTACGAGGCGGTGCTTGCCGACACCGGTGCGACGCGATTATGTTGCGGCGCAGCACATCGCGGCACAATACCTGCATGTGCCGCTCAGCAAACAACTCGGTTCGTCAAAACCACCGCCTCCAACCCGGAGAGACCTTGCCAGGCGCCGCATGTCCGCTGACTCGTCGAATGAGTATTTCATCCAGGGCGTGACCCTGGATGGCGAGGTCTTTCGGCCCAGCGACTGGTCGGAGCGGCTGGCTGGCGCGATGTCGTCATTCCGGCCGGGTGGCGCACGCGCGCATCGCAGCATGGGTTATTCGCCGTATTGCGTGCCGCGGATCATCAACGGCGTGAAATGCGTGATCGTCAACGACAAGCTGCGCGACATCGAGCCGATGGCCTGGGATTTCGTGATGCACTTTGCGCGTGACAACAGCCTGCAAGTGGTGCAGGCCTGTCTGGTCGAACCGGCCAGGCCCTGAGCCTGGCTCGCCCGGTGGCTGTCAGAATTGAGAAGGGCCTGCAATGCAGGCCCTCGTCTGTTCCGGTCCGCCGCCTGTCAGGCGGGAGCAGTGGCTTCGAGCGCCTTGATCTTGGCCGACAGCCGGCTCTTGTGGCGAGCTGCCTTGTTCTTGTGAAACAGGCCCTTGTCGGCGACCGAATCGATCACCCGCTGGGCCGAGCCGTAGAGCTCGGTGGCCTTGGCCTTGTCACCGGCCAGAACGGCTTTCTGGACATTCTTGATCACGGTACGAAATTTCGAACGCAGCGCGGTGTTGGCGGCGTTCAGCTTGACGTCCTGACGCACGCGCTTCAGGCCCGACGCAATGCGTACGGTCTTTTTCTTGGCTTTGGCGGAAGTGGCCATATCGTGTGGTGTCTGCTGGTTGAAGCTGGGTGGAACAGAGCCTATGAGTATAGCATGCGAGCGCGATCCGTCGTTTCGGGCCGCTCGCCATGCCAGGGTCGCCACCGCTCAGCCACCTGATAATGCGGGCTGCTTGGTTCCGGCGATTCCCTTCGCGCCCTTCGATCTCATGAATCTGCTGCGGGCCGCCTCGCTGGTATCGCTGTTCACGCTGGCTTCGCGCATCACCGGGATGGTGCGAGATCAGTTCATCGCCGGCAGCTTCGGCGCCTCGGCGTTGACCGACGCCTTCAACGTCGCCTTCCGGATTCCGAACCTGTTGCGCCGCTTGTTCGCCGAAGGGGCATTTTCGCAGGCCTTCGTGCCGATCCTGGCCGAGACCCGCACCCGCGAAGGCGACGAGGCCACCCGCTCGCTGATCGACGCCGTGGCGACCTTCCTGTTCTGGGCCTTGTTGATCACCTGCGTGATCGGTGTGCTGGCCGCGCCGCTGCTGGTGTGGCTGATCGCATCGGGCCTGGAGCGTCAACACGAAGCGGTGGTGATGACGCGCTGGATGTTCCCGTACATCGGCTTCATGTCGATGGTGGCCTTGTCGGCCGGCATCCTGAATACCTGGAAACGTTTTGCAGTGCCCGCCGCGACGCCGGTGCTGTTGAATCTGGCGATGATCGCCGCCGCCTGGTTCGGAGCACCGTGGCTGGCCAGCCTGGGCATCGAGCCGATCTATGCACTGGCCGGTGGTGTGATGCTGGGCGGCGTGTTGCAACTGGCGGTTCAGGTGCCGGCCTTGCGCCACCAGGCCCGCCTGCCGCGCATCGGACTGGCGCCGCGCTCGCTTGCCGATGCCTGGCGCTATCCGGGCGTGCGCCGGGTCTTGCGGCAGATGGGGCCGGCGGTTCTGGGCGTCTCGGTTGCGCAGATTTCGTTGTTGATCAACACCCAGATCGCGTCGCATCAAGGCGTCGGCGCTGTGTCGTGGCTTTTTTATGCGGATCGTCTGATGGAGTTCCCGACCGGTCTGCTCGGCGTCGCGCTCGGCGTGGTGCTGCTGCCGCAACTGAGTGCCGCCAAGGGACGTGACGACGCATCCGCCTACAGCGCGTTGATCGATTGGGGCCTGCGACTGAGCCTGCTGCTGGCGCTGCCGTGTGCGGTTGCCCTGCTGGTGTTTCCGACGCCGCTGGTCAGTGTGCTGTTCCAGTTTGGTGCGTTCGGCGCCACGGACGTTGCCCAGACGGTACGCGCGTTGATGGGCTACGGGGTCGGTCTGATCGGCCTGATCGCGGTGAAGATCCTGGCGCCTGGCTTTTACGCGCGCCAGGACATCCGCACCCCCGTCAAGATCGCGATCGTGGTGTTGTGCCTGACCCAGTTGATGAACCTGATATTTGTGCCGCGCCTCGGACACGCCGGTTTGGCCCTGTCGATCGGGGTTGCTGCGCTGATCAACGCCAGCTGGCTGCTGATCGGCTTGATCCGGCTCGGCGTCTACCGCCCCGCGCCCGGCTGGCCAGTCTTTCTGTCCAGACTGGGGTTGGCCTGCGGCGTGATGGGTGGGGCGCTGTTCTGGGCCAATCAGGCACTGCCGTGGGTCGCGCTGGCAGCCGTCAAGGGCCAGCAGGTCCTGATGCTGGCGTTGTGCCTCGGCGGGGCGGCGCTGCTGTATTTTGGTGGTCTGTACCTGGGCGGTATCCGCTGGCGCAGTTTCCTGCGCCGGGAGTGAGCGCGTGACGGTCGGAACGAATCCGGACGGGCCCTCGTTTTACACTTGCACGATGCCGTCATTCAAGCTGTTCGAGCCACCCACGGCGCTGAGCTATTTCAGCGCGTTGGTGGCCGATGACGCCAGCATCCCGTTGACCGAGGCGGCGCTTGCGATTGCCCAGGTCGACGAGTCGCCGCTGGATGCGCAGTCGGTGCTGGCCGAGATCGACGGGCTGGCGGCACGGCTTTCGCGGCGCATTCCGGCTGACGCGCCGTCGTTGCACCGCCTGCGGTTGCTGAACCGCTATTTTTTCCATGAGCTCGGCTTCGGCGGCAATCTGAACAATTACTACGACCCGGCCAACAGCTATCTCCCGCAGGTGCTGGCGAGCCGACGCGGGATTCCGATCAGCCTCGCGGTGTTGTATATCGAGCTGGCGAACCAGATCGGTCTGCCGGCGCGGGGTGTTTCCTTTCCGGGGCACTTCCTCGTCAAGATGCGCGTGCAGGGCGGTGTGCAGGCGGGCGAGGTCGTCATCGATCCGCTGAACGGTCACTCGTTGTCGCGCGAGCAACTCGACGAGATGCTGCTGCCGTACAAGAAGAGCCACGGTCTGATCGATGATTTCGACATGCCGCTGGGTTTGTTCCTGCAAGAGGCGCCGGCGCGCGACGTGATCGCCCGGATGTTGCGCAACCTGAAGGAAATCCATCGCAGTGACCAAGACTGGCCGCGGCTGCTTGCGGTCATGCATCGCCTGGTGATCCTGTTGCCGGAGGCGGTCGAGGTACGCCGCGATCGTGGCCTGGCCTGGGCCGAACTCGGCCAGTTCGAATCGGCGGCGCAGGATCTCGCAGACTATCTGGCCAGCCGCCCGCAGGCAGAAGACCGGCAGGCGATCGATCAGCGGCTCGGCGAGCTGCGCGCCGCCGGCGGCCAACCGCGATTGCACTGAACGTGCCCGAGCAGATCGTCGCCGTCGAGCCGGCAAAACCCCATTCGCTGCTGCGCCGGCAGCTGGCCTGGCTGGCGCTCGCGCTCGTCATGGTCGCGGTACTGTGGCTGCTGTCGCCGGTGTTGACACCGTTCATCGTCGCGGCGGTGTTGGCGTATGTGCTGCACCCCGCGGTCGAGGCGCTGGCCGCGCGGCGCATGCCCAGGCTGCTGGCCGTCTGCCTGGTCGAGGCGGCCGCAATCGTCGCGGTTCTGCTGCTGCTGTTGTTGATGGTGCCCATCTTGTCGAAGGAGTTGCCGCTGCTGCGCGAGCAGATTCCGGTATTGGCCGAACGCATCAATCGAAGCATCGTGCCGCTGCTGCGCACCTGGGGTGTCGAAGCGTCGCTCGATACCGCGAGCATCAAGGCCTTCGCGCTGAAATATCTGAACGCCAATTTCGAGGAATGGCTGGGCGCGGTGCTGAGTTCGGCCCGCATCGGTGGCAGCATGGTGCTGGCCTTGATCGGCAACCTGATCCTGGTGCCGGTGGTGTTGTTCTACCTGCTGATTGACTGGAACCAGTTGCTGAACCGCGCGGCCTTGCTGATCCCGCCGCGCTTGCTGCCGGCCACCGAAAATTTCCTGCTCGAGTGTGACGCGGTGCTGGGGCAGTATCTGCGCGGGCAACTACTCGTGATGGGCTTGCTGGCGGTCGGCTACAGCGTGGGTCTGGCCTTGTTCGGCTTCGATCTGGCCGTGCCGGTCGGCATCTTCACCGGTCTGGCGGTATTCATTCCGTATGTCGGCTTCGGACTCGGTCTGTTGCTCGCCCTGCTGGCTGGCGTGTTGCAGTTCGGTGGCTGGTATGGGGTGATTGCCGTAGCGGTGGTGTTCGGCATCGGCCAGTTGCTGGAGAGTTTTGTGCTGACGCCACGGCTGGTCGGCGAGCGTATCGGATTGAACCCGCTGATGGTGATCTTCGCCTTGCTCGCGTTCGGCCACCTGTTCGGTTTCATCGGCGTGCTGATCGCCTTGCCGCTGAGTGCCTTGCTGGTGGTGGCGGCGCGTCGATTGCGGCGTGCCTACCAGGCCAGCCCGCTGTACCTCGGCGCCTGAATGCATACCGTGTCGGCCGCCTCGAGCATGCGTCAACTGAACCTGCCGATCCGCCAGGCCGCGCCGCGCAGCTTCGACAGCTTCGTCGCCGGCCCGAATGAGCTGGCGCTGGCGCAGCTGCGCGAGATCGCCGCGATGCGCCCGGGCGCGTCGGCAACGCCGGTCTATCTGTGGGGGCCGGCGGGTTGTGGCAAGACCCATCTGCTGCAGGCCTTGGCTGCCGCATTCGGCGCAGCCGGTGTGGAGGTGGGCCGCTTCGATGGCAGCAGCGCGCCGCTGCCTTGGGCACTCGACGATCGGTGCGGACTGATCATCTTCGACGGTTGCGACGATCTTGATGCCGCGCACCAGCAGGCGGCGTTCGCACAGTTTGTCGACGCAAGCTCGCGTGGCGCCCGGGTTGCTGCTGCCGGCCGGGTGCCACCAGTCGATCTGCCGCTGCGGGACGATCTGCGCAGCCGGCTCGGCTGGGGTCATGTGCTCGCCTTGCAGCCCTTGGCCGAAGCCGATGTGCGCACGGTGCTGCGCGCTGAAGCGCTGCGACGCGGCCTCCAGCTGTCGGATGAAGTCACGGCCTATGTGCTCAGCCATTTTGCGCGGGACCTGAAAAGCCTGATGACCCTGTTCAACCGCGCCGATGACTTTGCCCTCAGCCAGCAGCGCGCCCTGACTGTCCCGTTGATGCGGCAATTGCAGTCCGAGCCGGCACCATCGGCGGTCGAGCCATGAGGGCGCTGTGCCTGTTCGATCTCGACCACACCTTGCTGCCGATCGACTCGGACCATGCATGGGGTGAGTTCCTGATCGAGCTGGGATGGGTCGATGAACCTGGCTTTCGACGCCGCAACGACGAGTTCTATGCGCAGTACCAGGCCGGCGTGCTCGACATCCACGCCTACATCGCCTTTTCGACCACGGCCCTGCGCGAACGCAGTGCCGCCGATTGCGCCGCCGCCCATGAGCGTTTCATGGCCCAGGCGATCCTGCCCATGATCAAGCCGCAGGCGCTCGAGCTGGTCCGTCACCATCAGACGAGCGGCGACCGGGTCGCGCTGGTGACGGCGACCAACGATTTCGTCACCGCGCCGATCGCGCGCGCGCTGGGCATCGACGAACTGCTGGCGGTGCAACTCGAACGCGATCAGGAAGGCCAGCCGACCGGGCTGATCCGTGGCACGCCGACTTTCCGCGAAGGCAAGCTGCAGCGGGTCGGGCAATGGCTGCAGGGCCTCGGCGCCGACTGGTCCGACTTCGACCGGATCAGTGTCTACAGTGATTCGATGAACGACCTGTCCTTGCTCGAACGCGCGACCGATCCGGTCGCCACCAACCCGACACCCGAACTCGCCGCGCTCGCGCGCAGCCGCGGCTGGCGCATACTCCAACTGTTCCCATGATCAAGAAATTCCTCGACAAGCTGCTCGGCAAGCCCCCGGCGGCACCCAAGGGCGCGCCGCTCGGCAAGCGGATGGAAATCGGTGTCGACGCTCACCGGATCGACCTGTCACTGGTCGACGAGCGTGCGATCAAGGTCGTGAAAACCCTGTCGGATGCCGGCCACGAGGCCTACATCGTTGGCGGTGCGGTGCGCGACCTGTTGCTGGGGCTGCGCCCGAAGGATTTCGACGTCGCCACCGATGCCACCCCGGAGCAGGTCAAGGCCCTGTTCCGGCGTGCCTTCATCATCGGCCGCCGCTTCCGGATCGTGCATGTCGTGTACGGACGTGGGCGTGATCACGAGGTGATCGAGGTCTCGACCTTCCGTGCCGTGATGGACGCTGAGGCGGCCGAGCAGGTGACCGGCAACGAGAAGAGCTTCAAGCGCGGTGCCGAGGCGACCACCACGCGGGTGGTCGATGCGGCCGGCCGGGTGTTGCGCGACAACGTATGGGGCCCGCAGATCGAGGATGCGGCACGGCGCGATTTCACGGTCAACGCGCTCTACTACGACCCGCAGCGCCAGATCGTCGTCGACTACCACGGCGGCCTGGCCGACTCGCGCAAGAAGCTGCTGCGCATGATCGGCGATCCGGCGACCCGTTATCGCGAGGATCCGGTGCGCATCATCCGCGTGGTTCGCTTCGCGGCCAAGCTCGGTTTCGAGATCGAACCCAAGACCCGCAAGCCGGTGCGCGAGATGGCGAGCCTGCTCGCCAGCGTGCCGCCGTCACGTCTGTTCGACGAGATGTTCAAGCTGCTGCAGACCGGCCACTCGCTGGCCAGCCTGGCCGAACTCAGGAAGCAGGGACTCGACAACGGTGTGTTTCCTTTGCTCGATCCAGTCTTGTCCGAGGTGCCCGAGCGGGCCGAGCAGCGGCGGTTTGTCGAGCTGGCATTGGCCGATACCGATCGTCGGGTCGGCGAAGGCAAGCCGGTCGCGCCCAGTTTCCTGTTGGCGTGCCTGTTGTGGCACGAGGTGCTGGGCCGCTGGCAGCAGCTGAAGGCCGGTGGTGTCGCGTCGCACCCGGCGCTGCAGCAGGCGATCGATGCGGTATTCGATGCGCGCGTCGGCGAGATTTCCGGCCGCGGCAAGCTCGGTGCCGACATGCGCGAGATCTGGATGATGCAGCCGCGCTTCGAGCGGCGCGTCGGCAACGGCCCGTTTTCGCTGATCGAGCAGCCACGGTTCCGGGCCGGCTTCGACTTCTTGCGTCTGCGCGCCGATGCCGGCGAATGCGAACCGCGTTTGGCCGAGTGGTGGGAAGATTTCTCGCTTGAGGACGAAGACGCACGCCGCGCGCTGGTCGAGGAATTGCGCAGCAACCAGCAGCAAAAGCCGCGCCGGCACGCGACCGGGCACCGCCCCGTCGTCGACAGCGCCAGCGATGAACCCCTGGCCGATGGCGAACCGGAAGATGAAGGCGCCGATTTGGCGGCAGCCCCCGAGCGCAAACGTAGGCGCCGCCGCCGCAAACCGGCTGCCGAGCGCGACGCCGCGCGCAGCCCGGCAACCCAGTCGGTCGACACCCCGTCGAGTTGACCGGCTGGCGGGGCAGGGTCGGCCATGACGGTGGTGCTTGCCTATATCGGAATTGGCGCCAACCTCGGTGATCCGTTGGCCACGCTACAGGCGGCGATCGACGATTGTCGCGCCATCGAGTGCACGCACCTGGCAGCGGTTTCATCGCTGTACCGCAGCGCGCCGATCGAATCGTCCGGGCCCGACTATGTCAATGGGGTCGTGGCGGTGGAGACAAGCTTGAGCCCGCTCGAACTGCTCGGTCGTCTCCAGCAGATCGAAGCCCGACACGGGCGGCTGCGGCCCCACCGCAATGCGCCACGCAGCCTGGATCTCGACATCCTGATGTACGGCCGTCAGATCATCGATCTGCCGGATCTGAGCGTGCCGCATCCACGCATGCACGTGCGGGCATTTGTGCTGCTGCCGTTGCTGGAACTCGACCCTCGGCTGGAAATTCCTGGCCGAGGCATGGCCGAGCAGTGGCTGAGCTTGGTCACCGACCAGCAGATCGAGCGCCTGCCCGCCTGAAGCGGCCGCGCCGCCAAGGGTTCAGCGGCTGATCTTGTGCGCCGCTTCGACTTCGTGTTCGAAATAGCGCTGCCCACTGAATGCGATTGTCGCCATCAGCACACTGGCGCCCATCAACAGCGCCAGCACCACGCCGATGATGGCCAGCCAGCCGCTGCGCCCGGGCGCGGTCTCGTCCGGGTTGCGCTGCTGCCACCAGCGTTCGTCGCTGGTCAGGCCGTAGACGATTGCGCTCAGCATCGCCGCCGACAGGGCGATTCCGAGCAGCGGAATCAGCAGCCACGACAGCTGATCATCCTGGCCGAGATCACGCATGCGTTGCATGCCGTACAGGCCGATCAGCGTCGGGACCGGATACAACCAGCCCCAGACGTCGCGCAAGCCGCCGAGGTAGAAGCGATGCAGGCCCAGGCTGCCGCCGATCAGCGCGATCCAGGTGGCCAGTGTTTTCGATTTGTGGGTTGACATGGGAATGGTGGAGCCAGCAACCGCGGCGGAATTGTGCCGAGGAATGCGCATCAGTTTATAATGCTGGGTTTTCGACGGCGGCTCTCGGCTGGCTTCACGGATTATCCCGCGGGGTTCGAGAGGGCGTATCTACGACGACGAAAATGTGCCGGCGAAAATTCGGCGAAAAAGGTGGCTAAAAACCCAGGTAACAGACGGCAACGCCAATGTGCGGCGCCGAGGTTCGCCCGGTCGGCCGGTTTCAGCTCTGCTCGCCCTGAGTGTCTCCTGGTGCGGTGGACAATTCATCTCTTGCAAGGAAACATCATGGTCGTGATCCGACTCTCACGTGGCGGCGCCAAGCGTCGTCCCTTCTACAACATCGTCGTTGCCGACTCGCGCATCCGTCGCGATGGCCGTTTCATCGAGCGCGTCGGTTTCTACAACCCGGTCGCCTCCGGAGCCGAGCAGCCGTTGCGCGTCGCCTTCGATCGCGTCGAGTACTGGGCCAGCAAGGGCGCGCAGCTGTCGCCGACCGTGGCTCGTCTGGTCGGTCAGGCCAAGGCTGCTGCCTGATCGCGAATTTCGCCCGATGGCCATGACGGGCCGGCCGCCGCGATGACATCGTCGTCCGGCGGTGACGCCAACCCCGGCATGCCACCCGATGCAATCGAGGTCGGCCGGATCGGTGAAGCCTGGGGTGTCAAGGGCTGGTTCCGGGTCCAGGCATTCGCTGGCGACCCGCAGGCCCTGTTCTCGAGCAAGCGCTGGTTCCTCAAGGCGCCAGACGCCGGCGCCGTCAAGCGGCCCGGCGGCGCGGCCGCCATGGCCGCCTTGCCGGGGCTGCTGAAGATCATCGAGGCAAAGTCGCATGGCGACGGCGTGGTGGCACACGCCCACGGGTTCGACGACCGCATGGCTGCCGAAAGCCTGCGTGGCGCCTTGATCTGCGTCTCGCGTGCCAGTTTCCCGACCGCTGATTCAGACGAGTTCTATTGGGTCGATCTGATCGGCCTGCAGGTCGTCAACCGCGAGGGTCGGGCGCTCGGGTCGGTGCTCGGCCTGATCGATACCGGACCTCATGCGGTGCTGCGGATTGCGCCGGAAGGCACGGTTGTCGCGGCCGCCGATGAAACGCTGATTCCCTTCGTGGCGGCGTACGTCGACGGCGTCGATCTGGACGGGCGCCGGATCACGGTCGACTGGAGCCCCGACTTCTGAGTCGGGACCGCCTGCGTGCGCTTCGACGTCGTCACCCTGTTTCCCGAGCTGTTTGCGCCACACATGGTGCACGGCATCACGCGGCGCGCCTTCGAATCGGGGCAGGTCGAGGTGCGCCTGTGGCAGCTGCGCGAGTTTGCCGACAATGCCTACCGGCGGGTCGACGACCGCCCCTACGGTGGCGGCCCCGGCATGTTGATGCTGGCCGAGCCGCTGGAGCGGGCGATTGCGGAGGCCAAGGCCGATCGAGCGGCTGCGGCGGCGGCCGTCGGACCGGTCGTCCATTTTTCTCCGACCGGGCGTCGAATCGATCAGGCGCTGGTGCGTGAATGGTCGAACGGAGCAGGTGCCATCCTGTTGTGCGGGCGTTATGAAGGAATCGATCAGCGCGTGCTCGACCGCCACGTCGACGTCGAACTGAGCCTGGGCGACTATGTGTTGTCCGGCGGCGAGTTGCCGGCGATTGCGCTGCTCGATGCGGTCGCCCGCCTGCAGCCGGGCGTGCTCGGCGATTCGCAATCACACCTGCAGGACAGTTTTTCCGACGGTCTGCTCGATTGCCCTCACTACAGTCGGCCCGAGTTGTTGCAGGCCGGCGGCGAGCATGCGGCCAGCGCGGTACCCCCCGTCCTGATGCGTGGCAATCACCGCGAAATCGCCGAGTGGCGGCGCCGGCAGTCGTTGCTTCTCAGTGCCCGCAGGCGACCGGATCTGATTGCGCTGGCTCGGGCGCAGGGCCGGCTCGACAGCAGCGACGAGAAGTTTCTGCGCGAGCATGGGCTATAATCAAAGGCTTTTCGATCCTCTGCCAAGTACAAAAAAACTGAACCACCAGAAAACTGGTAGCCGTTGGGCGCTGCTGCGAAGCACGCCATCCGGCGCAGTCGGCCCGCTCGCGAGAGCGAGCGCGCAGGTTCAGATTCCGCACCTCCAACAAGCTTGGGCATGATCGTTTTCGGAGATATTTGAATGGCAAACGGATTGGACCTGCTCCAGACGCTCGAGCAGGAAGAAATGACCCGCCTGAACCCGACCATCCCGACCTTCGCCCCTGGCGATACCGTGATCGTCAGTGTCAAGGTGGTGGAAGGTACACGCAAGCGGCTGCAGGCTTACGAAGGCGTGGTGATCGCCAAGCGCAACCGCGGCTTGAACAGCAGCTTCATCGTCCGCAAGATCTCAAGCGGCGAAGGCGTTGAGCGAACGTTCCAGCTGTACAGCCCGCTGATCGCTTCGATTGAAGTCAAGCGCCGCGGTGATGTGCGTCGCGCCAAGCTCTACTACCTGCGTCAGCGCAGCGGCAAGTCGGCGCGAATCAAGGAAAAACTGTCCTGAGATCGTCATGACCTTCGCCGCGTCTGCTCGAGCGGTTGTCTGGTCTTCTCGAAGCCGCCGCTGGGGCGGCTTTTTCGCTTCTGCCGCTGGTCCGACAACGGCGTGGTCTCGAGTGCATCGATGGCGTTGATATTCAGGCCTGAAGATCTGCCGGTCGCGTCGATCGACCACCACCTGGCGGCGGTTGCCGCCGATCGCCTGACGGCCGCCGGCATCGCCGAGCGCTTTCGTGCGCGGCCGCCCTGGGAGCCCGAGATCGCGGTCGAGCGCAAGTTCATCGAGCGCGAGCCGGCACGGGCCGCGGTGCTGGTACCGCTGGTCCAGCGCGACGAATTGATGGTGCTGCTGACCCGCCGCACCGATCATCTTCATGATCATCCGGGACAGATCAGTTTTCCGGGTGGCCGGGTCGATCCGGAAGACCGCGATGATGTCGTGGCCACCGCGCTGCGCGAATCGCTCGAAGAGATCGGTCTGCATCCGCGGCATGTGGAAATCCTCGGGCAGATGCCGACCTACACCACCGGTTCGGGATTTATCGTCACGCCGGTGGTCGGCCTGATCGAGCCGGGCTTCACCCTGGCGATGGATGCCTTCGAGGTGGCCGACGTGTTCGAGGTGCCGCTGTCGTTTCTGATGACGCCGGCGCACCATCGCTGGCATGTGGTCGAACACGAAGGCGTGCGTCGCGAGTTCCTGTCGATGCCGTGGAACGGGCCGGGCAGCGACGGCAGCACCCGACAATTTTTCATCTGGGGCGCGACGGCAGCCATGCTGCGCAATTTCTATCGTTTTCTGAGTGCCTGAGCCACGACCCCGCGCGGCTATGATCATCAGGCATGAGCTTCTTTTCCGTCCTGCTGGCACTGCTGCTCGAACAGCTGAAGCCGTTGCCGCATGGCAATCCGGTGCACGATGGATTGACCGCCTGGATGCGCTGGACGGCGCGCAATTTCGACGCCGGCAAGCCGCACCACGCCGGCATCGTGTGGGCGATCACGGTTATCGTCCCGGCGCTGCTGATCTTCGCGGTCCATCTGATGATCGCCCGATTCAGCTTGCTGCTGGCGCTGGGCTGGTCGGTAGCCGTTTTGTACCTGACCTTGGGGTTTCGCCAGTTCAGCCACTATTTCACCGACATCCGCGATGCGCTCGATCGGGGTGACGAACTGGAAGCACGTCGGCTGCTGACCGAATGGCGGCATCTCGATGCCAGCGAGCTTCCTCGCACCGAGTTGCTGCGCCACGTGATCGAGCATTCGTTGCTGGCCGCACACCGTCACGTGTTCGGCGTCTTCTTCTGTTTTGTCGTGTTCTCGGCCATCGGTTTCGGTCCCGCCGGGGCCGTGCTCTATCGCATGGCCGAATTTGCCGGTCGCTACTGGGGCTACAAGAACCGCACGGTCGGTGAGCCATCGAACGAGCGCTTGATGATGCTGTCGCAGCGGGTGTTCAGCCTGATCGATCACCTGCCGGCCCGGCTCACAGCGTTCGGCTTCGCGGTGGTCGGCAATTTCGAGGAGTCGGTCAACGGCTGGCGACGCGACGCCGGCCTGTGGAAGCATCCGAACGAAGGGATCATCCTGGCCGCTGCAGCGGGTGCCGTCGGCGTGCGCCTGGGCGGCCATGCGGCCCCCGGTGTCACCCCCGATCGGTCCAAGACCTTTGCCAGCGGCACGCTGGGCGATGAGGTGGAATCAGCAGGATCCACCCCCGGCGACCCGCCCGCCCAGGGCCACCTGCGCAGCATCGTCGGCCTGGTCTGGCGCTCGATGGTGTTGTGGATGCTGCTGCTGGCGCTGCTGTCGCTGGCGAATCTGATCGGATGAGCGGCGCGGCGTGTACGCATCGCGGTTGAAGCCGCTCCTGCACAACACCAGCCGCCCTCCTTTGCAAAAACGTCTCAGAACACCAGCCGCCTCTTTTGTAGGAGCGGCTTCAGCCGCGATTCATCGCAAGGCTCCGTCTTCGCCCCCCCCATCACCCGATCTCGCGCAGGATTTCCCCATAGATCCGATGCCGCGAGCGGCTGATCTCGCCGCGCTCGATCGCAGCCAGCACGCCGCAACCGGGCTCGTGCTGATGGGTGCAGTTATAGAAGCGGCATTGCGGCGTGTGGCTGGCGATGTCGGGCATCAGCCGCGGCAGTTCCTGGGCATCGATCTGACGCAGACCGAACTCCTGGAAACCCGGCGAGTCGATCAGCGCCGTTCCCTCGGCGCGGTCGATCCAGTGCCATTGCGTGTGAGTGGTGGTGTGTCGACCCGAATTGAGGGCCTTCGATACCTCGCCGACCTGCGCCCGCGCGCCCGGCGCCAGCAGGTTGATCAAGGTGCTCTTGCCGGTTCCGCTGGGACCGAGCACCAGGCTGGTCTTGCCGGCCAGCAGCGGTGCCAGCACCGCCCGGGCCTCGTCCGGACGCGTTTTCAGGCTCAGTTCGGTCAGCGGTGCGCCCAGATCGCGGTAGGGAATCAGCCGCTCTCTCGCCTGCGCGATGCCGGGCATGTCCGATTTGTTGAGCAGGATGCGCGCGCCGATGCTCGCACTCGCCGCGGCGATCAGGGCACGCGCCAGTTGGGACTCGCTGAAAACCGGGTCGCTCGCGACCATCACGATGATCTGGTCGAGATTGGCGGCGAAGGCCTTGGTTTTCCACTCATCCTGTCGGTAGAGCAGGTTGCGCCGCCGATGCACGGCCTCGATCACACCTTCCTCGCCCGAGTCGGTGGTTGGTCGGCACGAGACATGATCGCCGACCACGCAGTCGCTTTTCTTGCCGCGCGGGTGGCAGATCAGGCGTTGCGCATCCTGAGTCTCGACGATGTAATGGCGCCCGTGGCCAGCAACCACCAGGCCTTCGAAGCCGGCGTCATCCGCGGGCCGATCGCTGTCCAGGCTTCGATCGCGTTTGAGCACGGCCGGCGCTGCGGTTCCGCCGGCGTTCAAGTGCCGGCCGCCGCGAGACCCGTTGCCGCACGATCGGGCGTGCCGGGCAAGGCAGCCAGACGCTCTACCGCGGGCGGGTGGGAGTAGTAGAACCGTGCATAGACCGGATCGGGTGTCAGCGTCGTTGCGTTGTCTTCATGCAGTTTCAGCAGCGCGCTCGCCAGGGCGCCTCCGTCGGCCTGGCTGCAGGCGTAGGCATCAGCCTGGAATTCGTCGCGTCGCGACAGATGGGCCATCAACGGCGACACGAAGAATCCGAATGCCGGCACCACCATCATGAACAACAGCAGCGCCACTGCATCGTTGGGTGCACCGATCGATGGCTGAACGCCGAGCGCGGCATAGAACCACAGCTGATTCGACGCCCAGCCTAGCGCGGCGAATCCGAGCAGGCTCAGCGCAAACATCATGACGATGCGCTTGGTCACGTGTTTATGCTTGAAATGCCCCAATTCGTGGGCCAGCACGGCCTCGACTTCGGCGGCGCTCAGTTTGCCGAGCAGCGTGTCGAAGAAAACCACCCGCTTGGCTGCGCCGAGGCCTGTGAAATAGGCGTTGGCGTGCGCAGAACGCCGGCTGCCGTCCATCACGAACAGCCCTTTGGCCGCAAAACCGCAGCGCTGCATCAAAGCCTGAACCCGCGTGCGCAGTGCATCGTCCTGCAGCGGCTCGAAGCGGTTGAACCAGGGTGCGATGACGGTCGGGTAGAGCACCAGGATCAGCAGATTGAAGCCGACCCAGCTGGCCCACGCCCACAACCACCAGATTGGGCCGGCAGCCGCCATCAGCCACAGGATCAACGCGACGATCGGCAGGCCGATCACCGCCCCGACCACGACCGACTTCACGGTGTCGGCCAGATAGAGCCGCCAGGTCATGCGGTTGAAGCCGAAACGCTGTTCGATGCGAAAGGTGCTGTACAGCTCGAACGGCCATTCGATCAGGCTGCCGATCAGCACGAAGGCCAGCAGCAGACCGAGCTGGTAGGCCATGTCGCCCCAGGCGCCGGGCAACCAGCCGCGCACGGTATCGAGCATCAGTGCATTCAGCAGGTCGAGCCCTCCCAGCAAGGTCCAGCCCAGCACCACGGCGGTTCCGACCGCAGCACTGATCAGCCCAAGGCGCAATTTGGCAATGCTGTAGTCGGCCGCCTTGTGATGGGCGGCCAGCGAAACCGAGTTCGCAAACGCAGGCGGGACCTGATCTCGGTGCAATGCCACATGGCGGATCTGCCGGCTGGCGAGCCAGAATTTCACCAGCAACGAGATCAATAGCGCAGCGGCGAAAACCAGCGTCAGAAAATGAACGTTCATGGGGCGCAAGTGTAGGGCTGCGAGAATGCGGAAGTCACTGCAGCCGGCCATCACCATGTCAACCATCGACCTTGCCCTGAATGACAGCAACCTGGTCTGGATCGACCTCGAAATGACCGGCCTGGTGCCCGAAACCGACCTGATCATCGAAATCGCCGTCGTGGTGACCGATCCTCAGTTGACGATCCGCATCGAAGGACCGGTCTTTGCGATCCATCAAAGCGACGCTGCACTCGATGCGATGGATGCCTGGAACCAGGGCACCCACGGCCGCAGCGGGCTGATTGACCGGGTCAAGGCGTCGACCATCGACGAGGCGTCTGCTCAGGCGCAGGTGATCGAATTTCTGCGCCGCTTCGTGCCCAAGGGCAAATCGCCGATGTGTGGCAACAGCATCTGCCAGGACCGGCGTTTCATGGCGCGTTGCATGCCCGAGCTGGAGGCGTTCTTCCACTACCGCAATGTCGATGTCAGCACGCTGAAGGAACTGGCCCGCCGCTGGAAACCCGAGCTGCTGGCGGGCTTCAAGAAAGCTCAGGCTCACACCGCCCTGGCCGACATCCACGAATCGATCGACGAACTGGTCTACTACCGCCAGCATCTGCTCGCGGTCTGATCCACTGCGTCGTCTCCGTGGGACTGGATCCAGGATTTGCGGGGAAACCCGAATCTGGTATAGAATGCGAGCTTCGCCCGGTTTCAGCTCGAGGTTGATTAGCTCGAGCAACCGAAGCGTTTCGTTCATCCCCTCTGACCTCATCGGGTCTTCCCGCGGCGCCTTTCGGCTACCCGTGTGGCTAGACCGAACCCCAGGGCTTCGTGCTTTTGGACAGGGTCGGCGGCGATGCCGTCGCATTGACTGTTCTCGAGCACCAGTTGCTACCCCGGCGCCGCCGGAGGCTGGTTCGAACCTTCTGCGTTGCGACTGACCTGCATCGACTTTTCCGGTCGATGCGAGGCGCTGGTGCGTTCCCGCGATCCGGGACGCAGGGCGCTGTGCATTGTGAAGAAATTACCATGAGTTTCGTTACCCTCGGCCTGAATGAGGCCCTCTTGAAGTCGGTCGAAGAATCCGGCTACACCACTGCAACCGAAGTGCAGTTGCAGGCGATTCCGCCCGCGCTGGCCGGAAAGGACCTGATGGTCTCGGCCAGCACCGGCAGCGGCAAGACCGCCTCGTTCATCCTGCCTGCGCTGACCCGCATCCTGGCCGCACGCGGCGACAACACCAAGCGGCGTGAAAAGGGCGTCGTTTACGGCCCGCGCGTGCTGGTGCTGGCGCCGACGCGTGAACTGGCGATGCAGGTTGCCAAGGCGGCATCCACCTACGGTCGCCATGTGCAGGGCCTGCGCGTCGCCACCGTGGTCGGCGGCGTACCCTATCCGGCGCAGATCGCCGCGTTGCGCGGCCCGCTCGACATCCTGATCTCGACCCCGGGTCGGCTGATCGACCATATGCAGAGTGGCCGCGCCATCCTCGACAACGTCGAGATGCTGGTGCTCGACGAAGCCGACCGCATGCTCGACATGGGCTTCATCGACGACATCACGATGATCGCCGAGAAGATCCCGGCGACGCGTCAGACCGTGATGTTCAGCGCCACCTTCGCCGGCCATGTCGGCCGTCTGGCTCAGAACCTGTTGCGTGAACCGCAGCGCATCGATGTCGCATCGCACACCGATACACACGCCAACATCGAGCAGCGTCTGCATTGGGCCGACAACCACGGTCACAAGAATGCGATGCTCGACCACATCCTGACCCAGCGCGAGATGGAGCAGGCGCTTGTCTTCACCAGCACGCAGCGTGACGCCGACTGGCTGGCCGACCGGCTGGCCGACATGGGTCACCACGTCGCGTCGCTGCACGGCGGGCATCCGCAGGGGCGCCGCAACCGCGTGTTGCAAGGCCTGCGCAGTCAGCAGTTGAAGATCCTGATCGCCACCGACGTGGCAGCACGCGGCATCGACGTGCCGTCGATCAGCCACGTCATCAACTACGGGCTGCCGATGAAGGCCGAAGACTATGTGCACCGCATCGGCCGCACCGGTCGTGCCGGTCGCAATGGTCTGGCGGTGACCTTGGCCGAACGCATGGATGTCAGCATGATCCGCCGCATCCAGCAGTTCACGACCCAGGATATTCCGGTCGCGTCGATCGAAGGCCTGGAGCCGAAGAGCCCGCAGCCGAAGATGTTCGCGAGCCGTCCGAATGCCGACTTCGGCGCGCCCAAGCCGTTCAAGAAGTCGTTCGGCAAGAAGCCGTTCGGCGGTGGCGGCTATCCCGGCCGGCACGACGAGCGCCCTGCACATCCGCGCAGCACCAGCCCGTTTCAGCGCAGTGACGAGCGGCGTGAAGGGGCGTTTGATGCCCGACCGAGTGGCGCCTTTGCGCCGCGGCCGGCGGCTCGCGGTGCGTTCGATCGACCGGCGGGCGACCGTCCGGCGCACTTCGCGCCGCGGGGCGATGCCCGGCCGGCCGCCAAGGCCGGATTCGGCAAGCCGCAACGCGCGCGCAGCGGCGGTTTCGGCAACCGCTGATCGAGGGTCATGACGAGGCCCACCCGGGTCTCGTTCTGCTCGGGTTCGTCGCCGACATGGTTTCTTGGCCGACCAGCAGCAGGAGAGGGTGGTGGATTCAAGCAATGGCGTCACGCCTGCGGGCATGACAGATACCCGGCCCGGCAAGCGAGCGCGTCAGCTCGCTTATGCCGGGCTTTTTCCGTTTGTCGCCGGCGCTGCACTGATCTGGATCGTGCGGGCCGATGCGAAACACCATGTCGAGGCCGCACTATCGGCCTATGCCGCGTTGATCCTGTCTTTTCTCGGTGGCATCCACTGGGGCTTCGGCATCCGCAGCAGGCAGGACGATCTGGCGCGATTCGGGTGGGCGGTAGTTCCGTCGCTGGTGGCCTGGGTTGCGGTACTGATGCCTTCGAACGCGGCGCTGGTGATCCATGGCCTGATGGTCGTGGTCTGTTATCTGGTCGATCGCAAGGTCTACCCGCTGCATGCTGCAGCCGGCTGGCTGACGCTGCGCTTTCGCCTGACGATGGTCGCGAGCCTGTCGTGTTTCCTGGGCGCCGCTGGCGCTTGAGTTGGACGGCATTCCGTGCCGCGCCCATGAGCTTGGCGTATTCTTTCTGTCTCTGACCCCCTCTGATGCCGGCGCTGGCCGGTGCATGAATTCCCGATGATTTCCTATCGCGTCGAGCTGCACCGGCCCCAGGCCCACCTTTACCGCGTCACGATGAATGTCGCCAAGCCGGCCGCCGGGCAACGCCTGACGCTGCCGGCCTGGATTCCGGGCAGCTACCTGATGCGGGAATTTGCCCGTCACCTGCATGCACTCGAGGCGAAGCAACGCGGCAAACGCGTCGCGCTGGTGCAGCTCGACAAATCCAGCTGGCAGGCGCAATGCGGTGGCTCGGGCGAACTCGAGATCGGCTACCTCGTCTACGCCTTCGATACCTCGGTGCGGGCAGCTTTTCTGGATGGCGAGCGGGGCTTTTTCAACGGAACCAGCCTGTTCCTGGCGGCCGTTGGGCACGAGAACGAACCGCACCAGGTTTCATTGCGCGGCCTGCCGTCGGGGTGGCAGGTGGCGACTGCCTTGCCGGCATTGAAGATCGATTCGCGCGGCCAGGGGCAGTACGTGGCGAGCGACTATGACGAACTGGTCGACAACCCGGTCGAACTCGGCAAGTTCTGGCGTGGCAGCTTCACCGCGCACGGGGTCCCGCATCAACTGGTTGTCAGCGGCGCATGGCCCGATTTCGACGGCGATCGGCTGATTGCCGATTCGAAGCGGATCTGCGAAGCGCAGATCGCCTTCTGGCATCCGAAGCTGCGCGCGCCGTTCTCGCATTATGTTTTTCTGCTGAATGCGATCGACGACGGTTACGGCGGGCTGGAACACCGTGAAAGCACGGCCTTGATCGCCAACCGGCGCGACCTGCCGCAGCGCGGAAGGGCGGAGGCCAGCGAGGGCTATATCAAGCTGCTCGGCCTGATCAGCCATGAATATTTCCATACCTGGAACGTCAAGCGCATGCGTCCGGCCGAGTTCGGCCGCTACGACTACAGCTGCGAAAACTATACCGAGTTGTTGTGGTTCTTCGAAGGTTTCACGTCGTATTTCGACGACCTGATCCTGCGCCGATGTGGCTTGATCGACGATTCGACCTATCTGCGCCTGATGGCCAAGAACATCAGCAGCGTGCTGGCGGCGCCTGGACGCAAGCTCCAAAGCGTGGCGCAAAGCAGTTTCGACGCCTGGGTCAAATATTATCGGCAGGACGAAAACACGCCGAACGCAACGATCAGCTACTACACGAAGGGCGCGCTGATCGCGTTGGCGATCGACCTGACACTGCGCAGTGAAAAAAGCGGCAGCCTCGACGAGGTGATGCGTGCGCTCTGGCTGCGCAGTGCCGGTGGCCCGCTGCGCGAAGCCGATATCGCCCAGGTGTTGAAGGACGTCGGCGGCCGGGCATTCGACGACGAATTGGCCGCGTGGGTGCACGGCACCGACGATCTGCCGTTGGCCGAGCTGTTCCAGCGCTTCGGCATTTCGATGCAGCACGACGCCGCGACATTGGCGGAAAGGCTGGGCTTGAAGATCAACGAGAGCGCCTTGACCGGTGTGCGCGTGAACCAAGTCCAACGCGGTGGAATTGGCGAGACCTGCGGAATGTCGGCAGGCGATGAAGTGCTCGGCATCGGTGACTGGCGGCTGCGTCGCCTCGACGATGCGCTGCGTCTGGTCGCTCCGGGAGGAACCGCGAATTGGCTCGTCGCCCGTGATCAGCGGCTCCTGCGTCTGCCATTCGTGATGCCCGAGATCGGCTCCACCGGCGCGGTCAGACTGTCGACCGCGGCTGCTTCAGCCCGCCCGGTCGAGTCCTTGCAGAAGGCATGGCTCAGCGGTTGAATCTCCAGGTCGGAGTGGCTGCCCGGGCGCTGCTCGGCTTGCTGCTGCTCGTCGTTCACCTGCTCATGGTCGAGCATCTGGCGTCCCGGTTCGGCGCCTGGAAGGATCGTACCGCCGAGGCACCGCGGCTGCAGGTTGTCTACCTGCGCGAGATGGCGTTGGCGGAGCCGCCGGCCGCGGTATACCGTTCACCACCGCCGCCGCGGATGATCGAGCCTGCCCTCGAGCCACCGACGTTGTTGCTCGCACCGGGCGACGCGGCTGCGATCGCGATCGCAGCGCAACCCGCTTCCGCGCCGCTCATGGCTGAGCCGCCCGCCCTGCCGGCCGAAACGCCATCCGAAACGACGATTGCCAAGGCCGAGCCGGAAGCGGACCCGCTGGTTGCATCACAGGCGAACAAAGCAAATTCTGCCGACGAACAGCAAACTGTCGCTGATGCGCCGCCCGGATTGCCGGATTTCGTCTGGCCGGCGTCGACCCGGCTGCGATACGTGCTGACTGGAAACTATCGTGGTGAGGTTCACGGTTTCGCGCAAGTCGAGTGGGTCAACGCAAAGCCGCGATACCAGGTCAATCTGGATGTGACGGTCGGCCTGCCGTTCGCGCCGCTGTACACCCGCGAGATGCGCAGCGATGGCCGACTCGATCAGAACGGCTTGCACCCGCTGCATTTTCAGCAACAGAGCAAGCTGGCATTCCAGCCGATGCATCGCGTCGGCATGCAGATCGGCGCGCAGTCGGTGACCGCCGACGATGGCCGCCAGTTGCCGAGGTCCTTCGCTTCAGCCGACGCGGCGCGCCTGGCCGATCATCAGACCAACCTGCAGGACAGTGCCAGCCAGTTCGTGCAGATGACCTACCTGTTCACCACACAACCTCAGCTGTTGACGCCGGGCACGCGAATCGGTTTCCCATTGCTGCTGCCAAGCGGGGTCCGCGACTGGGCCTACGAAGTCGGTCAGAAGCAGACCATCCACACCCGATTCGGCGCCATCGACGCCTTTCATGTGAAGTCGGCGGCCGGACTGTCGCGTGGACGCGATCAACTGCTGGCCGAGGCCTGGTTCGCCCCGCGCCTGGCCTATCTGCCGGTGCGCTTGCGCATCGAGCAACATGCCGAGCTGTATCTCGACATGATCCTCGAGCGTATTCCCGAACTGGCCGCGCCCTGAACGGAACCCTTGCCGGTTTGCCTTCGAGCCGTTCGCCGACGAGCTTCAGTTCTTTATAGTGCACCCATCCTTCACTCGACCTGAGGCAAGACCATGACGCGTCAATTCATCCTGACCGAAGTACACGGCGAATCCGCCATGAAGACCGGACTGATCACGCTGAATCGCCCCAAGCAACTCAATACCTTGAACGACGGGCTGATGGACGAACTGGGCGAGGCCTTGCTCGAATTCGATGCGGACGATTGCATCGGCTGCATCGTCATCACCGGCAGCGAGAAGGCGTTTGCCGCCGGAGCCGATATCGTTGCGATGTCGAAGTGGAGCTACATGGATGTCTACAAGTCCGACTACATCACGCGCAACTGGGAAACGCTGCGCCACATCCGCAAGCCGGTGATTGCCGCCGTGGCCGGATTTGCGCTGGGCGGTGGCTGCGAGCTGGCAATGATGTGCGACTTCATCATTGCAGCGGACACTGCCCGCTTCGGCCAGCCCGAGATCAAGCTCGGCATCATTCCCGGGGCGGGTGGTACGCAGCGCCTGCCGCGGGCAATCTCGAAGGCAAAGGCGATGGACATGGTACTGACGAGCCGGATGATGGACGCGGCCGAGGCCGAACGTGCCGGGCTGGTGTCGCGGGTCGTCCCGGCAGCCGAGTTGATGACAGTTACGCTCGCCGCCGCGCAGACCATCTGCGAGTTCAGCCTGCCGACCGTGATGATGGCCAAGGAATGCGTCAACCGCGCCTATGAAGGGCCGTTGAGTGAAGGCATGTTGTTCGAGCGCCGGATGTTCCACTCGACCTTTGCGACCGACGACCAGAAGGAAGGCATGGACGCCTTCGTCAACAAGCGCAAGGCCGACTTCAAGCATCGTTGAGAAAGGGCGATCGCGACCGAAGCGCTCCCACAAAATTCGGTTCGCGTGCCGGGCTTCCGCTTGCCAATGTTTGCGGTCTTCTGGTGTGATTCTTCAAGGCTGAATCCAGCTTCCCCCGTCTCCCGCAAATCGAGCCCGGCGGTGACCGTCGGCGTGCAGTTCCAACCAGTCGATCCCGACCACGCGCGCTGCGATCAGCGCGAAATGTTCGCGCCGCGCCAACACCGGCGGCTGCGTGCCGATCGGCTCACCGGGTGCGAGTGGCGCCAGATAGTCTTGCGCCGCTGCGGTCAGCTTGATGCGAGCCCAGTGGGATGACACGGCGAGCCCGTCTTCGTCGACCTCGCAGATCAGGTTGCATCGCAACTGCCAACCGAGCCGCTTCGACCACATGACCAGCATCGCATCGGGCTGTTGCCCGAGCTGCCAGACCTTCCGAGCCCGCGAGTCGGTGTAGATCAGCAGTTGCCGACTGGCAGTGTCGGCTGCCCGCAGGACGACGGTTCGCGCGTCTGGTCGGGCCACGCCTTGCTCGTCGATGGCTGCAGTCGCCAGCACGGCCGTGCGCCATTCGTGGCCGCGTTCCGAGGTCGCACGGGCCAGTTCGTGCCAAATGGCTGTCTCGATCTGGTCCAGGTTCGACAGCCGATCGCCCATATCGATCCTGCTCAGGATTCCTTGCGCAGCGACGGGAACAGGATCACGTCGCGAATGCTCGGGCTGTCGGTGATCAACATGATCAGCCGGTCGATTCCGATGCCGCAACCACCGGTCGGCGGCATGCCGTATTCGAGCGCGCGGATGAAGTCGGCGTCGTAATACATGGCTTCTTCGTCGCCGGCATCCTTGTTCGCAACCTGCGACTGAAAGCGGGCGGCCTGGTCTTCGGCGTCGTTCAGCTCAGAAAAGCCGTTCGCATATTCACGTCCGGTGATGAACAGCTCGAACCGTTCGGTGATCGCCGGATTGGTATCGGAGGCGCGTGCCAACGGGCTCACCTCGACCGGATAGTCGATGATGAATGTCGGCTGCCAGAGCTGTTCCTCGACAACCGCCTCGAACAAGCCGAACTGCAGTTCCGCCAGTGTCCAGTGTGCCGGTGGCTCTTCGCCGAGCGACTTCAGACGGCTGTGCAGCAGGGCTTGATCAGCGGCCTCGGTCTCGCTCAGTCCGGCATGGGCGACCAGCGAGTCGCGCACCGACAGGCGGGCGAACGGCTGATCAAGGTGGACCGCCTTGCCGGCATAGCTGATCGACGCCGAACCGGTGGCGGCGCGCGCCGCGTGGCGCAGCACCTGCTCGGTGAAATCCATCAGGTCGTGATGGGTCCAGTACGCCGCGTAGAACTCCATCATCGTGAATTCCGGGTTGTGCCGGACGCTGATGCCTTCGTTGCGGAAGTTGCGGTTGATCTCGAATACCCGCTCGAAGCCGCCGACGATCAGGCGCTTCAGATACAGCTCGGGCGCAATGCGCAGAAACATCTGCTGATCGAGCGCGTTGTGATGGGTTGCGAATGGCTTGGCGTTGGCGCCGCCAGGAATCGGATGCAGCATCGGCGTCTCGACCTCGAGAAACGCATGCTCGACCATGAACTGCCGGATCGAAGAAATCGCCTTGCTGCGAGCGATGAATCGGGTGCGCGCGTCTTCGTCGGTGATCAGGTCGACATAGCGCTGTCGGTATTTCTGCTCCTGATCGGCCATGCCGTGAAACTTGTCGGGCAGTGGCCGCAGACTCTTTGTCAACAGGCGCAAGGCGTTCACGCGCACCGACAACTCGCCGGTTCTGGTCTTGAAAAGAGTTCCGCTCGCGCCGATGATGTCGCCCAGGTCGAGGTGCTTGAAACGCTCGTAGCTCGATTCGCCGAGGACATCTCGGGTGATGAACAACTGGATCCGCCCGCTGCCGTCCTGCAAGGTGCAGAAGCTGGCCTTGCCCATCACCCGCTTGAGCATCATGCGGCCCGCCAGACTGACCGTGATCGCCTGTGGTTCGAGTTCGGCGTTGTCCTGCGAGCCGTGACGCTGGGTCAGATCGAGCGCGTGATGGGTCGGCTTGAAATCATTCGGAAAGGCAATGCCCTGCTCTCGAATCGCCTTCAGCTTGTCGCGGCGCTCGGTAATCAGCTGGTTGTCGTCTGGAGCGGGGGTGTCCATGGGGATCAGGATGCGTGGGCGCGCTGGGTAGGAGATTTATTGTAGGCGGGGGGTGGGTTGAAGAAGCGCGGCTGAATCCGCACCTACACGGCTTCGAAAATCCCGCAGGAGCGGCTACAGCCGCGCTTTGCAGCGCCGCACAAAATCCCCATCAGCGCCGGACCACCAGCCACTTTGGCGCCTTGAAGCGCACGATGCTCCAGTACAGGAGCACGTAGGAAACCATGAACAACAGGCAGAACCCGCCAAGTGCCAGGGTATTGTTCCAGTACAGCACGGCCGGAATCACCGAGAACATGCACAAGATCCAAAGGTAGGGCGAGGTCATCGAATTGCGCGTGGTCTTCTGACGTCCGTTGCCGTTCAGCGTCCAGCGCATCAGGCGCTTGTAGATCAGCATGTGCAGGTGGATGCCGTCGGGGATGCCGGGCGACATTCCTCGCAGGTACTTCTTCCGGTAGATCGAGAACACCGTCTCGAACATCGGATACGCGCACAGCAGCACCGGGAACAGACCTGAAACCGCGCTGTTGCGGGCGATCAGCAGCACACTCAGTTCGGCGAACAGGAAGCCCAGCAGGTAGGCGCCGCCATCACCCAGAAAGATCAGCCCCGCGGGAAAATTCCACACGAAAAACCCCAGCACGGCGCCGATGGTGAGCAGCGCGGCGGTGCCGACAAACGTATCGCCGACCTGAAACCCCACGTACGCCAGCGCTGCCAGCATCATCATCACGCACATCGACGCCAGACCGTTGAAGCCGTCGATGATATTGACGGCATTGGCGATGCCGACCACGGTGAAGACCGTCGCCACCATGGCGACGGGCAGGAATGTCAGCAGGTAATCGATGCCTGGCAAGTCGACCCGGTAGATGACGCCATCGAGCAGCCAGATGCCCAGTGCTGCCGACACGGCGGTGCAAATCAGTCGTCGAGTCGGCGAGACGCGTTTGGTCAGATCCTCGGCCAGGCCACCCGCAAAGGCGGGCAGGGCACACAACAGCAGCCACCACAAGGCCGCCGGCTCGGTCGACCGGCTGAACTGGGTCAGGCCGGCCCCGGCCATGATCGCCACCAGCAGCGCGACACCGCCGATTCGCGGCACCGGATGGCTGTGAAATTTCTGCGGTCCGCTGAGGTCGGTGTCGGCTGCGTGAAGCCCCGCCGATTTGATGACGAGGGCAGTGCCGATCAGTGAAACCAGAAAGCTGAAGAAGAAGCCGTTCATCGAACTCGGCAAAGGGTGTGCTGGAGGCCCGCCGGTCTGTCAACCGGCATGGGCGATTGCCGGGTGATCATCGAGGAAGTTGCTTCCTCAACAGTTCTTCGATTTCCTTCCTGGTTTGAGCGTCGGTGACTGGTTTGCCGGGCTGGGCAGGCTGCCTGCCCGCGGGCGTTGCCGTAGACGGGGTGGCGGTCGAAGGCGTCGCCGGTCTCGGTGCGGATTCGGGCGGTGGCGTCGCCGCCGGGGCGGCTTGCGGTCGGCTCACCGTCACCCCCTGATCGACCGTCGTCTTCGGAGCATTTTCTGGTGCGGCAGCCGCTGCTGGCGCGGCGGGCGACGACGGTGCAACCGTCAGCGGCGCTTGCGGGGAAGGCGCATTGGCGGGCATCGGTGCCGTCGAATCCTGCCGTGGCGCAGAAGGGTTGGGCAAGAGCGGGGGCTGGCCTCGAGTCATGCTGTCGGACCGTCCCGTCGGCGCAGCCGCATCAGCGCCTGGCCGGGCCGCCGGATCCACAGCCGTCGGGGGCATCGGGGCGCTCCGCGGCGCCACTGAGGCGCCCGGTATCGGAAGGACTCGGGCCGGACGAATATCCTGCGCCCAATCGCCGAAGGTCTTGAGGATCGCGTCGGTGATCGCTTCGGATTCGAAGTCGTCGCTGATCACATACGGCGTGATCATGATCAACAGCTCGGTCTGATCGTTGCTGTCGTTCTGTGTCCTGAACAAGGCGCCAAGCCCGGGAATGTCCTTCAGGTACGGGATGCCGGTATTGGCATCGCTGTCGTTGCGCGAAATCAGACCACCCAGCAGCACCGTCGACCCGTCGCGCAGCGACAGCTTGGTGTCAATGCGGCGGGTCGAAATGGTGGGGGACGCCGATACGCCGGTCCGGGTTTCGGCCGCCGAGCTGACTTCCTGCGACACCTCCAGATCGAGCCGGTTTCCCGAATTGATGACCGGTCTGACTTTCAGGATGACACCGGTCGAGCGGTATTGAATGGTCTGCAGGATGCCCGAGGTGCTGCCGAACAGCCCACCGCCGAGGCCGCTCGATTGTTGGCTGCTGACGACCGGGACCTCTTGGCCAACCTGGATCGACGCTGTTTCGCCGTTGCGGGCCATCACCTTCGGATTCGAAAGGATGCGCGCCTGATTGTTGCTGGCCAGCGTATTGAGGATGCCGACCACTTGTCCGGCGTTGTTGGCAAAGCCGAGTGTCAGGCCGCCGGAGCCGATACCCAGGCGTCCCAGCGTGCCGCCGACGATGGTGCCGCGGCTGCTCGTCTGCGGATTGATGTTCCACTCGATGCCCAGCGCCTGACTGCCACCCAGGCGCAATTCGGCCACGACGACCTCGATCATGGCCGATTTGACCGGCCGATCAAGCTCGCGCATCAGCGCCATGATCTGCTGATACTCCTCCGGCGACGTGCCGCGAATGATCAGCGTGTTGGTCGGACTGTTGACGACGACCCGGCTGTTCGAGCCCGAGGTTCGTGGCGGCGCCGCTGCGCCGCCCAACCCCTGCCCGGCCGCTGCCGCGGGCACGGGGGCAGCGGCGCTGCCAACGCTGCCGGTCAGAATTTCGCCCAGCGTCTTGGCCAGTTCCTGGGCATCGGCGTATTTGACAGCGTAGGTGTAGATGCCGTTCTGAGTTTGCGCCGATAACGGGCGATCGAGCTCGCGAGCCCAGCGGATCACCTGGTCCATGACCTCGTCGTTGGTCGTGAAGACGATGATGCTGCCGATCGCGTTGACCGGAATGATCAGGATCGGAACACTGGTCAGCTGGCCGACGGCCACGCCGTAACCCTGTGCGGTCAATACATCGTTCAGGCGTGCGCTGAGTTCGTTGGGATTCATGAACGCCGGCGTGATGCGCTTGGCAACTCGCCCACGCATGCGCGGCTGGTCCAGTGTCCGGATCAGGTCGAGCGCAAGTCGCAGGTCGGCCTGCGTACCGGACAGCAAAAAGCCGTTGCGTGCTGCATCGTCGACGACGTTGACCCGCGTGCCGAGAATCTGGCGCAACCATTGGCTGATGTCGCTCGCCTTCACGACATCGACCTCAACGTGATGAAAAGCCTGCCGCAACGATTCGGGTGTTTCCGGCAAGGTCTTGCCGCGACGCAGGATCGGTGGTGCCGCACCCGCCTGCGCGCTTTCCGGAACGATGCGGATCACACCGCCCAGATCCAGTACCGACAACTGGTAGCTTCGCAACAGGTTGACGGCAACCTCCTGCATCTTGGCCCGCGAGATCGGCTGCGATGTCTTGAAGGTGACGATGTCGGTCCGCGCATTGATGGTCTGGTCCATCGAGTACGGCACCTTCAGCACACTGCCGAACAGAATCTGGATGAACATCGGCAGCGGGGTCTGCTCGATCGCCATCGAGACTTCTTCCCCCGCATTGGGCGGGCTGACAGATGGCACATCAGCGCTGCGCGCCGGCTCCGTCACCGGAGCGGGTGGCAGATCGCTGACGACCGTTTCGGTCGGACGCTGCGGGCTGGTGCCGGTTCCGATACTCAACCCGGGACGGGTCGGACTGCGCGGAAAATCCACCGGGCCGGGCAGGCTGCGCGGTGGAGACGAGCAAGCGACAAGCAACGCAGAAAGTGCAAACGGTGCGACCAGGCGCGCACGGGAACTGGAATTCATCTAGACCCTATGTAAGAGAGCACCATCAATCGCTTGCCCTGGGCGAGCGTGACGTCCTCGTCATTGATGGATTCGATCCGATAGCCGCCAGGCAACTCCTGACCGACCGTGAAATATTCGGGCGTCGTGCTGCCTTGGCGAAGCACGATGACTGACCATTTCCCTCCTGTGAACGCCGATCCGATCAGCCTCCAAGTCGGTGGCGTCAGCGACGGATCCCGCGGTGGGATCGGTTGGCGCAGGCGGAATTCCCACATTGGCCATTGCAGAGATGGCTTGCCGGAGGGTGCCGAGTCGACGACGATTTCCTCGTTCGGGCCGAGACCACGGGTCGGGCCATCGATCGGCGCAACGCCCGGCCGGCTGGCCGACGCTGTTTGCGAGACCCCGATCGTGTCGGGCCCTGGATTGACGTGGCGCTGGTAGCCGAGCCAGGCACCGATCGTGCTCGCAAGCAGGCCGACGAGCACGAGCAGGGCGATTCGTCGCCATGCGCCGTCGACGATGCGGTCCGTCGACAGGGGATCGGAGGCCTGGAGGGTGGCAGGATCGAGCGTCGTCGCCATCTCAGGATCCGCCCGATGGCGCGGTGATGATATGCCGCTCCACATCGAACTCGAAGGTGGTGCCGCGGACCACAACGCCATTGATCCGCCAGTACGCGTCCGGATCCGCCTGCAGCCGCTTGCCCAGTTGGTTGATCTCGTCGTTCTGGAACGAACCGCTGATGATGGCGCGAGCCTTCTGAATTCCGAGGTCGATCAATTTCATTTTGCCCTCGTCGGGCCGGCCAACCGCCGGCGCCGCGCTGCCGGGAAGGTTCACGCCCGGCGCCGATGCGACCGCTGCGATCGTATCGTCCGCAAGCCGGACGCTGCAGGCGGCGGCGCCAGTCGCGGTGCATTTCTGGCGCAGGTCGTAAATTATCTTTGCGCGAATCATCTGGGCGGGTTCGGTCGTCTTCAGGCGATTGGTCAGGGCAGTCTTTTGCGCCTGCGCGGTTTCGAGACTGGCCTGCAAGCTGCTGGTCTCGCCGGTGTCGGACACCCGGCTGGCGGTTCGCTGGGCCGTGCTCACTTGCAACTCGACGCTTTGCAGGTCTTCGCGCGCGCCCTCGGCCAACATCCAGAAAACAATTGCCAATAGAACGCCAAACAGAGCCGGCAACATCGAAGAGCGCCCGGCATCGGTCGCTGGCGAGCCGATCGAACGCATCAATGGAGCCTTGCCTGCGTCTCGGCGATTCGCCTGAAGCCCGGAGTTTGCATGGTGAACGTGGCCTGCCTCACGTCGACGTTGTCTCGCAGGGCAACGTCGGCGACGCCGGGCATTCTACCGAGTACCTCGAGCATCCCCGGCAGATCGAGTTCGCCGCCAGCAGAGACCAGCACAAGACGTGCTTCCTCGTTACGGATTTCAAGTTCTTTCAAGACCACACCGGTGGCGGCAAGCGGTTTGGCCAAGGCTTGCAGAAAGGTGTCGATCTGGAAGCTCCCGCCGAGCTGGTGATAGGCCGTCACCCATTCCCTGTCCTGGAATTCGAGTTGGCGCAGGGCTGCCAATTTTTGCGCCCGCTCGATTGTCATTTCTGCGTCGCCCTCGAGCCCGGCCAGCCGGTGTTTCGCGCCGAGCAGGCTCCCGCCCCAATATGCGGCGTACGCGGCACAGCCGATCGCGGCCATTGCTCCCAGCGTGGTTAACGCGCGTTGTGCCGATGAAACGCCGATCGCATGAATGCCGGCGCTGTCGAGTGCGCCGCCAATCAGGTCTCTGGCCCACGGGCGGCCGAGCCCACGCGAGACCGCTGCTGCGCCGGTGATCCTGCTGTCCCATTGCGAACTGACAATCGCACCCCCGTCGAGGGTCATCGAGTCGACGCCCTTGGCGCAGCGCAGACGCAACTGGCCTTGCCGCACGGGCAACTCGAGCATCAGCGTCTCGGCCACCGGCCTGGCGCCACCCAGCTCACGACCGGCCCGACGCAAACCGGCTTCGACATCGAGTTCGTCCCAGAACCAGAGCATCAGGTTCTTGTTCCTGACCACCGCACTGGCGCCGCTGTTCATGTGCGGTGCGAGGCGCCGGGCCTGCAGCTTGGCAAAACCGCCCAGCTCGTGCCAAGCCACGCCCTTGCAGGGTACCGATTCGAAAACGCACATCTCCCGGTCGACAACCAGCAGCGGCCGCCAGCTGCGATGGCTCGTTGCAACGACCTGCGGGCTCCCGGCCTCGTCAGTTTGCAATCGGAGAATTGGATAGAGCATTGGGTACGTTGCGCTGATCTGAGGGAAGCTCGAAATCGGTCGGAGGCAAATCTGCGACTGCCCGTAGAACGGTCTTGGGACGCTGACGATAGCGGATTTCGTGCATGCGCCAGGGCCCGCCGTCACGGCTCGGGGTCAATTCAAGATCGTAGACCAAAATCCACGCCACCTCGGGCAGCTGATGTGTGACCCGCAACACGCTTCCTGCGAATCCGCCACCGAGCAGCGAGAAGGAATCCCCTCCAACGACCGTTGACACCGGTTGCTCCTTCAGCGCAAAGCCATCGCGCCGCGCCTCAACCATGGCCGCAGCGGCATCTGCGCTCAGTCCAGCGGTCTGTAGCAGCGTGACCGAGGCAGTGTTCATGTTGAAGCGTCCATCGCTGTGGACGGTGATCCGATCATCACAGCCCCGCGCCTTCCAGGAATTTCGCAATTCGGCCCAGCCTTTGACGCGCCAGATTTCCTCTCGGCTCAGCAGCGCCGCATTGCGGGGCTCCGGCAAGTCGGCGGTCCGATACTCGAATGCTTCCGCCCCGTTCAGGCGCTTGTCATTGTCGCGGTCGATGTAGTCGCCCAGCGCATCGATCAATGCCGTTGCCTGATCATCGCTCGCTGCGCATTGCTTCAGCAGCGCGCGCATCTGATCGGGATTGTTGCGATTGAAGTCGATCAAGCCGCGCGCGTCCTGTAGCAAGACCAGTTCGCCGGGCTCGCTCGACGCAGTCGGGCGACCGTCGAGCAACAATCGACCTTTCACGCCTTCCGTGGTCAACCGCTGCGGAACCGCGGTGGCCGCAACGACCTTGATGCGGGCATTCGTGCTCACGTAGGCGGCTTCCGCTTGCACGCGTTCTCGCAGCAGCTTGACGCTTTCATTGCTGACCCGGGCGGATGAGGCCACGACCACCGCGATCACTGTCAATCCTGCCAGCACCCAGAGCACGATCACCAGCGCGAAGCCACCGCTGGCTGGCTTGGCTGGCGCAGAGGAGTCAAAGCGGGTCATCGGCGAACGCTGTCCAGCAGACTGACCGGCGGTTTCGGCTTGACGATTTCACCCTGAAAGCCGTACCACATCAGCAACTGACCGGTGTCGGCATCCCTCACGGCCACCGCCTGCGGCAGCGACTCGATATTTTTCTCGTTGCGCGCCAGCGGCGGCCAAACGAACTGCGCCTGACCGGACAGGTCGATGAACGAGAACTCCGCCCGGCCAGGGTAGACCGCAACCACGGCCGGTTCGCGGCGTTCGCGCCTGGCAGCGCCGGTGAGCATCATCAATTCGGTACGTCGTGAGGCATCAGTCGCCGGACGCAGTTCCAGCTCGAAGGGCTCGATACCCTGATCGCCGCCATCCAGTGGTTGCGACGAAAACCCGCTGACCCGCCTGCTCGTACCGGTCAAGACGGGGTCGTCACCGGTTTCCTCAGGCGCCAACATATTGGCAAACAGGGTGCTCGCGCTCCAGCCACTGCCCCAGCGAGCGGACGAGCCCCTGGTGACCGAATCGGCGGCGCGTGCCACCTGACTGACCTGGAATACCACCTCGGCGACCAGCGTCATGACGAAGCCGAGGATCACCATCGCGACCAGCATTTCGACCAGCGTCAGGCCTGCCTGAGAGTGGCGCGGCGGTCGACCAAGGGCGCGAGGCGGGCGGCTCACACCATCACCTTGCTGGTCCCGGCGGCCGCGCGGGTGCGGCCGGAGCGGGTGTTGCGCTGGCTCCTGCCGTGCCGGCCGGTGAATTGAGCGCTGCGAACGGATTGGTAGCAGCGCCCGAACGCACCTGTCGCCAGCCGGCGAGCATCAGCGAACGTTCGCTCTTGTCACCACGGTCGGTTTCGACCGCGAGCAGTACCTTGTACAGCTGCACGACGTAGATGCCCTCGGTGCCTGTCGGGTTCCTCGTTGGCTGCTCGCTGCCTACCGGAGCGGCCGACCATCGGATCCGCGCCTCGCCGATCGATTGTTCGCCTTGCGGACTGCGCATCGGATTGAGGGTGCGCAAATATTCGATCGCCGCGAGTTCGCTGAACAGCTGGGACTGTTCCTTGCTGATGCGGCCCAGTCGATCCGCGGTCTGGGCGATCCAACCGAAAAGAACCACCGCGCCGGCGCTGAAAATGACCATGGCGGCCAGCACCTCGATCATGGTCAGGCCCCGCTGAAATCGGCTCATGGCGTGGTTGCCGAGCTTGGTGGCGCAAGCTCGACGCCGCACAGCGGGCCGTGCACCTCGACCCGCACCATGTCCCCGCGATCGGTGCGCAGCAGCAGCGAACCAGGGCGACACAAGCCGTTGGCCAGAAATCGGATGTCGTCCACGCGTTCGGTCTGCCATCCTGCCGGCAGCGCCAACGCCAGGCGCTCGGTGGCATCGGCTTTGGCGCGCGAAACACCGTTACCCGACCCGACAACGGATTCGCCGCCAGCGTCTTGGGAACTCGTCGCTTGGCCCGGCGCGGCTGCCGGCTGCGAGATCAGGGCGCCAGATGCGGATGCCGCCGGGCCGATCGGTCGGAAACTGCTGTCGTCCACGATGATCTCGCGCCGGTTTGCGCCGGCATTAAAGCCGGCGGCGCGCAGCGCGTCGATGATGGTTGCTGCCTGGGCCTTGTGCTGGACCGCGTCATGCCAGCGCTGCATGGCGGGCAGGGCCAGCGTGGTCACCAGTCCCATCAAGACCATCACCACCAGCATCTCTAGCAAGGTGAACCCGCGCTGAACGCTCATGCCTGGCAGTCTGGTGACACCCGCTCAGTTGGCCAAATCGGCAGCGAGCCCCTCGCCGCCTTCCTTGCCGTCCAGGCCATAAGAGATGACCGAAAACGGCTGCCCGTTCAGGCCGGGTACCTTGTAGGCAAACGGATTTCCCCAGGGATCCAGCGGCAGCTTGCCATCCAGGTATGGGCCTTTCCACTGGGCGCGAAGCCGCTCGTCGGCTGGCGGTTCGGTCAGCCATTTCAGGCCTTGCTCCTGCGTCGGGATCGTGCCGATATCCAGGTGCAGGATGCCGACCGCGCTGCGCAGCATCTTGATCTGCGTCTGCGCGGTCTGTACCTTCGACGAATCCACCTTGCCGAACATCCGTGGGCCGATCAGGCCGGCCAGCAGGCCGATGATCACCATCACCACCAGCATTTCCAGCAGCGTGAAACCGCACTCCTCGCCAGAACGGCGCACGGAGGTTTTTCGAGACGAGGACCGCATAGGTTTGGCAGGGCGCCGTCGCTTGAGGAACGGCTGAATTACAGGACGTTGGTCAGGCTGGTGATCGCGAGCATGACCGAGATCATGATTCCGCCCAAAACAACCGAAATGACCAGGATGGTTACCGGCTCCAGCAGTACCAGGAAGCGCTTGAGCCTGAGTTGGCTCTGCGTCGTGTGCATGCGGGCCAGCGATTCGACAGTGTAGCCGAGCGATCCGGCCCGTTCGCCGACCTTGATCAGGTTGACCCCGGCCGGATCGAGGATGTCATGATCGGCCAGGGCCTGGCTCAGCGCCTTGCCGCCGCGAACGTCGGTCAGCACCATCGCCGAACGGCTTCGCAAGCCGCGACGACGCAAGGTCTGATTGGCCTGACCCAGGGCGGTCAGCAGCGGCACCTTGCTGTTGAGCAGCACGCCGAACAGTGACGACCAGCGGGCCAGTTCGGCATGCAGTGTCCAGGCACCCAGAACCGGCAGTCGTGCCGCGAATTCCCACGCCGCCTGCCGGACGTCGGCGCGACCCCAGGCCCAGACGATCAGCGTGATCACCGCCAGTACGGCGATTCCGACCACCACCTGGTGCTGCGTCATCCACAGCCCGGCACCCAGCACCAGCTGGCTGATGAACGGCAGATCGGCCTTCGGGTTGTCGAGCACGGCAGCGAACCGGGGCACGACGAAAATGAACATCACCAGTGTCGCCAGAATGCCGCTGCCGATCAGCACGATCGGGTAGAGCAGGGCGTTCTTGGCGTCCTGTGCGAACTGCAACTCGCTGTCGAGGTGCAGCGATGCGGCACGTAGGGCGGCTGCCAGCTTGCCGGTCGATTCGCCGGCGCGCACCAGTTGCAATACATATTCAGGCAACTGGATGGCGGTGTCGGCCAGCGCAGCGGAGAAACTGCTGCCGCCGCGGATCGAGCGCAGCACACCGGCAAGGAAATGGTCGTCGCCCTGTGCCTCGGCCAGCGTACCGACGGATTCGGCCAGCGGAACACCGGCCTCCAGCAGGGTTGCGATCTCGTTGACCAGTAGCGCGATTGCATCGGCAGACTCACCGCGAGAGCGCGACGTGCGTCGGCCGCGCTTCGGCGCCGCGCCGACGCGAACCGATATGACACTGAGCTCGCGATCCTGCAAGAGCTTCATCGCCATCGACGAATCGGCAGCGGCAAGCGATCCGCGGTGGCGGGTTCCGTTGCCGTCAATGGCCACGTAATTGAAATCTTGCATCGGTGATTCGGATCCTGCTCGGTTCGCGCCGGAAGTGTATCCAGCCTCGATGTTTCCGATTTGTTGCGCAAATGCAACCCTTTGGAATCGATGCCCCGGAGTTGCACGCCCCTCCGAGTGGGGGGTGTGACGCATTCCACGCAAAGCGCGTGATTTCACGCTTGCTCGCGCTGAAATTTGTCCCGTACACTAGGCCTAACAACCCGTAACACAGCTGGAGTCAGGCCTGATCCGGAAGAGGTTGTACAGATGCGGTCGAACTCACTCGATTGAAAACGAGACAGTCACCGTGGGTCAAACCAAGCAAAAGGTGCATATATGAAGACTCTCAAGAAATTGAAAGTTGCAGCGGCAGTTGCAACGATGTTCGCCTCGGTGGCGGGTGTTCAAGCCGCCACCATCAGCCAGTCTGGTGGCACGCTGGCGATGGAAACAATCAAGCCGGGCGCGTTGCCGACGCCGCAAAGCAATTTCACGCGGGTGCGTGCGCCTGCGGTGACGTACAGCTATGCAAACGGCCCGAACGCCCAATCCAACGGTACACAATCCTTCCAGATCGTCTTCACCCTGGGTGGTGACGGTGGTCCGCTGTACGCGTTCAGCGCTGCGACCAGCGGCGAAGTCCCCGGCCTGCTGACCCCTCCGGGTGGTGTGGCGCTGATGGCCCGCAACGCGGCCAATACTGCAGAAACGATTTCGGCACAGTTGCGCGGAGCAACCGTGGCCAGCCGCATCAACGTTCGCGCAACTGATCCGGGTGCAGGTGACTTTGCACTGGTCCTACGTAGCATCGACATCGGCAATACCTTGCCGGGCAGCGACCTTGCCGTTCACCCGAATGACAACCGCAGCATCACGTACCGATTCGACCTGGTGAACAACAGCGCTCAGCCGATTGCACTGAGCGATCTGGACATCACGTTCAACACCACGAAGTCGACCGGTGCTATCACCGACTACTTCACTTGTGAAGTGGGCGCGCCAGACTGCCGTCAAGTTCAAGACACCGCGACCACGGCAAACGCCGAATTCGCTGCCATCCACAATCTGGCCAGCGCAGTCGTCGCTACCACGGGTCACACCGGTACGGCATTCAACAACTCGGCAGCTTGCGGCCCGGATCCGATCCCCCGCATCACGCTGCGTGGCAACAGCGGTATCAACAACTTCCAGGGTACCGAGCCGAACACCAACGTGCCGGCAACCAACGTTCCGACCTTCAACCCGTCGTACGTCCAGATCCGTCGTGCACTCGACGTGATCGTTTCGAATCTGGGCCAGGCCAATCGTCTGATTGCCACCACCAACAGCTTCGCCGAGAACTATTCGGCATTCGGTCTGCTCGGTCAGAACCTGACCCCGACCAACGGTGTTGGCGGACAGGGCGGTGGTCGCTACACCTTCGTCCCGACGGTCAAGTCGGTTCCCTCGATCGGTTTCGGTCCCGCACTGAACCCGACGGTTGCTGGCCCGGCCGGTCCGTTCACAGCTGGCTCGGCTTCGTCGGGCGACGAGCGTGACGCCGTCCTCGGTGGTATCAGCTTCCGCAACCGTGCTGTGTCGGCAGCCGACCGCCTGATGTTGGCTGACTTCTACCGGTTCAAGAACGCGCTCCCGGCACCGGCTGCCAACGCGGCTGCCTGGGACTTCGGCACGCCTGGCATCCCGAACGTCGCTGGTGGTGTCGACATCCGCTCACCGCTGTTCGCGTTGCGCATGGTTGTCAACCAGACCGGCACGTTGGCCGCTGGTGGTGCCCTTCGCCTGATCAATCTGGCTGCGATGCCGGTCGGACAGCGCACCTGCGCCACGTCTGCAGGCTTCGGCAGCGGATTCACCATCACGCCGACCGGCACCCCGGGTCAGTTCTTCTGGGATGTGTCACATGCTCAACTGCAGGCCGCGGCAGACCCGCAAGCCCTGGGTGGACTTGGCCTGCCGGGCGTCGATTTGTCGATCTGCTACAACGTTCCTGGCAACACGACGATTCCGCAAGCAACGTTCACGAACATCGTCGCGACCTTGTTCAAGGATGACATCAGCGAGCAGGAAAACATCAGCTGCCCGGGCGACCTGGCACAGGTCTACGGCGGTGTGAAGATCGACGTTCGCAACTTCAACTTCAGCCCGGCACCATGGGTTGGTCTGTTGCGGGTCATCAACAACAGCGAGACGGACACGGCACAGGTCGACGCCCAGTACATCTGGAACGATGGCCGCTATGGTCTGTGGGGCACGATCATTCCGGCACTGCCGCCGCGGGGCTCGCAGTACGTGGTGAATAACGAAGTTCTGGCTCGGTTGACCAGGCCGGCAACCTCGGTCGCCCCGGCGTTGCGTTATGACGATGTGCCGACCGCCGCTCTGTTGAATGCACGCCAGGCGACAGCAGGCGCTGCGGGTCTCGAGAGTATCAGGTTGCGTATTTCTGCAGACGTGCCGTCGCTGCGCGTCCAGAACTACATCTACAACCTGACGACGATGGCCTTGACTGAAGTCTCCAGCTCGCAAGGTGCTGACTTCGCCAATATCGAATCGTCGAACCGCGATCACATCGATCAGGACGCACAGACCGATATCAAGAAGTAAGCATGTTGCTCTGGCCCGCCGGATTCGTTCGGCAGGCCGCTCGCACAGGCAAGGGAGAAGCGAAAGCTTCTCCCTTTTTTCTTGCCCGCAGAAGCCCTTCGATGCGTCCTGCCCCGCGAGCTCGGCGAATCGGCTCGAAAGCCATCCTTGCGGTATCATCATTTCAGCTGTTTGAACTTGATTGATTTCCAGAATGCTCCTTCCCCGAAGAGTGACGCTTTTTATCTTGATGCTGCCGTTGTTGGGCACATCCATTGCGCAGGCACCGTTTCCACCTCCCGCGCTGGCCATGGCGCCATCGTTCGAAGCGGCCTCGGCAGCAATCGGCGCCACAAAACCTGAGTTTTCATCCTATCTGCTGCTCGACATACCCGAAATCAGTACAGAAGGAAGCGTTCATGCGGTCGTCAAGAGCGAGTTGCCCGGTACCACCTATCTGATTCTTCTTCGGCAGTACCCAGTCGTCACGGACCCAAAAGCCGCAGCCGACAAGCCGTCCGGCAAATCCGCCAGCCGTCGCCCGGCAGCGGCGCAGGTGCCCGCATTGCGGCCCAAGGCGTCCACGGTATTCATTGCAGCCAAGCAGCTCAAGCCGGGCGAGCCAGCCCGCCTTGACGCCGACTTCGCGTTCAGCCGCAACGAACGGTTCACCCTGTTGGCTTTCGCACAAGGGCGATGGTTCGGAGCGGCCCGTGAAATCAAGTTGGCGCGTGACGTTTCAGATCGTCCCTGAATCTGCCCCTGCCCGGGGGCTCAATGAAAGCAGCCATTGTCAACAGCCACAGCCACAGCCACGCGCTTCGTCGCTGAAGGGTCGACAAACGCATCGGAACATGCCGGTTCGGTGGCGGTCTGGGAGCGGATCGATCAGAAGGCGTTCGTCGATCACCTCGTCTCGACCAATCTGATTTCATTGGAGTCCGCCCAACGAGCGCTGGCCCTTGCCAAGCAGACCGGTGTTCATGTTGTCGCCGGCTTGTTGCGCCTGAATGCGATTGCCGAGACACCGCTGTATGCCGCCTACTCGCGGCATTGTGGTGTGCGCCTGCTTGGCGAGGACGCTCTCGATCTCGAACAATTGGCCAGGTGGTCTCGTGACGGCGCCGCGGCGCTTGGCCTGTCGGGTTCTTGGCTGACGTTGAAGGCGGCGCTGATTTTCAATGACGATAGCCGTTGGTGGGTCGGCTTTCGCGAAGAGCCTTTGCCCGAGGTGGTGGCGCTGGTTCAGCGAAAATCCCTCGCCCTTAAAGCCAGCTTCGAATGGGCACTGATTCCGCCGTCGCTTTACGACCGGCTGGTGAGCGTTCAACAGGTCACCGATCAACCACGGTTCACCGGCAGCGACGATCTTCGGGCGCTGAGGGAACTGGCCGAAGAGGGGCCGACGATCGAGTTGGTGAATGCCATCCTGTCGCAGGCTGTTACCCGGCGCTCGTCCGACGTTCACGTCGAGCCCGCCGAGTACGATTTCAATGTCCGGGTACGCGTTGACGGGGAAATGCTGTTGCAGACCCGGCAGCCGCGAGACCGCTTCGACGCCGTCGTTTGCAGAATCAAGATTCTTGCCAACCTGGACATCGCCGAGCGCCGATTGCCGCAGGACGGTCGAATCAACGCCAGGGTCAACGGTGAGGCCTTTGATATTCGGGTGTCTGTCTTGCCGGGTTCTGCGGGCGAGTCGATTGTGTTGCGGTTGTTGCGCCAGGAACGCAAACCGACTCGGCTCCAAGATCTCGGCATGAATTCCGCGCAGGCCAGTCTCTTTGATGCCTGGTCGCATTTTCCGAATGGCATCGTGCTGGTGACCGGTCCGACTGGTTCAGGCAAAAGCACCACGCTCTATACGGCACTCGAGCTGGCCAACGATCAGACAAAGAAGATCATCACGGTGGAGGATCCGGTCGAGTACAAGATCGCCGGAATCACCCAATTGCAAGTCAATCCCGACATCGGATTCACGTTTGCGGGGGCACTGCGCTCGGTGCTGCGACATGATCCGGACGTCATCCTGGTCGGCGAAATTCGCGACGAGGAAACGGCCCGGATCTCGATCCAGTCTTCGCTGACTGGGCACCTGGTGTTTTCGACCTTGCACACCAACAGCGCGATCGGCGCGGTCACCCGGCTGACCGACATGGGAATCGAGCCTTTCCTGATTTCCGCAAGTGTGCGCGGACTGATGGCTCAGCGGCTGGTTCGCGTGTTGTGCCCGAAGTGTTCCGAAGTAGAAAGCGTCCACGACGCTGCGACGGCCACACTCATCGAACAGTGGTCGAGTAGAAATCCCGGGCAACCCGTCGCAATCAGACGACCGATCGGCTGTGCCCACTGCGCCGGAACTGGCTACCACGGGCGGGTTGCAATCTATGACCTGATCGAGATCGATTCGGCGATGGCCAGCCTGATTGCGAAAGGTACCGGAGAGCATGAATTGTTGCGACACCTGCAGCGTGAGCAAGATGACGGTCTTTTGCAGAGCGGCCTGGGCCATGTCGCCAGCGGCACGACGACCGTGGCCGAACTGATTCGTGCAACGGGCTGAGCCATGGGAAAGCAATTGACGAATCCGATCCGCAAGCACCCCGCCCAATCGTGAAGCTTCTGAAAAAATCGATCCGAGCGGGTTTCTGGGCCTTGGGTTTCGACCTTCGCCGACGTCCCACTTCGCTGCGCTTTCCGATCGAGTTTTCGGAGATCGAGCAAAAAGCGTTCGACCACATCCGCCTGCATGGCTTGTCGATGGTGTCGGATGAGCGCTTGTTTGCGACGATTCTGGCTTGCAAGCATGTGATCGAGCAGAACATCCCGGGCGACTTCGTCGAATGCGGCGTCTACAAAGGCGGCAACGCCATTCTTGCGAAGATGATGTTTGACGCTTACGGCGTTGATCGCAAGGTCTGGCTTTTCGACACGTTCCTGGGCATGACCAAGCCACAAACAATCGACGTCGAAACGTCTTCAGGCGAGCCGGCAATCGTGAAGTACCAGAATATGGATCGCGGCGATCACAACGAATGGGTCTTCTGCCCGCTGGATCAGGTCAAGGCGAATTTTTCCGAAGCGGGCTTGCTGGATGACAACGTGATCTTTGTGCAGGGTGATGTGTTGCAGACGCTGGATTCACCGGAACTGCCACAGGCGATCGCCGTTCTTCGCCTTGATACCGACTGGTACGAGTCGACAAAAAAGGAGCTCGAGGTGCTCTACCCGCTGGTGACGCCCGGTGGCGCGCTGCTGATCGATGACTATGGCCACTTTCGGGGATCGCAAAAGGCCACCGATGAATATTTCGCTGGCATCACACAGCGTCCACTGTTGAACTATACGGATTACTCCGGTCGGCTGGGTATCAAGCCGGGCGCGCCCCGCTGACCCGGTTCAGGTTCAAACGACCAGCCAGGGCTTGTCTTTGACGAGGGGCAGAAACTTTTTCTTGTGCCCAGCAGGGAGCCTGGCTGGCCCGGATCGGCAGCGAAAGAAGTTTTCTCCACAGTCCGTCAAACGGTGATGATCCCGAAGATTCAGTGGTTTTGGAGATAGGTGCCTCCTAGTTTGGAAAGCTGCGATTCAGCGGCCTGCGCAAACGGGCAAACGGCCGTAGTTTCTGCAGCATGGTTGTCAGCGGTTTCTCGATCAATCGATGCAGAATCACCGCCAGGCATACTGCGCCGAGCAACAGAATGCCAGCACTGGTCACGGCATCGAGTTCAAGACCTGCCCAGTTCAGGATCAGCCTTACCAGGGCGAAGGCCGGGACGTGGATGAGATAAAGAGAATAGGAAGCGTCGCCCAGACGATCGAGAAGCGGAATCGGTCCGATCGGCATCCGGCGCTCCAGGCAGGCAGAACCCAGCACCACCACGAATGACAGCATGCCCCATGACAAGGCGCGATCGAAACCTGCGCCGTAGGGATGCAACAGACGAAAATCAGGCAGCATGATCCAGCAGATCAGCAGCGCCGCGGCGATCAGCAGGCCGGATCTGACAAGATCGCGGAAGCATATTGCAGCCAGGAAGCCCAGCAGGAATTCGCAGGCGAGGCCGCCGTTGACGACCCAGTCGAGCCGGGAGTCGAGCGTTGCCCTCGCGATCACGTAGATGACACCCATCATCGTGCCGATGGCCAAGAACCTGTGGCGTGCGAACAATCCGATGACAATCGTCATGCACAAATAGAAATACATCTCGTAGTCGAGCGTCCAGCCGACAGCGATGACCGGTCGGATGCCTCCGTCGGGCGAGTGCACTGGAAAGAACAGCAACGATCGGACCAGTTGCTCCACATCGACGCTGCGCTGAGCGCCGAGGTTCAGATCGAGGAGGATGGCCACC
>JANNNE010000084.1:0-1697 GCA_031398385.1 Ideonella sp.
GCCGCCAACAGCTTCTTCTCGAAAGCCGGCATCGGGATTGGCGGCGGGCACATGTTGACCAGCGGCAACGCCAACCTGCTGATGGCGCACGGCACTGGGCTGCAACGTGAGGTGTTCGCGAAGAACGAGTTTTCGGGGCGCGTTTTCGGCACGATGTGCCTGAGCGAGCCGCAGGCCGGCTCGAGCCTGTCCGTCATCGTGACCCGCGCGGTGCCCGATGGTGCCGACCATGCCGACGATCCGCTCGGACCGCGGTATCGGTTGCGCGGCAACAAGATGTGGATATCGAATGGCGAACACGAGCTGTCCGACAACATCATCCATCTGGTGCTGGCCAAGATTCCCGACGCTGAGGGCAAGTTGATTCCCGGTGTGAAGGGGATCTCGCTGTTCATCGTGCCGAAAAAGCTGGTCGATACGAATGGGCAGTTGACCGGCGAGCGCAACGATGTCGCGCTGGCCGGCCTGAATCACAAGCTCGGCTATCGCGGTATTCCAAATACGCTGCTGAATTTCGGCGAGGGCAAATACCCGGTGCGCAGCGGGTCGGGTCTGGATGGCAACGGCGCGGGTGCGATCGGCTACCTGGTCGGTCAACCGGGGCAGGGGCTGCGTTGCATGTTCCACATGATGAACGAGGCGCGCATTGCGGTGGGCCTGGGTGCAACGGTGCTCGGCTACGCCGGCTTCGAGGCCAGTCTGGCCTATGCGATCGAGCGTCCGCAGGGCCGGCCGATCGGGCCGGCCGGCAAGGACGCCAGCAAGCCACCGGTCGCGATCATCGAACATGCCGACATCAAACGCATGTTGCTGGCGCAGAAGAGTTATTGCGAGGGCGCCCTGGCCTTGTGCCTGTATTGCGCGCGGCTGGTCGACGAACAGCACACCGGCGAGCCGGCCGCGGCGGCGCAGGCGGCGCTGCTGCTGGAGATGCTGACGCCGATCGCGAAAAGCTGGCCCAGCGAATGGTGCCTGGAAGCCAACAGCCTGGCGATCCAGGTGCTCGGCGGCTACGGCTACACGCGTGACTATCCGGTCGAGCAATACTGGCGCGACAATCGTTTGAACATGATCCATGAAGGTACGCACGGTATCCAGGCGCTCGACCTGCTGGGACGCAAGGTGGTGATGAATGGCGGCGCAGGCCTGGATGCGCTGTCTCGCAAGATCGACGCGACCATCACCGCCGCAGCGCCGACCGCGTGGTCCGCGGAAGCCGATTCGCTCGCAGGCGCATGGCAGGTGCTGGCACAGGCCACGCGCGGCGCCTGGGCGAATGGCAGGCCGGAAGAAGCACTGGCCAACGCGACGCCCTATCTGCAGGGCTTCGGGCATGTGGTGCTGGCGTGGATCTGGCTCGATGTCGCGCTGATGGCGCAGGCGGTTGCCGATCGCGCCGCTGCTGATCCGGTGGCGCGTGGCCAGCTGGCCGCGGCGCGCTACTTCTACCGCCATGAATTGCCGAAGGTTCCGGCGTGGCTAGCCGTCGTCGAAAACCGCGACGATACTTGTCGCACCATGCAGCCCGCGTGGTTCTGAAGGACGAGGCATGAAAGCCAGCACGCTCGACAAACTGATCTGGCCGGCAATCTTCGCCGGCATCGTGATCGCCGGCTTCGGGTTCTCATTGCCCAGCGATGCCGGCGGGCTGGGCTGGACCGTCGTGACGGTCGGTATCGTGCTGGTGTTGATCGGCT
>JANNNE010000097.1:0-18473 GCA_031398385.1 Ideonella sp.
CGGATCCGGTTGTTCGACCCGACCGCGTTCACCGACATCAAGCTCGAGTTCCGCAATGTCGAGATGGCGACGCTGACGCCGTATTCGGCCACCTTTGCCGGCCGCCGCATCACCTCGGGCAAGTTGTCGCTGGACCTCGAATACAAGATCGACAAGCGCCAGCTGGCCGGTGAGAACAAGGTCGTGATGACCCGGCTGACCTTGGGCGAACGGGTCGAGAGTGCGACCGCCAGCAACCTGCCGCTCGATCTGGCGATTGCCATCCTGGAAGATTCGGACGGCCGCATCGACCTTGGTCTGCCGGTATCGGGCAGCCTGGACGACCCGCAGTTCAGCTACGGCCAGATCGTCTGGAAGGCGATCGTCAATGTGCTGACGAAGATCGTCACCGCGCCGTTCCGGGCACTTGGCGCGATGCTCGGCGGCGGTGGCAATCAGCAACTCGACAATATCGGCTTCGATGTCGGACGTGCCGTGCTGCTGCCGCCAGAGCGCGAGAAATTGAAGACGCTGGCCGATGCGATGGACAAGCGGCCGGGCCTGGCGGTCACGGTGCAGGCCGGCTACGACAGTGAAGCCGATGCCGCCGCGCTGCGCCAATTGGCATTGCGGCGCGCGGTGGCGGTGCAAAGCGGGCGCAGCGTGGCTGCGGACGAAGATCCGGGACCGATCAGCCTCAGCCAGGCAGCGAGCCGACAGGCGCTGGAGCAGCTGTTCGTCAAACGCTTCGGTGCCGAGACGCTGGCCGGCGTGAAACAGCAGCTCGCCTCACCGAAATCGACAGCCGGTGCCGCCAGCCGGCCGGTTGCCGCAGCGGCGTCGGCTCCGAAGCCTGTGGCGCCCGCAGCGTCCGCCGGCCTGTCCGATGCGATGGCGGCCGAGTTATATCCGCTGCTGCTCAAGCGGCTGCTCGATGCCGAAGTGATCGATCAGCCGCGGCTGGAGGCCTTGGCAGCCGACCGTGCGAAGTCGATCGGCGACGAACTGGCGGCCCGCGCGGTTCCGACAACGCGGGTTCGGGTCGAGGCGTCGAAAAAGAGCGAAGTCAGTGGCCGGGCAGTGCCGACCGTGCTCGGCCTGGCAGTGGCTGCGGCGCCGCCATCAGCGGCTGCGGTGCCTGCGAAGGCGGCGTCTTTGCCTGCGGTGCGCTGAAGGCCGCGCACGGCTCGTGTTCAGCTGTCCGACACCTTGTTCAACAACTCGATCAGCATCGCCCGTTCGGCGCGGCTGAGCCGGTTGTTGAGCGAGGCCTCCGACGATTCGGCCGCCGCCGCGCTGCTTCTGGCAATGCGTTCACCTTCGGGCGTCAGCACCACGTTCTGCGAGCGCCGATCGACTTCGCTGCGCTCGCGCCGCAACAGCCCGCGCGACTGCATCCGGTCGAGGAGCATCGTCATCTTCGGCGGCGTCAGCGCCAGGCCCTGAGCCAGCCGCTTCGGCGCCAGCGGGCCATTGGCGAGGATCAGCATCAGCATCGAATATTCAACCTTGCTGAGGTCGAAGGGCTCGCCGATGTGGCGATCGAACATCAGCGTGGTCGCCACCACGGCGTGGGCCAGGTGATAGCCGAGCAGATCGTTCAAGGGGCCGAGTTGCAGGTTGCCGCCATCGGGCTGGCCCATGCGTTCGTCGGCATCCGCGGGCAGCAGCGCGGGTGTTGGGGTCGACATGGCGGCTGGTGGTCGTGGCATGCGCTCACGCCGCGATGAACGGCAGCGCCGCATCGGCGCTGCGGTGGCCGAGATCGGTGAACAAGGCCTTGGCGATCGATGTGCGGAAGGTCGACATTCGAAGCTCGTTCAGCCCTTGTTCGGAAGGATCACGAAGGGGTCGGCAGCCGGGCCTTCGTACAGCGCCTCGACCAGCGCGGCGCGGTTGGACAAGACGGCGCGCTGATTGATCGAACCCTTGTCGGTCAGCTCGCCGGCATCGATGGCCGGTGGCTCGGCCAGCACGTGGATTCGCGCGACGCGTGTCGCGCTGCCGGTGGCATCGCGCCACCACGCGTCGGCCAGCGCCTGGAAGAAGGCGCGCAGTTTTGGCAGATGCAGCACCTCGGGCAGCGGCATATCGGCCGGTGCGCCGGCCAGCTTGCGGCATTCATCGGGGCGCGGGAATAGCAGCGCGCCGACTTCGCCGCGGTTGATGCCGGTGATCACCGCATCCTGTACGCAGGGGTCGCCGGCCAGCACGATCTTGGCGCGCAGCGGACCGACGCTGACGAAGGTGCCGGTGTCGAGCTTGAAATCCTCGGCGGTGCGGCCATCGAACAGCAGGCCACGCTGCGGATCGGACGGGTCGACGAAGGTGACCGCATCGCCGGTGCGGTAGAAACCTTCGTCGTCGAAGGCATCGCGGGTCTGTTCCGGCGCGCGCCAGTAACCCGGCATCACGTTCGGGCCACGGAACCGGATCTCGGTCTTGTCGCCGGTGCTGGCGTCTTTCACGAGCTTGACCTCGACGCCAGGGACCGGCAGCCCGATGTGGCCCGAGCGCACGTCGGTGTCGACCGCGAAGGTGCAACTCGGTGCGGTTTCGGTCATGCCCAGGCCGGTGATGATGCGCACCCGCTCACCGGTCGATGCCTCGCCGTGGGCGTCGAGCTTGTCCCAGACCGCCTGGCTCAGGCCGGCCCCGGCGAACATGAAGACCTTGCAGCGCTTGAACAGGCTGTCGCGCAGCGGCGTATCGCTGTCCATCGCGGTGGCCAGTTCGTCGAAACCTTTCGGCACGTTGAAATAGACGGTCGGCGAGATCTCGCGCAGGTTGCGCAGCGTCTGCGCCATGCCCTTGGGCGTCGGCTTGCCGTCGTCGATGTACAGCGTGCCGCCGTTGTACAGCGTGATGCCGACGTTGTGGTTGCCGCCGAAGGTGTGGTTCCACGGCAGCCAGTCGACCAGCACCGGCGGCTCTTCGGCCAGAAAGCCCATGGTCTGGCGGATCATCTGCTGGTTCGCGCACAACATGCGGTGGGTGTTGATGACGCCTTTCGGCGCCTTGGTCGAGCCCGAGGTGAACAGGAACTTGGCAATGCTGTCGGCGTCGACCCGATCGTGCGCGGCGTCCAGCGATGCACCCGGCAAGGTCTCGAGCAGGCTGGCGAACGAACGGGTCTCGCGGCCGTCGATCCGGCCTTCGGTGAGCACCACGGCCACGTCGTCGCCCACCACCGCCTGGATGGCCTTGGCATAGGCCGGGCCGCTGGCGAACACCAGGCCCGGCGTCACGGTGCCGAGGATGTGACGCAGCTTGGCGTAGTCCTGCGAAATCAGCGAATAGGCGCTGGAGATCGGTGCGTACGGCACACCGGCCCACATCGACGCCAGTGCCAGCGTGAGGTGCTCGATGTCGTTGTCTGACAGGATGGCGACCGGGCGATCGACCGACAGCTTCAGGTCGACCAGTGCCTGGCCGATCTGGCGCACGCGTTGCAACATCTGCGAGTAGCTGACCTCGATCCAGTCGCCGCCGCCGGCTGCGCGGCGTGCGATGAAGGTCCGGTCGGGCGCCTCCCTTGCCCATTGCTCCAGGCTGTCGGTCAGGCGTTCCGGATACCAGCGCAGCGGATCAACGGAGCGCAGCAGCGTGCTGCCATCGGCACGTTGCTCGATCTCGGCTTCGATGCAACCGCCGACCTGGGCGTCGCGGTAGCGCGGGGTGGAGGCCTGGTTGATCATGATGCCTTCACCACCTTGTCAGCGCGCCCTTCCAGAAAGGCGCGCAGACGGTCTTGTGCCTCGGGTGTGCTTTCTGCCACCGCGGCCATCAAAGATTCGGTGATCAGCCCGTCGGTCTGCGACTGATCGGCGATGCGTGGCAACACGTGGGTCACCGCGTAGTTCGACATCGGCGCGTTGGTCGCGATCCGATGCGCGAGCGCGATGCCTTTCACGAGGCCTTCACCTTCCGCAACCACATAGTTGACCAGGCCCATCTGCGCGCCTTCGTCGGCGTCGAAGACGCGGCCGGTCAGCATCAGATCACTCATGCGGGCGACGCCGATCAGGCGCGGCACGCGAACCGATCCACCGCCGCCGACGAAGATGCCGCGTTGGCCTTCCGGCAGGCCGAAATACGCCGACTTCTCGGCAACCCGGATGTGGCAACTCGATGCCAGCTCGAGCCCGCCACCGACCACCGCGCCATGCAACACCGCGACCACCGGCACGCGGCCGAACTGGATCGCATCGAACGCGGCGTGCCACATGCGCGAATGCAGCACCGCGCTGCCGATGTCGCGTTCGACCAGTTCCGACAGATCGAGCCCCGCGCAGAAATGCGAGCCCTCGCCACTCACTACCGCGGCCTTGATGCCGTCGGGCAGGTTGATGAAACAGGTGTGCAGTTGCTGGATCAACGGGTCGCTGATCGAATTGCGCTTGGCCGGCCGGTTCAGGCGCACATGGATCACCGGGCCGTCGATCGAGATCTGCAGCAGATCCAGCGATGCCAACATGCCGGTGGCGGGGGTGAAGGTCGAGGTCATGGTGATGGTTCTTGGTTTGACCGGCGAATATTAGTTTCGAAACGAAACTAATAAGATGGGGGAAACCCTAGTCTAGATTGCGTCTAGTGCAGAGAAAATTACCTCATTGGACCCATGGATCATGATCATGTTGATTCAAAAGCTGAACTATCGCGTCGCCAACTGAGTTTGAGGCAACCATGAATACCGACGAACTGATCGCCATCGACACCCACACCCACCTCGAGGTGTCGTGTCGCAACCCCTTCGACAACTACGGCGAGGAATACGACCGCGCCGCCGACAAATATTTCCGCTCGAGCCGTCGCCCGACGATGCAGGAAACGATCGATTTCTACCGCGAGAAGAAGATCGGCTTCGTCAATTTCACGGTCGATGCCGAGTCGCAACTCGGCCGCGCCCGCATCACGAACGAAGAGATCGCCGACGCCGCGCAGGAAAATCCGGACATCATGATCGCCTTCGGCAGCATCGATCCGCACAAGGGAAAGATGGGCGGGCGCGAGGCGCGCCGCCGGATCGAGCAGCACGGCGTCAAGGGCTTCAAGTTCCACCCCACTGTGCAGGGCTTCGAGCCGACCGATCAGATGGCCTGGCCGATCTACGAGGTGATCAACGAGTACAAACTGCCGGCCGTGTTCCACAGCGGGCATTCGGGCATCGGCAGCGGTATGCGTTGTGGTGGCGGGCTGCGCTTGCAAAACTCGAACCCGATGAAGCTCGAAGACGTGGCAATCGCCTTCCCCGACATGCAGATCATCATCGCCCACCCGTCATGGCCGTGGCAGGACGAAGCGCTGTCGCTGGCGATGCACAAGCCCAATATCTGGATCGACTTGTCGGGCTGGAGCCCGAAATATTTTCCGCCACAGCTGGTTCAGTACTGCAACACGCTGCTGAAGGACCGAATCCTGTTCGGCAGCGATTTCCCGCTGATTTCACCCGACCGCTGGATGGCCGATTTCGAGGAGGCCGGCTTCAAGGATTCGGTCAAGCCGCTGATCCTGAAGGAAAACGCCAAGCGCCTGCTGGGTCTGACGTGAACCACGCAGGACACGACTCTTCATCCCCGCTGCGGCGCCGGAAGTTTCGGCAAGGGCGGCCTCACCGGAATCTTCGACATGGATGATCTGCCGGCGCCGCAGCTCGAACTGTTCGGGCATCTGTCGGTCGAGGTCGCGACGCCGATCGAAATCGGCGCCGTCAATGGCGGCCGGCGCCGTGTCATCCCGATTCTCGGAGGCGAACTGCGCGGCCCGCAGGTCAGCGGGCGCGTACTCCACGCGGGCGCCGATTTCCAGCTGGTCCAGAACGATGGCGTGGCCGATCTCGATGCGCGTTATGTGCTCGAACTGGACGACGGCACCAAGGTCTTCGTTGCCAACCGGGCGCTGCGCCGCGCGTCGCCCGAAGTGACCGAGCAATTGGTGCGCGGCGAAGCGGTCGATCCGGCGCTTGTCTATTTCCGCTGCCTGCCGCGTTTCGAAGTGGCCGAGGGGCGCTGGCGCTGGCTGGCCGAAAGCCTGTTCGTCGGCACCGGCGTGCGCCGGCCTGACAGGGTGGAAATGGCGTTTTACCGCCTCGCCTGACCTGACGGTCGACAGTGCGCCCGCAGCGCGCCGCGTCTCGCGCGCGCCGCGTCATGCCTCATGGGCATCGCTTTCCCACCAAAGCCGCAGCAGGCGCTTGTCGACCTTGTTGGTGGTGCCGCGTGGCAGGTGTTCGACAAAGCGCAGGTGGCGCGGCTTCTTGAAGCCGGCCAACAGCGAGCGGCAGTGGTCGAGCACCTGCTGCGCCGTCAGCGTGACTTCCGGCCGAGGGACGATGAACGCGGCAACCGCCTCGCCCCATTCGTCGTCGGGAACGCCGACCACGCCAACTTCGGCAACTTCAGCCAGCTGGCTGATGGCCTGCTCGACTTCGATCGGATAGACGTTTTCGCCGCCGCTCTTGATCAGGTCCTTGCTGCGACTGGCGATCCACAGAAAACCGTCCTCGTCGCGCCAGCCGAGGTCGCCGGTGCGCCACCAGCCCTTGCGTCGCTGCGCCTGCGTGTCGGCCGGTCGGCCCCAGTAGCCGGCGCAGACAAACGGGCTGCGAACGACCAGTTCGCCGACCTGGCCGGCACCGAGCGGCCGGCCGGCCTCGTCTTCGATACGGACCTGCACGCTGAACGATTCGCGACCGACCGATCCGATCTTGCGCAACGCGTCGGCCGGAGCCAGAAAGGTGGTGATCGGCCCGCCTTCAGTGCTGCCGTAGTTGTTGACGAAATCGACGTGCGGGAAGCGTTCGATCGTGCTGCGGATCACCGGTAATGGCGCGGCCTCGCCGCCGGTGATGATCAAGCGCAGGCTGGACAGATCGAGGGTCGGATCGAGTGGCAACTCGATCACCCGGCGCAGCATGGTCGGATAGATCGGCAGGACGGTTCCGCGGTGGGTCGCAATTGTCTGCAGCAGCCGAGTCGGATCGAACTGGCGCGATGCGCCGAGCACCACACGCCCGCCACAGACGAGCAGTGGCAGCGCCAGGTCCATCAGCGGACCGGTGTGGAACAGCGGGCCGAACACCACCGAGGTATCGGCGGCAGACAGCCCGAAATCGATCAGCTTCGCGCTCGACGAGGCCAGCGCGGTGGCGTGTGTGAAGACGATTCCTTTCGGCAGGCCGGTGGTGCCCGATGAATGCATCAGCATCAGCGGCGCCTCGGCCGCTGGCAGCGACTCCGCCTCGTCCGACGACTGATCTTGCAGCCAGCGTTCGTAGTCGTTATCGACCGGCGCCTCGCTGAGTGGCGGTTGGTCGTCGAGCCAGCGCACCGCGGGTGGCAGCTCGCGCATCTGCCCGAGCGGATCGTAGAAGACCTGTGCGGCCATCAGCAGCCGCGGACGGCACACTGCGAGCAGGCGCTCGACCTCAGGATGCGCGAGTCTGAAATTGATCGGGACGAACACCGCGCCAAGCCACGCGCAGCCGAACAGGATCTCGAAGAACTGCGGACAGTTGTGCAGCATCACCGCGACCCGATCGCCCGGTCCGACGCCGGCTGCCGCCAGTCCCTGCGCAACGCGGCAGGAACGTGCGTGCAGTTCGGCGTAGCTGAGGTGGCGCTCGCCGTAGACCAGCGCGATGGCCTCGGGACGCCGCGCCGCTTGCAGGGACAACTGGATGGCGATCATTCGGTTTTCCTGCGATGACGGGTGCGCCAGGCGGCGATTCGATGGCCGATCCAGCCTTGCGGCCCGATCGCGCTGCCGAAACCGTCCGGAAACAACAGGATGATGGCGATGATGAGCAGCCCCATCGATCCGAGGTGCCAATTCAGCAACTTGCTCCAGGTCAGGTTGGCCAGCAATTCGACGACGAAGGCACCGATCACCGGCCCGAGCACGCTGCCGGCACCGCCGAGCAGCAGAATCACGAAGGCCTTGACCGCAATCGAGATGTCGAACATCGACGGCGGATCGATGTAGGTCAGCCACCAGGCCTGGATCGAGCCAACCGCGCCGGTGATCGCTGCGCTGATCGTCCAGGCGGCGGTCTTGTATCGCGTCGTGTGCAGGCCGCTCGCCTGAGCCTTGGCCTCGTTGTCTCGGATGGTCCTGCAGCCGATGCCGATGTTGCGCCGCGAAAACTCCCAGGTGATCCAGGTGGCGAGCAGCATCACCGCCAGCAGCAGGTAGTAGAAGCGCACCGCGTTGAATTGCGGACCGCCTGCGGGCAGCGGCAGCGACAGCCCGCTGCCGCCGCCGGTCAGTGCGCCGCCGTTGGCAACCAGTTCGCGAATCGCTTCATTGAGCCCGAGCGTCGCGATCGCAAAATAGTGGCCGCGCAGGCGCAGCAGCGGCGGGCCGGCGAGCAGTGCCAGCCCCGCCGCCAGCAGCGTCGCGCCGACCGCCGCGGCGCCAAAGCTCCAACCGGCGCGACCCATCAGCAGCGCGGTGGCGTAGGCGCCGACGCCGTAGAAGACCACGTTGCCGAAGGCCGGATAACCCGTGAAACCCGCCATCAGATTGATGCCCTGCGCGATTGCTGCGATGGTGAAGACCGCCGACAGCACACGCAGCCAATACGGGTTCAGCCAAGCCGGTGCGACCGCGAGCAATGCCACCGCGATCGCGAGCAGCAGCGCGGGCGCGGTTCGGCTTGCCAGCAGCAGCGATCCGCCGTGCCCGGCTGCCGGCGCATCAGAAGGCACGCGCGTCTCCGCCGAACCGCTGACCGAACAGACCGCGCGGCCGCACCATCAACACCGCCAGCAGCAGCGTGAAACTGACGACGTCGCGCAAGCCCGGCGCTCCCAGCCCCGACACCAGGTTCTCGCCGATGCCGAGCACCATCGCGGCGACGATGGCGCCGGCCATGCTGCCGAGCCCGCCGAGCAGCACGATCACGAACGCCTTCAGCGTGAAGCTGTCGCCGACAATCGGCGAGAACGCATACAGCGCGGCCATCAGCGAGCCGGCAGCGCCGGCCAACCCGGCGCCGATGCCGAAGGCGATCGCCCGCACGCGGCGCGCGTCAATGCCGAGCGTGGCCGCCGCGCGCGGGTTCTGGGCCACGGCACGGATCGCATTGCCGGTGCGGGAGCGGTTCATCCACAGATGCAGCGCCAGCGTCAGGCCGAGCGCGAGCCCGAACACGGCGACCCGTGTCCACGGCAACCGGATCGGGCCGATCTGCAGCGCCTGGCTTGCATACGGCATCGTCACCGCACGCACGTCTGCGCTGAACAACTCGAACAGGATGTTGACCAGCACCTTGTTCAGCCCGAAGGTCAGTACCAGCGTCATGAACATCGAACGCCGGATCACGCGTTCGAGCAGCCAGCGCTGCAGCGCCCAGCCGAACGCGAACAGCGCAGCGGCCGAGACCGGCAGGGTGAGGAACGGATCGACGCCGGTTCGGGTGTGCAGCCACCAGGTGATGTAGGCGCCGATCAGGATCAGCGCCCCATGCGCCAGGTTGATCAGCCCGGTCACGCCCCAGATTACCGAGAAACCGATCGCCATGCATGCATACAGGCCACCGAGCAGCACGCCCGACAACACGATCTGCAGCGTCAGCATCGCAGCCGCCGGTGGGTGGTCGGCGCATCGGCCGCCACGACCCGGTGCACCACGGTCAGCGCGACGGCATCGGGTAGACGAACTTCGCTTTCGCCCCTTCGATCGGATAGACGACGACCGGCTTGCCGTTCTGCAACTGCACCACCGACATGCCCTTGGCGATGTTCTGCCCCTTGTCGTTGAAGCGCACCGGACCGTAGGCCGTCATCAGATTGGTCTGGGCAAGCGCGTCGCGCACCTTGGCCGGATCGAGCGAGCCGGCTTTCTCGATCGCGCGTTGATACACCTCGAGCGCCGCGGTCGACTGCGGCGGGTGATAGTCGCAGTCGTGGCCGAGCCGGGCTCGGCACAGGTCTGCGTAGTCCTTGGCGGTCCAGCCGAAGATCTCGTCCTTCCACGGCAGGTCGGACGTCCATTGCACCGGCTCGAGGATATTTTCGGCACGTCCGCCGAGCGCGTCGACGAAGCCCGGCAACGTCGGGCCGAGGGTGAAGCCGAGCATCTTCAGCGGCAGCTTCTGCTCCGAGGTCTGGCGCGCCAGCACGATCATGTCGCCGGTGTAGCCGGCGGCGATCAGCGCGTCCGGCGTGCGCGCCTTGACCGCTTCGATCATCGCCGCGAAATCCTTGGTGCCGGTCGGGTAGGCTTCCTTGTAGACCACCTCCAGACCGGCCGCTTTGGCCTGCTGTTCGGCGGCATCGATGCTGGCCTGCGGAAACAGCGCGTTCTCGTGGATCAGCGCGATGCGCTGAGCGCGCGGCGTCGCGCTGCTCGCCATGCGGATCATGTTGCCGGTGTATTGGTCGGCTGGCGTGAGCGTGGCGAACAGGTACTTGAAACCGCGCGAATAGACGTTGCTGGCCGCAGCGTGCGCAGCCACCATCGGCAACTGGTATTTCTCGGCCACCGCGCTGGTAGCGAACGTGATGCCGCTCGAATACGGGCCAAGCAGCAATTTGACGCCGTCCTCGTTGATCAGTTTCTCGTACAGCTTGACAGAGGTGGCGGCGTCGCTCTGGTCGTCGTAGTACTTGATCGCGACCTTGTGCGGCTTGCCGCCGACGACGATGCCGCCGCGTTTGTTGATCTCGTCGACATAGATGTCGTAGCCGGCCTTTGCCATGCGGCCTTCGGTCGAGGTTTTTCCGGTCAGCGACAGCGCGGCGCCGAAAGTGATGGTGTCCTGCTGGGCAAGCGCGGGGGTCGCGACGCTCAGCATGCTCAGCGTGGCGACGGCGCCGACCAGGGTCGATCGCAGGCCGGCGGCGTGGCGGCGGGTTCGGTTGGCGAATTGGCAGGCAATCACGGGAAATCCCTCGATTTGGGCGAGCAGTGGGTGAGCGGCGCAGTGCTGAACGCGGCTGTGCAACCGAACGAGCGTTCGGTACGCTAGCATCGCCGGAATAAGGTGTCAACGCGTGCAGCGCTCAAACCACAACACATCACGCCATGCCTGAACTGGCCCGGCCGTCGACGGCACCTGCCGGCGGCAACGCGCGGCGCCCGGTGCATTCGGAGCCGGGCGGTGCCGAACGCATCCGCCAGGCTGCGACGGCGCTGTTCAAGCTGCGCGGCTACCACGGCACGTCGATGCGCGAACTGGCGCAGGCGGCCCGCATGGAGCCGGCCAGCCTGTATTACCACTACCCGTCAAAGCAGCTGATCCTGGTCGATCTGCTCGATCGCACGATGAACGAGTTGATTGCCGGCAGCGCGGCCGCCGTGGCGCCGCATGGCGGTGCGGTAGAGCGGCTGGGTGCGGCGCTGCGTTTTCATGTCGGTTTTCATGTCGTGCGGCGCGACGAAGCCTGCGTCAGCCACAGCGAATTGCGGGCGTTGACGCCGGACAACCTGCGCCTGATCGTCGTCAAGCGCGACTCCTACGAGGCGCAGCTGTGTGCGCTGCTCGAGGCCGGCGTTGTTGCCAGCCACTTCACGATCGGTGATATCCGGCTCACCGCGAAGGCGGTGCTGATGATGTGCAGCGGCGTCTCCGACTGGTTCGGACACGGTGGCCGGCTAGGCGGCGACGAGATCGCCGACCGATATGTCGAACTGGTGCTGCAGATGGTGCAGGCGCGCCACTGATGGGCGAGCCTGGTGATCCGCTGCTCGAGCTGTGTGGCGTGTGCAAGCGCTTCGGAGGCGTGGTCGCCAACGATGGCATCGGCTTCACGGTGCGGCGCGGCGAACGCGTTGCGCTGATCGGCCCGAACGGCTCGGGCAAGACGACCTTGCTGAACGCGATTGCCGGACAGGACGCGGCCGACGCCGGCGAGATCCGCCTCGAAGGTCGCGTGCTGGGCGGCCGCTCAGCCGCGGCCCGCGCACGGCTCGGCATCGTCCGCACGTTTCAGGACGCCGGTGTCTACGAGCAGATGACGAGTTTCGAAAATCTGCTGGCCAGCGTTGCACATGCCGACGAGCCGTTGCATACGCTGTGGCGCCGGCCCGATCCGGCGCGCGCGCAGCAGGCCGCCCATTGGCTCGACTGGGTCGGTCTCGGCGAATGGCGCGATCAGGCGGCGGCCGAGCTGTCGTACGGACAGCGCAAGCTGCTCGAGTTCGCGATGGCGCTGATGTCGGGTCCGAAGCTGCTGCTGCTCGACGAGCCGACGGCCGGCGTCAGCCCGGCGATGGTGCCGCACCTGGTCGACCGATTGAGGCGTGCGAACGTCGAGCTGGGCATCACGCTGCTGTTCGTCGAGCACGACCTGCAGGTGGTCGGCGCGCTGGCGCAGCAGGTACATTGTCTGGCCGCCGGGCGCCTGCTCGCGTCGGGCAGCTGGCAGCAGATCCGCGCCGACCCCCGTGTGGTCGAGTCGTATCTCGGCGGTAGCGGATGAGCGTGGTCGCCAACGGTCGCCCGCCGCCACGTTTGCAGGTCGAGTCGTTGCACGCCGGCTACCGGCATGCCGAGATCCTGCACGGCGTCGATCTGCAGCTCGGTGTCGGCGAATCGATGTGCCTGGTCGGGCCGAACGGCGCCGGCAAATCGACGCTGCTGAATGCGATCTTCGGCCTGGCCGAGGTGTATGCGGGGCGAATCCGCATCGATGGCGAAGCGCTCGATCCGGCGCTCGATGCGGCGGCCCGCCTCGGCCGTGCCGGCATCGCCTACGTGTTGCAGGGCGCGTCGATCTTTCCCGACCTCAGTGTCGAGCGCAACCTGCGCCTAGGGGGCTACCTGATGCGCAGCCACGTCGCGGTGGCCGAGGCGGTCGAGGGCATCCTCACGTGTTATCCGAAACTCGCCGCGCGCCGCCGTCAACCGGCCGGCGCGCTGTCGGGCGGGGAACGCCGGCTGCTCGAGATCGCTCGTGCACTGATGATGCGCCCGCGCCTGCTGCTGATCGACGAGCCGTCGATCGGGCTCGAGCCGCGCGCGGTGGCGCAGGTGTTCGAGATGCTGCGCGCGCTGCAATCCAGAGACGCGCTGTCGATCCTGATGGTCGAGCAAAACGTCCGGCAAGGGCTCGGGTTTGCCGATCACGCACACGTGATGGTGGCCGGCCGGATCGTCGCGACCGGCAGCGGCCGTGACCTGTTGAACGACGGCACCGTCGGCCGCCTGTTCCTGGGCGCCTGACGGTGCGCATCGCATGGTTCCCGATCCAGCCTCCGGCACGATCATGAAGCCGACCGGCCCGACGCGGTCGGCAGGCGCGCCGCCGGACGCGCCCAGTGCCGATGCGACGGCGCATGCTGCGCTCATTCCGGCGCGCTGGTTCTCGCGGTTCGGCCGCTGGTTGTCGCACGTCGGCGACTGCCGGGTATGGCTGATGTATCGCAAGGATCTGGGTCCCGAGCTGTTGCCGTACCAGGCCCGGATACCGATCGAGATCGAGATCGCCGAACTCGACGACGCGGACCGGCTGGCAGCGCTGTCGTTGCCGCATGACCCGCCGCAGGCCGAGTCGCGGGCACGCATATTCCGCGACCGGATCGCCGCCGGCAGCCTGTGCTTCGTCGCTCGGGTCGACGGGGCGAGCGTTGCCTACAACTGGGTCCGCATCGGTACCGCGATCGGCGCCCACGGCGTGCGGATGCAGTTCGCCGACGACGAGATCTATACCACCGACGCCCACACCGAGCGGGCCTGGCGAGGCCAGGGCATCCATCCGGCGCTGAATCACGCGATGCTCGCGCACGCCCGCTGGCTTGGCTTTCGCACCGCCTACACGCTGGTACGCTCTGACAACATCCGTTCGGCCGTCACGATGCCGCGCGTCGGCTGGCAGCATGCCGGGACGCTGCTGCACTTCGTGCCGCACTGGGGCAAGAAGCGGCCGATCTGGCTGACGCGTGGCTGCATTCATCCGATGCGCGCTGATCCGCCCGAATCGCGCGGCGAGCCGAGCGATGCGCGGCAGCCCGGGTTGTCCGAAATCCTCGAACGCTTCGGGCAGCGCGAGCTGATCAGCGCGCGTTCGTGGTCGAACACCTATCGCCTGAGCGATGGCGCGGAGACCGTATGGTTGAAGATCGTCGCACCCGGTCAGGGGCCGACGCTGCGGCTGCCCGGACTGTTGGCGCGCGAGTTTTCGGGTCAGGTCGCGCACGTTCTCGCCTGCGACAGCGGTGAGCAGGGCTGGCTGCTGATGCGTGACCACGCTGGGGTTTCAGTGACCGAGGCGACGCAGGCACAGCGGCGTCGGCAGCTGACCGAGGGCTACGCGCAGCTGCAGGCCAGGGCGGCGCGGATGCCATTGCTGCTGGCGGCGGCACAGCCGGTCGACGTGATGGGCGCGCTGCCGCGCTTGATTCGGTTCCTGCAGGCGGCCGAAACGGTCGACCCGCGTGGTCGCGTTGGCGCATCCTGCTTCATCGGAGCCGCGCAAGCGCAGCGCGTCTGCGACCTGCTGCTGCCGCGAGCCGATCTGCTGCAGCGCTTTTGGGCGCCGGCAGCGGAGCTGCCGCCGACCCTGAATCACGCCAGGCTCGGACTCGACAACATGGCCGTTCGCGACGACGGCTCGTGGGTCATGACGAGCTGGGACGGTGCGCTGACCGGACCCGCCGGCGTGTCGATGTCGCGCGTGTTCGGCGGTACCGTGCGCAGCCTGCGGTTGATCGGCGCATGTGATTCGCACCGTGATCCGGCCGACACGCAAGACGCCGAATCGCTGCGGCTCTATCGACACAACCTGGCCGCCGGCGGCTATGCCACCGAAGCGCTGCTGCGGCGGGCGCTGCCGGCGGCGATTGCGCTTGGCCCGGCGATCCGGCTCGAGTCGCTGGCGTGTCGTCCGACCGACGATCTGCAGCAGGTCGACTCCGTCCGTCGATTGGTCGGGGAGTTGCTGGCGCAGATTGTCGAACTGGCCGATTGGCTGGCGCAACGCTGAGGTGCGGGCACCACCCAAATCGCTTGAAGGATTCGACGGCAGCTGGCCGCGCGGCATCTTCAGCGCGGCGTGAACCGCCGCCAAGTGCCGGTCACTCCGCGGAAACGATCACGCGCCCGCGTACTGCTGCTCGAAGCGGCTTGCACTGATCGATGATTGCGCCATCACCGAGGCACGCGACATCGTCGACTGGATCTGGCTCGGAATGAACGACCCGTACAGCTCGTTGCGCTGCTCCAGCAGACCTTCGGCGCGCGCGGCGTGCAATTGGGCGACCACTTCTGCACGCGACTGGGTCGAGACCGGAATCGACTCGCTGTAGGCCTCGCCGCGAGCGGCATAGGCGTGATTCGCCATGCTCATGTCGGCGTTCACTTCCACTCGCGGCATGTTCTTGAGGTCTTGCATCGCGGGCGCAGCGGCGGCAATGCCGGGAGCAGCGGCGGCAACAGTCAGCGCAAGGGCGGCGATGAGTGTGTGGGTGTTCATGATGGTTCCTTCGAGGTTGTTTGATTCACTGCGTGCCAATTGCCGCGCAGTTGAATCTCTGTCCCCTCGACGTGCCGTTCCTGACACCGAAACACATCAACTTTTTGTGATCTTGCCGATCGTCCGGTCGCCCGACGATCGCGCGAGGGCTTGTCCTACGTGCTCAGGTCACTTCCGCCCGATTTGGCGTGCCCAGGTTGGAGCGAATCGGGACGGCGGTGCTTTTCCGGCAATCGCGCCTGAAGGCGGCTCCCACCACACGCGCCGCATGGCGGCTGGTGTTCTGTGGGAGCGCCTTCAGGCGCGATCTCTTCGCAGCACACCGAGGTCCACGCTCGAACCTCAGCGCTGCGGCATGTCCTTCACCGAATAGCCCAGGCTCACCGTGGCATCGGGTGGTATCGGCGGCATCGTCGCATCCCAGGCCAGCCAGACCTCGCGCATCGCCTTCAGGCGTTGCGGATCGCGCGCCGCCAGGTTGGCGCGCTCGCGCGCATCGGCCTCGATGTCGAACAGGTATTCGTGATCGTCGACCTTCAGGTATTTCCAGCGACCATGGCGCATCGCGCGTTGATGCCGGTGGTTCATGCGCCAGAACATGGTCCGCTCGAAACTCGCCGACGGCTTGCGCAGTACGTCCTTCAGCGACACGCCGTCTGGCGGGTAGTCGGGATGCGGCTTGCCGCCACCGAGCTCCAGCATGGTCGCCGACCAATCCATGGTCATGCAGTGCTGATCGCTGACCGAGCCGGCCGGGACGCCGTTCGGCCAGTGCGCGATCCAGGGCACACGGATGCCGCCTTCGGTCAGGTCCATCTTGCCGCCGACCAGCGGCCAGTTGTCGGAGAAACGTTCACCGCCGTTGTCGCTGGTGAAGACGATCAGCGTGTCGTCGAGCAGGCTCTGTTCGCGCAAGGTCCGGACGATCTGCCCGATGCCCTCATCCATGTGGTGGATCATCCGGCGGTAGCTGTTCACATTGCCGCCATGCAGATGGAACAGGTTGGCGGCGACCTCCGGGGCCACGTCGGCATCGTCGCGCGTTTCCCAGGGCCAGTGCGGCGCGGTGTAGTGCAAGCTGAGGAAGAAGGGCTTGCCGGCCTTGGCTTCGCCGGCCATGCGTTGCACGTAGTCGACGGCTCGGTTCGAGAATACGTCGGTCAGGTAGCCGACCTCGCGGTGCGCTTCTTCGCCGAGGTAGAGGTCGTGATCGCCCTTGCCCGAACAATGGGTGAAATAGTCGACCCCGCCGGCCATGATGCCGAAGAACTCGTCGTAGCCCGAGCGCAGCGGCCCGAAGGTGGGCGGGTAGCCGAGGTGCCACTTGCCGACCAGCGCGGTGTGGTAGCCGGCCTCGCGCAGCAGCGAAGGCAGCGTCGGCATGTCGGTGGGCAGGCCGAGCGTGGTGCTGCCCTTGCTGCCGCTGTGGATCGGCTCTTCCAGCGCACCGCGCAACCGATATTGATAGCGCATCGTGATCAGCGCGAAGCGGGTCGGTGAACACACTGGCGCGTTCGAGTAGCCCTCGGTCAGGCGCAGGCCGCCGGCAGCCAGTGCGTCGATGTTCGGCGACACCGCGCCGAACGCCGCTGCGCGACCGCCGTAACAGCCCAGGTCGGCATAACCGAGGTCGTCGGAGACGATGTAGATGATGTTGGGTTTCATATCGGCATCAGATCAGGTGCGCGGCCCCTGTCGCGCTGCGTGGGCCACATCGTACCCACTTGGCGCATCGGGATCCATGCTTCAACCGGGCTTCAAGGCCTTGTTCGGCGCAGGGACGGCCCGGGCTGAATACAGTGGCTGCATGTTGTACTTTTTGATCGCTGTCTGCGTCACGCCATGAAACATTCGCTTCCTGCCCTCGTTGTCGCCTTGGCGTTGACTCCGCTGACGGCCGCGACAGCCATCGCGCAGACGGCCTCGTCGAGCTGTGTCCCGTTCGACAACGGCAAGGCCAATGCGGCATCGCAACAGCCTGCCTTCGCCGGCCAGACGCGGGCCTGCCAGACGCCGAAAAGTGCCGCGCTCAAGGTGACCGTCATCGCCAAGGGACTGGATCATCCCTGGGCGGTGGAACCGCTGCCCGATGGCGGCCTGCTGGTGACCGAGCGTGACGGGCGCAGCCTGCGCCACATCTCGGCCGACGGCGCGGTATCGCGGCCGATCGAAGGCCTGCCGGCCATCGATGCGCGCGGCCAGGGCGGGTTGCTCGATGTCGCCCTGAGCCCGAGCTTCGCCACCGACCGGACCATCTTCTGGAGTTTTTCCGAACCGCGCACCGGTGGCAACGGCACCAGCGTCGCGCGCGGCGTGTTGTCAGCCGACAACCGGCGCCTCGACCAGGTGAAGGTGATCCTGCGCACGCAGCCGACCTACGATGGCGACAAGCATTACGGGTCGCGCCTGAGTTTCGGTCCCGACAAGCTGTTGTACGTGACCCTTGGCGAGCGCTCCGATCTGGCAACGCGGCAGCAGTCGCAGGATCTCGGCAGCCATCTCGGCAAGGTGTTGCGCATCACGGCCGATGGCCAAACGCCTGCCGACAACCCATTTGTCGGCCAGGCTGGGGCGCGTCCGGAGATCTGGTCGCTGGGTCACCGCAACGTGCAGGCTGCGGCATTCGACAGCCAGGGCCGGTTCTGGGTGGTCGAGATGGGACCGCGTGGCGGCGATGAGTTGAACCTGGTCGAACGGGGCAAGAACTACGGCTGGCCGACCATCACCTACGGCATCGAATATTCCGGCAGATCGGTCGGCTCGGGCGATACCGCACGCGCCGGGCTCGAGCAGCCGGTCTACTACTGGGATCCGGTGATCGCGCCATCCGGGGCGCAGTTCTACAGCGGCGATGCCTTTGCGGCCTGGCGTGGCAACCTGCTGGTGGGCGGCATGAGAAGCCAGGCCCTGGTGCGGCTGGTGATCGAAGGCAACCGCGTGGTCGGCGAGGAGCATCTGCTGACCGAGCGCCGACAGCGCATCCGCGATGTCCGACAGGGTCCGGACGGCGCCTTGTATATCGTCACCGACGAGCGCAACGGTGAAGTGTGGAAGGTCACGCCGGCACCTTGAGATGGC
>JANNNE010000163.1:0-9986 GCA_031398385.1 Ideonella sp.
ACCGCATGCATCAGGTAGCTCGGAAAGAGCACGAGGTCACCGGGCTGCGGCGGCGGGCTGACCCACTTGTCGGCGTTGTACTGGCCCGTCTCGACACCGGCATGATCGTTCTTGAACGAGAACTCCGAGCCGCCCGGCGATTTCATGAACACGGTGCGTGCGTCGGCATGCGTCGGCGTCAGGTAGAGAACGCCCGATATGAAGCTGTTTGCGTGGTTGTGCATCGCCTGCCGGCCGCCGGTGTCGAGCACGTTGACCCACATCTCCTTGATCGACCAGCCGAGCCGCTCGCCGAACAACAGGCTGCCGAAGTCGACGAGCTTGGGCGTGACGAGGCCGGCAACAGACAGCAGCAAGGGACTGTCGCCCGGGGTCAGCACCGCGGTGTGGCTGAGGTTCGGTGACGAGCTGTTGTCGCGATCGGCCCGAGCGCTGAAGTGCTCGACCAGTCCTCGAACGAGATCGTGGGGCAGCGTCGCCGTTGCGCGCATCAAGGGAATTGGAAAGAGTCCGAACACATCGTCCATCGGCAGATTGTCGATGCCCCGTGCGCAGGCCGCGATTTCCCGCGCCTGGCGCAGGGACTGTCATCAGGCTTTCATATCCAGCGTCTACGGTGCGAGTTGGAGGTCATGCGGCCGCTCTACTTCACACCATGGTCACCCGGGTTACGCGCGATGGCTTGGATGGAAGTGGGAGTTGGCGGCTACGTGCCGCGACCACCATCGACAGACCATCAACCATCCACTGCAGGACCCCCGATGAACCTCGTCTTCTCGAAGAACCAAATCGCGCTCGCCGTCGCCGCTTTGGGCGCCGCGACACTGGCCACCGCGCCTCAATTGGCCGGCGCCCAAGCCAAGACGCCCGGCACCTACCTCGCCGGCGACTTCCATAACCACAGCACCTGCTCGGACGGGGCGGTGTCGCTTCAGAAGAAGGTCAAGAAGTCGATGGACCGCACCGAGGCGACGCCCTGGGGCCTCGACTGGTTCGTGCAAGCTGGTCACGGGGGGACCGGTAACCGCAACTGCACCCTCGCCGAAGACGCCAGCCTCGCCACGCCGGCCTACCCATTGGTCTTCGGGACCAATGGCGCGTTACAGGGCCCGAACACCACCTGGGCAAACACCAACCCGCCGGTCCGACCCAAGGGCAATCTGTCGGGTTCGGGGGCGAACCAGAACATGTGGCGCTGGGAGGGTGTGCAGACCTACCAGTACCCCCTGCTCGAGTACCTCGCGGCGTACCGCAACGAGCCGATCTTCATGGGTGTCGAGTCGGTCGTGGCTGGCCACGAGCACACCTCGATGGCGGTGATCACCGGCCAGATGCCGGCAGGCGTCTATGGACAGAGGCTGCCCACCACCCCCGGCTACACGCCGCTCGGCAATGCCAACGCGATGGCGCAGTGGGCGTACTGTTTCGACCGCGGCAACAGCGATACCAGCCGGGGCAACACCACCACCCAGCCCGGCAACGTCAACACGGGCGTGGGCAACAACTGGAATTGCTCGGTTCCCGGCAGCCTGAACAGCGCCAGCCCGGACTGGAACGCCGCTGCGGCCAAGTTGACCGGGGCCAGCGGCGACAACGGCCACGTCAAGACCGTCGAGGCCGTCAAATGGATGGCCGCACTGCATCCGAACGGCAGCTACTACGTACCGGCCCACCTGGAGCGCGCGGGTCCGTTCAACCCGGCGGGCAACAACGGCTTCAACATCGAGCACCTGCGCAACTTCAACAACGCCGGCCCGCGCGTGGCCTTCGGCTTCGAAAGCCAGCCCGGCCACGGCGCGTCCGACCGTCGCGGTGAATACACCCTGCGCCGCAACGCGATCGGTAACGTGCGCTTCGACTCGGTCGGCGGCACCACCTTCGGTGGCACCGGCGTCTACGCAGGGCAGGTCGGTGGCGTCTGGGACGCGTTGCTCGGCGAGGGCCGCAACTGGTGGTTTTTCGCCAGCTCCGACTGGCACTCGCGCGGTGCATTCAGCGTCGACGATCGCCGCAGCGACAACGACTTCTGGCCTGGCGAGTACCAGCGCAACTACACAATGGTACGGTACGGCAGCACCGACAAGAAGCAGGCCAGCCCGCAGATGATCGTCGATGGCCTGCGCAGCGGCAACAACTGGGTGGACAGTGGACAGCTGATCAATCGCCTGGTCTTCACCGCCTGCAGCGGCCTTACTGCCGAGACACTCGGCGAGGCGGCCCTGCAAACGCTGGCAGCCCAGGCGGCGGAAGTGAACTCGACCATGAACGTACGCGGCTGCGCCACGATGGGCGAGAAGCTCAGGGTGAGGCCAGGTTCGAACGTCATCGTGGTTGTCGCGGCGCGCGACCCGAGAGGCAAGAGCTACTCGCCTTACAGCTTCGCCAACCCGTCGTTGTTGCAGGTAGGCATCAACCAGCCGCTCGACGAACCGGTGCTCGACCACGTCGACGTGATCCGCGGCATGGTGACGGGCTACAAGGCACCTGGCTCGGCCGACTATGCCGGCGCCTGGCCCGATGACTGGGTCGATATGGCCAACCCGCAGCGACTGCGCTCGCTCGCCAGCGTGCCTGCGGCGGCGAAGAACGAGACGGCGTCGGTCATCAGGACCTTCAACGGGTCGACCTGGAGGACACCCCGTCCCGACCTTGGCATCAAGACGATGAGCTTCCGCATCCCCGCGGTGCAGGCCTCGCAGTACGTGCGTCTGCGTGGCACCAACCTGCCGGCGGCGGTGCCATTCGAGACCGACGCAGCGGGCAATCCGCTGTCTGATCTGTGGACCAACTCCGGTTCGATCCAGTTCAAGAACAACTCGAACGTCGAGTTCCCGGAGTTCGCGATGCTGCGCATTCCCTGCACGACGACCGGCAGAAACGTGCCGGACAATGGCGCGCTGTATTCAGGTGTGGGCGCGCCGAAGATCGATGGATGCCCGAATCACCTGCCGGTGGTGAATGGCCAGCGCATGATGGCCTTCGACGTGGCCGCCTGGGCCGACCTGTGGTTCTACAGCAACCCGGTATTCATCGAGGTCGAGGGCTCGAGCGCAGTTGCCGGAGTTCCGTCCGGAGACACGGTCATCGCCGGCGGCAGGTAGTCCGCCTCTTCCCATCGGGCGCCGCGCGGCAACGCGCGGCGCTTTGTCGTTCCCGGCCAATCCGGCCGCAGTTCCCGCAGCCATGTCCACTCTGCCACCCGACCCCCCCAACACGGCCCTACCACCGGCGGGCCTTTCGCGCCGCACCTGGCCTTCATGGATGCGCGAACCGCTGCTGCATTTCGTCCTGCTCGGCTGCGCCCTCTTTGCCGTCGACCACGCCGTCAACGGTGGCGCCGATGATTCACGCGTGATCGTCATCGACGCGTCGGTGGACCAGGAGGCGCTCAAGGTTTTCGAGGCAGCGCGCGGCCGTGCGCCGAACGCAGATGAGCTGTACGGACTGCGCCGCGTGTGGCTCGACAACGAGGTGCTCTACCGCGAGGGCCTGGCGCTGCAGATGGACAAGGGCGACAAGGCGATCAAAGACCGGGTGATCTTCAAGGCGCTGTCGATGATCAACGCTGGCTTGAAGCGGCCACCACTGGACGACGCCATGCTGCGCGAGTGGTTCGAGAAGAACCGCGTCAAGTACGACGAGCCGGCGCGCTACGACTTCCAGGAGGCCGTGTTGGATGGTGATTCGTCGCAGACGGCGGCGACCACGTTCGCCGCGGCGTTGAACGCAGGTGCACCGGGTGACGAGAAGGCCGGCCTGCGGGTTTTCAAGGCCCGTCCGCTACCCACCATCGTGCAGAGCTACGGCCCCGAGTTCAGCCAGGCGCTGGCGGCCTCGCCCATCGGGCAGTGGCGTGCGCTGCAGCATGGCGACGCCTGGCGCGTGGTACGGCTGGAGGCGGTCATGCTGGCCAAGCCGGCCTCGTTCGACGCGCTGCGCATCGCGGTGGTGCAGGACTGGACCGACACCGTGATGGCAGACCAGCGCAGCGCTGCGGTGCGTGCGCTGGCGAACAAGTACGTGGTCAGGGTCGAGGCAGCATCGCCATGAGCGGATGGTGGCGCAGGTGGCTGCTGGGCTGGTTGGCGCTGGTCGCCGTGCAGGTCTCGGCGCACGAGATCAGCATGGCCGAGATGGAGCTGCGACAGGCGTCGCCGACCGAATTCCTTTGGCAGTGGACGGCGGGCAATCGCACGGGCGAGCCTGGGCTGCGATCGGTCTGGCCGGAGGGCTGTCGCGACGACTCGGGCGTGCTGCGCTGCGGCGAGGGTGGTCTTCGTGGCCGTCTCGGTATGGAGGGTGTCGGCAAGCGGTTCTCGGCGGTGCTGGTCAAGGTCTACTGGCTCGACGGGCAGATGCGCGTGTACACGCTCACCGCGGGGCAACCCTCGGTGCAGCTGTACGGTTCTGCCGACGACCGGCGCGGCATGGGGGAAATCGCCTCGGCCTACACGGCGCTCGGCTTCGAGCACATCCTCTCCGGCTTCGACCACCTGCTGTTCGTGCTCGGGCTGCTGTTCCTCGTGGGCTTCAATCGGCGGCTGGTGCTGACCATCACCGCCTTCACGCTGGCGCACAGTGTCACCCTGGGTCTCAGCGCGCTCGGCTGGTTGGTACTGCGCTCGCCTCCGGTCGAAGCCACGATCGCGCTGTCGATCATGCTCGTTGCTGGCGAGGCACTGCACAAGAGGCAGACGCTGTCGCGGCGCTGGCCTGCGCTGGTGGCATTCCTGTTCGGCCTGGTGCACGGGCTGGGTTTCGCCGGTGCGCTCAAGCAGATCGGCCTGCCCGACAACCACCTCGCCATCGCACTGCTGACCTTCAACCTCGGCGTCGAACTCGGGCAACTGTCGGTGGTGCTGACCGCCTGGCTGGCTACTTGGGCACTTGCGCAGTGGCTTGGCAGTCGTGCACGCACAACGACACTGTACGCAATAGGCGGTGTTGCGGCATATTGGTCGATCGGCCGCATCGTCACGATGGCTGGCTGAGCGCGGTGATTATAGGAAATCAACTTCTCTGTTCGGACAACCGGAGCCACCTCATTTAGGTTGCTTCAGCCAGTCGCCCTCGTGCCAATCATCGCTCGCAGGGCGAACGCACAGCGGCCCTTTGTCACGACTCGAGGCAGATGAACTCCGTGGACATTCGCCATCACGTCAACGGGAATTCGCCTGCAGTGCCCAATCTGGCGGCGGGCCTGGGAAAGCGTTGTGCGACCAACGAATCGCGGCGTTCGCCATCACTTGTCCACAGGCTTGTCCCCCGCGGCAGTGGATAACTTGAAATCCGCAAGGACGAGCAGCCACTTAGCGTGCGCCGCGCCGAAAGTTGGTCAGGGGTCCTTGGTCGCAAGCCCGAACCCGGCGCTGACGCATCTTTGCGGACGGTATCGGATAACCGCTATCCTTTACGTGGCTGCCGACCGCATGTTTTCATGCCGCGACTTTCGCCGGTTTGTACTTGAACGTGGCCCGGATCAGCCCATGGTCGGTTGTACCGTCGGCCTTGTGGTTTCCGAAATTCAGATGGTCGTTGTTGATGGTCAAGCCATCGAACATCCAGATGCGCTTCTTGCTGTTGTCGTAGAACTCCTGGCTGACGAGAATGTGGTCGAGCGATTCGCGGATGTCCTGGTGGATGTGGGTGTAGTAGACATCGCGCGTGTCGCGGTATTCCTGCAGGGTTTGCGCGGTGTACAGCGCCGTGTCACCACCGCCTTTGCTCTCGCCCACCAGATAGCGCGGCTGCTCGGTGAGGATGTTGGCGGTGTTGCTGTGCTGGCCGTCGTTGATGTCACCCAGCACGATCACCGGCGTGTCGTTGGCCTTCATCTGCTCGGACAACAGGTACCGAACCGCCGTGGCTTCCGCTGTGCGCCGGATGGTCGAGAGCGCCGCGCCGATGCCGGCGGCGTGCTTGGCGTAGCGCGTCCTGTCGGTTCGGTACCAGGGCTCGCGAAACACCTCAGTGGGTCCTTTCGATTTGAAGTGACAAACGTAGACATGCACTTCCGGGCCCGGATCGCGGGGCTGAATGGCGAAGTGCAGCACCGGGCGCGAGAAGCCGGTGATGTTGACCGAGATGTGAGGCGTCTGCGGGTCGTCACCCTGGGCCTGCAGCACAAAGCCTTCCGGAAAATCGCTGATCCATTCGGGTGTGCCGCGCAGCAGACCCCTGCGCACAATCGCCGCACAGTCGATTCGGGTGCCGTTGGAAGTGGGCCGTGCGAGCAGGTCGTACTCAGCGCTCTGGCCGGCGGCGTTCAGGATACTGGCCAGCGAGGCGACGTTCCACGATTCCTGGAAGCCCCAGACGTCGGACTCGAGGATCTGCAACTGCATGGCCGCCCAGGCAATCTTGCGTTCGTACTCGACCTGGCTCCAGCCGTCCTTGTCGGTGTAAATCGGCAAGCCCGGCTCGTTGAGGTTGAAGAGGTTGAACGATGCAATGCTGAGTTGCTTCAACTTCATGGGTGTGCGCCTCCTCCCAAACGGATGCTTCTACTGTGCACCCTACACTTGAAAACGCGATGGGTTTTGACCAGTCGCAACGGACGGCGGCGACGCGGTCCTGCCACGCAAGCTCCGCATACGACTGAGTCGAGGCTGGCGCCGGCCCAACGCTCTCCGTCAAACAGCAGGGTGTGACGAGGCCACTTCTGGGCTTGATCCTCGATTGGCCGCGCCACGGACCCGAGACAAGGCTGATGGCGAGGCATCGCGCCGGGGGACTGGTCGCGGTTCATTTTCGCCGTTGGCCGCCGAGCGTTCGCCGGCCACCGCCGCTCGTCCAAGGCCTAGCTAGTCCCGCCTTTGCGCGTCGAGCAATTAGGTCAGGTTCAACTGCAGGATGGTTGTGGTGCCGCTGACCTCATGCCCCAGCACAAGCAAAGGCTTGCCATTGGGTGACTGCCTGGCAGGGATGAAGACCACACCTTCGGGCCCACGGTCGCCGGTATCGCCAGTGCGCGAGTTGAAGTAAGTCATGAAAACGGGCTTGGTCGGCACACTGATGTCATAGACCATCACGCCGCCCACACGCTCCAGAACGATGAAAGAAAAGGTCTTCTCGCCGATCTTGCCGATTGCCACACCTTCGGGCTCAGGGCCCTTGGATGCACTGCGACCGTCGAGCGTGTTGCCGTCGTGGCTGGTGTTGAAGAGTGCATTCGGCAGGGCCGTGGTGCGCTGTTCGAAATCGTCACCGGAGTCGTACACTCGGTTGAGGTTGGTATCCCAGATCGAGAACGAACGACCGCCGAAGCTGTAGAGCTCGGTGCACTGCCCCGCCGCATTCTTGCCGGCGGTGCCACCATTGGGATTGGCAGTGATGCGCAGGCGGCCCAGGTTGGAGTCGAGGATCAGGTTCGCGGCGTTGGTGAAGACGGTCGGATCCAGGCCGGCGGTGCAGTGCGCACGCACCCGGGTCTCGTCGCTGTAACCTGGCCAGTCGGCACGCGCCTCACCTTCATTGGCGGTGACAAGGTATGTCTTGCCATCAACCGTATACCGCGCAATGGCATCGGGCTGGTACATGCCCTTCACAGGCTGGTTTGCAATCTTTATGACCGGCGTGCCGCTGTTGGTGTTGGTGCCGCCGTCTTCGTCGCTGGCGTCGAGGCCCATGCCGGCCACGTTGTGATCCTTGTAGCCCAGTGACTTGACGGCCGTGACCTTGGCGGTATTGACGTCCAGTGTGGCCACGGCGTTGTTTTCTTGCAGCGTGACGAAGGCCGTCTTGCCGTCTTCGCTGATGGCGATGTATTCGGGCTCAAGGTCCTGCGCGGCGTTGGCACCCGGCCCAAAGATGCGCACACCGGCCGAGCGCAACGTCGCTTCCTGGCCGATATAGGCCTTGAAGTCTGCCGCGGCCACCGTCGGCGACGTACCGCCGTTGACCGTGATGACGCTGATCGAACCCTCGGGGTCGATGGAGTCGGCCGCGCCGTAGCTGTTGGGTTCGCCTTCGTTGGCCGTCAGTACGGTCTTGCCGTCGGGCGTGAAGACCAGCATGTCAGGCTGGGCACCCACCTTCACACTGCCCAGCAGGCGCAGGTCGGCGCTGTTGTAGAAGGCCACGGTGCCGGCGCTCGTCTTGGGCGTGGCTTCAATCGCCAGAGCCACCAGGCCCTCGTGGACGGCCACACTGTTGACCACGCCGCCAAAGGCGGCAACGCTGATCGTTCCCACACGCTTGGGGCTGGTCGGGTCGGTCAGGTCAAGCACGTCGGCGGTGCGGTTGGCCCCGTTGACGACAAACAGGCGCTTGGAAGTAGCGTCAAAGGCCGTGATCTCGGCTGCGCCCAAGGCACCGCCATTGAAGCTGCCGATCTTGCTCAAGCTGATCGCGGCGGGCGTGGCTTCCGTGGTGTCATCGTCGTTGCCGCCGCAGGCTGCCAGCACCGCGACGCCGAGCAGGGTCGGGGCAAACACGCGCAAGCTGATGCGGGCACGAAAAAAGGAGTTGAATCTCATGAGGGGGCTACGTAAATTGAAGGCAGCCGGCGATGATGTGTTGCAATTGCGACGAAACCGTGACAAAGCCGCCAGTTGGCCGTCGGTCCGAGCAGGCGACTCCCGTGAGGTCTGCGAGAGTGCACAGGACTCATGACATGGAAATGTCATGGAGGCGGGCCGACCCGTTGCCATGTGGCTGTCACACAGACAGATTACCGTTCTGGCAACTACAGGGGAAACCATGGCATTGTCTCGAATCATCGCTGGCGTTCAGATCGGTTGCCTTGCCCTGCTGAACGCCTGTGGAGGCAGCGGCGACCCTGTCTGGATGACATTGGATGGCCAGCGTCCGCTGGTGATCGGTCATCGCGGCGCATCGGGCTTGCTGCCCGAACACACGCTGGAGGCTTACAGGCTCGCCATCGAACAGGGGGCTGACTACATCGAACCCGATCTCGTATTGACCAAAGACGGCGAGATGATCGCCCGCCACGAGCCCATGCTGGACGACACGACCGATGTCGCGAGCAAGTTCCCCGCCTCCCGCAAGGGCACGCGAAACGTCGATGGTGTCGCTACCACGGCGTATTTCGCAGGCGACTTCACGCTCGCCGAGATCAAGACGCTCCGTGCCGTGCAATCGCGCGCGAGCCGGCCGCAGAACACCAATGGGCAATACCCCATTCCGACTTTAGCTGAGGTGATCGCGCTGGCCAAATCCGAAGGCGCTCGGGTGAGCCGCACGATCGGCATCTATCCGGAGATCAAGCATTCGATCTTTCACGAAGGGATCTTCGGCAAGAAATCATTCGAGGACAAGCTCGTCACGACCCTGCATGCGGCTTTCGGCAACATGGCTACGGTGCCGGTCTTCATCCAGTCGTTCGAAGTTGCCAACCTGCAGTACCTGAATACCAAGACCAATATCCGGCTCGTGCAGTTGATCGATGCCGACGATGTCAACGCCGACGGCTCGATGTCGCTGGTGGCGCCCTATCGGCAGCCGTATGACTTTGTCGTCGCTGGCGATTCCCGGCTGTTTTCCGATCTACTGACCGATGCCGGCCTGAGCTTCGTCAAGACTTACGCCGATGCGATCGGCCCGTGGAAGCCCTACCTTCTGTCGACGGTCGACGATGGCGTCGAGCGCACCGGCGATACGACCCTCACCATCAATGACCGGCGGGTGGTTGGCAGCACCGGGGTGATCGAGCGCGCGCATGCCAAGGGCCTGCTGGTGCACACCTGGACCTTTCGTGACGATGCCAGCGGCTACGGCTACAAGGATCCGAAGGCCGAGATGCAGGCCTACTTCAAGCTGGGCATCGACGGCGTGTTCACCGATTTCCCAGCCACCGGCGTGAGCGCACGCGCAGCGCTGCAGTGATCAGCGGCGGCTGGCCCCCCGGGTGGGGTCAGGCGCTCGGTGACCACTCCCGATGCGGAGAGCGCGCGGCGCATCACGTTGTCGGCGCCGGCAGGAACCAGGCGCTTGGCGGGAGAACGTTGTCCAAGCGGATCGGGCTG
>JANNNE010000176.1:0-8742 GCA_031398385.1 Ideonella sp.
CACCGCCACGGCCAGGCCCGAGCCGATGGTGCCGAGCAGTGCGAAGCCGGCGACCGCCAGCACCAGCGCTTTCGGGAAGGCTGCGATCAGGCCGACCACCGCGCCGCCGAGCAGTGCCAGCACGATATAGAACACGCCCGCCATCACCGCAGCCATGTAGCGGCGCGACGGATCCTCGTGCGCTTCGCGGCCCATGCAGATTGCTGCGGTAATCGCGGCCAGGTTCAGCGCATAGGCACCGAAGGGTGCGAGCAGCAGCGTGGCGACACCGGTGGCCGTGATCACCGGCGAGACCGGGGTCTGATAACCCGCGGCGCGTCGAGCTGCGACGCCGGGCAGGTTCTGCGACGCCATCGTGACGATGAACAGCGGCAACGCGACGCTGATGATCGTGGCGAGGCTGAAGGCTGGGGTGGTCCAGACCGGAACCGCCCACTGCCAGTCGACGCCCGCCAGCGACATCCGGCCCTGCAGCGCCGCCAGCAACGTACCAATCGCCAGCACGCCGGGCACGGCATAACGTGGCCACCAGCGCCGACCGGCCAGATAGGCCAGCCCCATCGGCGCGACCAGGCTGAAATCGGTGCCGAGCGCCAGAAAGGCATCGATCGCAAAACGCGCCAGCACACCCGCCAGCAGTGCCGCGGCGATCGCCTGCGGGATGCGATCCATGATGCGCTCGAACCAGCCGCTGACGCCGGCCAGGATGATCAGCGCCGCACACACCACGAAGGCACCGATCGCCTCGGCCATCGGCACGCCGACACCGGCGGTCACCAGCAGCACGGCGCCGGGGGTCGACCACGCCGTCAGTACCGGCTCGCGCCGCCACAGGCTCAGGCCGATGCTGGTCACGCCCATGCCCAGGCCGAGCGCCCAGATCCACGATGTCGTCTGTGCAGGGGTTGCGCCCAGCGCCGCGGCAGCCTGGAAGACGATGACCACCGAACTGGTGAAGCCGACCAGCACCGCGACGAATCCGGCGACGACGGCTGAAAGCGACAGATCGGCTGACCAACGCATCGGCTCGGGCTCCTGTGAAAGACGGCCAAGAGCATAGCGGGCAAAAGCCGAGCATGGCCGAACGCCAGCCAGTCGCCGCAACCTGGGAGCATTACGTCGGCCTGTTCCTACGGACACACAGGAACACCCCCGATGGCGGGCGACGGGCCGCACCGCCTAAGGTCGGACGGCAGTCCCGACATCCAGGCGTCTCAGCCGGTGAGCCGAGGTGGTGTCGGCTCGATAGCCTGATATCCAGGAGGCCATGATGATGTCGACGCCACGCCAGACCATTCCGCTTTTGATGCTGACAGCCGTGCTGCTCGCAGCGCCCGTTTCCGCCTGGTCGCAGGCCGCACCCAAGGCGCCGGCAGTCAAGCCGCTGGTCGGCAAGGAGCCACCGTTCTGCTGCGGGATCATCATCGCGATCAACCGGGTTCCGGCCGAACAGGTGGCGAAGATCAAGCCATCAGGTGGTCATAACGCCAGGCTGCCCGACAAGTTCGAGGTCGTGATCCGTCTGGATGCGGGAACCCAGCAGGTCGTCACCTTGGACCTCGCACCGCAACTGAAGATCGGCCAGAAGGTGAAGATCGTCAATGGTGTGGTGGTGCCGGAACTGGCCTGAGACAGCGCCCGGTCGGTCGAACGGAGAAATTGCGCTGCATCGGGGCAGGTACAGTGCAGACTGGGCATTTCACTGCAGGGCATGTCGATGGCAAAAAAACGGGTGGTCAGCCAATTCGGGATGGGGACGTCGATCCGCAGCCGCAACTACACCGAGGCCGCAGCGCGTGCGATACGCGATGCCTTGTGGCACAACTCGCTGAACGTGGCCGATGCATTCGGCTTTCCGCGCGAGGAAATGATCATCGATGTCGAGATCGGCGTGCAGCAACCTGACGCGGTCGACCGAGACGCGTTGTTGAAAATCTTCCCGTACGGTCAGCCGGCGATCACGGTCGTCAAGGGCGGGCTCGACATCCCGCGGCGCGACAAGGACGGCTTGAGCGTCGTCGCCAACGCCGCGATCATGGTGTCGTTCGACATGGAGCCGGCACGATGAACGACCAGTCCATCAGCGGCGAAAAACGCATCATCCTCGAGATGGGCACCGGCAACGACCTGTACGGTCTCGACTACACCAAGGCCGCCATTCGGGCCGTCCACGACGCCTTGCACCATTCGTCGATCGTCCTGTTCAAGTCACTCGGCTATGACCATCAGGACATGCGGGTCCAGGTCACGATCGGCGTGCAGCAACCCGACCAGGTCGATTGCGCAGCAGTCGCCGCCGAGTTGCCGCGTGGCCGGGCCGAAGTGACGGCGGTGCATGGTGGTCTCGACGTGGTCGACCCGGAGCAGCAGACCACGCACGTGATCGCGGTCGCGGCGGTGGAGGCGTACCTGCCTATCGACCCGAGCGCCTGGCGCTTGAGCGGACGCCGCTGAGTGTCGACCGCCGCGTCGACCCGGCGGTCATCGATGCGCAGATCGCACCCTGTTCAATCGATCAATCGCCCTGCCGGATCGAAGAACGGGTAAGGCCCGGGGTAGTCGCCGATCGCTGCGGTGTGTGTCACGAAGCCGGCGCCGGTCCACCAGTGCAACATGAACCCGGGCGGCTCCATTCGGAATGCACTCGGCGCTTCGGCATCGATATCGAGCGCCACCTGGTGCGCGGGGCTCGGACAACAGACGGCCGCGCGCCCGCCCACCGTCGCATGAATAGACCGGTGCAGATGGCCGCAGATGATCAATTCAACCTGCGGATGGCGCGCCACGATTTCGGCGAATAACGCCTTGCCCGCCAGCCCGATCGAATCCATGTGACCGATCCCGGTATCGAATGGCGGATGGTGCATCATGATCAAGGTCGGCGTTTCGGGAGCTTTTGCAAGCGACTCGCCGAGCCACTGCAGCCGCTGCGCGCACAGTTCGCCACCGCTCTGCCCGGCGACGACGGTATCGATGCCGATGATGCGCAACGGAAATTCAGCGTCAATCACAAACTGCAGGAAACCGGTTTCGGGCAGGTAGCCGCCATCACGAAAGGCCTCGCGCATCGCGTCGCGTGCATCGTGGTTGCCGGGAATCGCGATGATCCGCTGGCGCAGTGGCGCGAGGATGGTTCTCAGGTGTGCATATTCGGCTGGCGAGCCGAGGTCGACCAGATCGCCGGTCAACAGGATCAGGTCGGGCTGCTGCTTCAGCGCCTGCACCGTTGCGACGCAATCGCGCAGCATCGCTGCGGTATCGACGCGTTGGTAGGCGAGTTTTCCCGGCAGCTTGATGTGCGGGTCGGTGATCTGGGCAATCAGCATCCTGGCGGATCTCCATTCAGTCAAAGAACCAGCAAGCCGCGCGGATCGATCAGCAGACCAACCTGCTGCGAATGGCTGAACTCGCGCCGCGCCGCCGTCTCGACGACCAGCGGCTGATCTTCACCGACCTCGACGAACAGCCGGATGCGATCGCCGAGAAAAAACGCCGCGGCGACGGTGCCGTGCAGCGTCGCCGCCTGACCCGACTCGGCGACCTCGATATCCTCCGGCCGAAACAAGACCTCGGTCGCGCCGGCCTGTGCCTCGGGCCAAGCGATCGAACCGGCGCGGCAGGTAAAACTGCCGGGGCCGCAATGCCCGGTCAGTCTATTCATCGTGCCGATGAACTCGGCGACGAATCGTGTCGCCGGACGCTGATAGATTTCGCGCGGCGAGCCGACGTGGGCCACTCGCCCATGCTCCATCACGACGATGCGGTCGCCCAGCGCCATCGCCTCAGCCTGGTCGTGGGTGACATAGACGGTGGTGATGTTCAGCGAGCGCAGCAGTGTGTCGATTTCCAGCCGCAGAATGTCGCGCAGCTTCGCATCGAGCGCGGTCAGCGGCTCATCGAGCAGCAGCACACGGGGCCGCACCGCCAGCGCACGCGCCAATGCAACACGCTGCCGCTGGCCACCCGACAACTGGTCGATGCGGCGATCGGCCAGCGCGGTGATGCGCATCATCTCGAGCATCTCGCCAACCCGAGAGCGCACCGCTGCCGCATCCCAGCGCTTGATGCGCAGGCCATAGCCGATATTTTCAGCCACGCTCATGTTCGGAAACAGCGCATACGACTGGAACACCATGCCGACCTGGCGCTGCTCGATTGGCACCGCGGTCACGTCGCCGCCATCGAACAGCACCTGTCCGCCGGCGTCGGGTTCCTCGAGACCGGCAATGATTCGCAGCGTCGTCGTCTTGCCGCAGCCCGACGGTCCGAGAAAAACCACCGTCTCGCCGGCGTCGATCACCAGGTCCAGCGGTTCGAGTGCACGCGTGCCGTCGGCAAAGGTCTTGGCGCATTGCCGCAGTTCGATCGACAACGCACGGTCGACATCAGACATTGTCATCCTCGGCAACAAATTTCGGTGGCTTCGGCGTCGCCAGCAACTGCAGCGCCAGCAACAGCGGAATGATCATCAGGAAGAAGATCAGCGTGTAGGCACTGCCGACTTCGAGGCGCAGCGACGCATAGGCATCGGCGAGCCCGACCGGCAGCGTCTTGGTGAACGGCGTGTGCAACAGCCAGGTCATGTTGAATTCGCCCATCGACAAGGTGACCACCATCAACGAGCCGGCCAGAATGCCGTTGCGGCAATTTGGCAGCACGATGTGGCAAAAGCGCTGCCAGAAGCTCGCGCCGAGTGATGCCGCGCCTTCTTCCAGTGTCTTCAGGTCGATCGCCATCAAAACCGCCAGCACCGAGCGCACCATGAACGGCAGCGTGAACAGGACATGGCCGACCAGGATGAAGCTCCACGAACTGCGAAAGCCTCCCTGCCCGCCGTAGGTGACGATCAGCGCCAGCGCCGTCGCCAGGCCCGGAACGGCCACCGGCATCACCAGCAGCTCCTCGACGGCGCGGGTGAAATTGTTCTGCCGCTTGGCCAGTGCGTACGCGGTTGGCACACCCAGCAACAAGGTCGCGGCGAGGCAGGCGATCGCCAGGCCGATCGACGCGAAGATCGTATTGCGATAACCATCCCAGACCTCGAACACCCAGCGCAAGGTGAGCCCGCTTTCGATGCCGATCAGGTAGTCGACCGTCAGCCCGGCCAGCATGGACAAGCCAACCGGAACGATCAGGAAGGCGCAGACACACAGCGTGAAAGCCAGTTGAAATGTGAACAGGACGCGGCGGCTGCGCATCGTCAACCTGCAGCGGCAACGGATGAGCCGGCCGCGGTTCGCGCCAGCGCCAGCACGACCCAGGTGATCGCACCGAGAACAAAACTCAGCGCTGCCGCCATCGCGATATTGGCCGACAACGTGAACTCGGTATAAATCACCATCGGCAGTACGTTGATGCGCGTTGCCAGCGTGAATGCGGTACCAAACGCGCCGACCGCGGTGGCAAAACAGATCGCACCCGACGAAATGAACGCCGGCTTCAGCCCGGGGAGGATCACGTCGAGAACAACGCGCCATGGCGATGCGCCGAGCGAGCGCGCAGCCTCCTCGATCCGCGGGTCGAGTTTTTCGGTCGCCGCGACGATGGTCAGGATGGTGCGCGGAATCGAGAAGTAGACGTAGCCCATGAACAGCCCGGCCATCGAATAGGCAAACACCAGTTTTTCGCCGACCAGCGCTTCGCTGACCGTGCCGATCAGGCCCTGGCGGCCAGCCAGCATGATCACCATGAAACCGATCACGACACCCGGAAAGGCCAGTGGCAAGGTCAGCATCGAGACCAGTGCCGAGTTGCCCGGAAATTTATGGCGTTGCAGGAAGACGCCGGCAATACCGCTGATGAGCAAGGTCGCGGCCGTGGTGGCTGCCGCGACACCCAGCGTCCACATCAAAGCGCTGAAATAGTTTCGCTCGGTAACGATGGCCAGATAGGCCGACCACCCGAGCTTGCCGGTGCCGCCGATCAGAAACAGCTGCGCCATTGGCAGCAAGAAGAAGGCGCCGAAGAATACCCCGGCCGGAAGCATCAGCAGCAACAGTCTGCGCGTGTCACGTTTCATCAGGCAGCCGGAAAACAGGCGCACATCGGCCGACGCCGATCGAGCCGCATGCGCCCGTCAGACGGAAACTCAGCGGACCTCGTTGCGATAACGCTCGACGATCGCCTTCTGCGCCGCCGCCAGCTTCTTCAGATCGATCGGCTTGGCACGCGCATATTCAGTCTCGGGCAGAAATTTCGATTTCGCCTCGGCGGACAAGCGGTCGGCAAAAACCGGCCGCAGATAGGCGTTGCCCCACATCGCCTGGCTTTCGTCGGACAGCACAAAATCGAGCACCTTCTTGCCGTTGGCAGGGTTCGGACCCTTGTTGGTCAGCGCCATCACATACGGGAAGATCACCGTGCCTTCTTTCGGAATGACGAACTGCACCGGCGCCTTGTCGGTGTACTGGCCGCGGTAGGCGTTGAAATCGTAATCGAGCAGGATCGGGATCTCACCCGAGATCACACGTGCGTACGAGGTCTGCTTGGGAACGATCGGCTGGTTAGCCTGCAGGTCCATGAAGAACTTGATGCCGGCATCGAGGTTGTCGTAGCTGCCGCCAAGCGCCAGATTGACCGCCATCACACCGAGCTGCCCGACCGCCGCCGACGTCGGATCGAGATAACCGACCAGCCCCTTGTATTCGGGTTTCAGCAGATCGGCCCAGCTTTGCGGCACCGGCTTGCCACCGAGCGCCGACTTGTTGACGAACAGGCCCAGCGTGCCAGAGTGGATCGTGAACCAGTAACCTTCGGGATCTTTCAAGCTGGCCGGAATCTTGTCCCAACCCGTCGGCTTGTAAGGCGCCAGCACACCAGCATCCTTGGCCGGATCGGCGGCGATGCCGCCGAGGTAGGTGACATCGGCAACCGGGTTGGCTTTCTCGGCAATCAAGGCCGCGGTGGCCTGGCCGGAATTCTTATTGTCGGGCGGCACCTCGATGCCAAGCTTGGCCTGGATCGCCTTCAGCTGGCTCCCCCAGTCTGCCCACTGCGGCGGGCAGTTGTAGCAAATGGCGCGCTGCTGCGCGTGTGCAGGCTGCATCACCGCGAGCGCGGAGGCTCCGACTGCGAGGGCAAGAGCGACGGCTTTCAACATGGTTGCTTTCCTTCGTTGGCGCCACCTGGACTTGAGGCTGGTTTGGACGGCTGGCGGAGTATCACAAGCGGCCGGCTTCAGCGTCAATCGCGAGATGATGACAATGCGGTGTTTTCTGTATTCATTCGGCAGGCAGCGGCTCGTCGAGAAAGCGCTCGACCAGCCGCGTCCAGTACGCCGCCCCGACTGTCAGGTTGCGATCATCGAAATCGTATTTGGCGTTGTGCAGCATCGGGCAGTCTTCACCGTTGCCCAGACGCAGAAAGCAGCCCGGCTTGTGCTGCAGGTAATACGCAAAATCTTCGCTGCCGGTGACCGGCCCGAACGGTGCGATGACCTGCTCGGCGCCGACCAGTTCGGTCGCCACCTGGCGCGCCAGTTCGGTTTCTTCCGATGAATTGACCACCACGGGATAACCTTGCTGGTACTCGATCTCGACGCTGCCACCGTAAGCCTGCACATGGCCAGTGACCAGATCGGTGATGCGTTGCTGCAACTGCTGGCGGACTTTTGCGTCGAACGAACGCACGCTGAGCTGCAGGGTTGCCGATTCGGGAATCACGTTGGCGGCGATGCCGGCGTGCACCGTGCCCACCGTCACGACCGAGGTCTGGGTCGGATCGATGTTGCGCGACACCACGGTCTGCAGCGCCATGATCAGGCTGCCGGCGATCATCACCGGATCGACCGTCAGGTGCGGGCGCGCTGCATGACCGCCGCGGCCGTGAATGACGATGCGAACCGTGTCGGACGCCGACATGAACGGGCCGCTGCCGAACATGAAGGTGCCAGCCGGATACCCGGGATGGTTGTGCAGGCCGAAGATCGCGTCGCACGGGAAGCGCTCGAACAAACCGTCGGCGATCATGCGTTGCGCGCCGCTGTCCTTGCCGGCTTCTTCGGCGGGCTGGAACACCAGCTGCACCGTGCCCGAAAACTGGCGGGTGCGGGCCAGGCGTTGCGCCGCGCCGAGCAGCATCGTGGTGTGGCCGTCGTGGCCGCAGGCGTGCATCGAGCCGGCCACCTGGCTGGCGTATGGCCGCCCGGTTTCCTCGGTGATCGGCAACGCGTCCATGTCGGCGCGCACCGCCACGCTGCGCGTGCCGGCGCCGGCCTTCAGCGTGCCGACCACGCCGAGCCCGCCGACATTGCGGGTGACGTCCCAGCCCCAGTCGGACAGCCGTGTCGCGACCAGCTCCGAGGTCGCGAACTCCTTGAACGACAGCTCGGGATTTCGATGCAGCTGATGTCGGGTCTGGCGCAGGAAATCGCCGTCGCCGAGCAGGTCACCAAGCTGGCAGAAACAGGCGTAGCGGGGGTTGCTGCGTGCGTCGGCCGACGGGTCTGTCGAAGCGCGTGTCGGTGCAGAAGTAGCGGTGTTCATGTCGGTGTTCCTCCGGCACCCATATCCCAGTACAGGCCGGTCATGATGCCCAAGCCTTCACGCAACACCTCGGGCGGCAGGTGTTCGTTCGGCGCATGTTGCGAGCAACCCGGATACGAATGCGGCACCCACACCGTGCGCAACTCGAGCACGTCGGTGAAGATGTCGTTCGGCAGCGAGCCGCCCAGATTGGGCAGGATCGCCGGCTTCTTGCCGGTGGTCTGTTGCAGCGACTTCGCGGCCCACTGCACCCACGGAT
>JANNNE010000196.1:0-9000 GCA_031398385.1 Ideonella sp.
GCGCTTGTATTGGCCGCTGCCCATGTTGAACACCACATGCTGGCCGGTCTGGCTGACCGCGGGGTGATCGAAATCGATCTCGAAGGTCAGCTTGTAGCCGTCGAAGGGTTCGAGCCGTGCCCACATCAGCCGCTTGCCTTCCCCTTCGCGCACCTCGACCGGCTTCGTGACCCGCAGGAATTTCTTCGGCGAGGATTGCAATTCGATGCCGGCACTTTGCAGCAGATAGACGAACGAAGCCGCCGAGCCGTCGAGAATCGGAACCTCCTCGCCGGTGATGTCGACGATCAGGTTGTCGATGCCGAGCCCGGAACACGCCGACATCAAATGCTCGACGGTCTTGACCTTGGGTGCACCCGGGTCGCCGCCCGGCGACAAGGCGGTGGCCAGGCGGGTATCGCAGACCGCGGTGGCGCTGACCGGAATCTCGACCACCTGCGGCAGATCGACCCGTCGGAATACGATGCCGCTGTCGGCCGGCGCGGGTTTCAAGGTCAGCTCGACGCGCTGCCCGCTGTGCACGCCGACGCCGATTGCGCGCGTCAGGGACTTCAAGGTGCGTTGGGCCAGCATCAGCGCATTCTAGAAGGCCGGTGATGCCCCTTCGAGGGGCGCCGTTCCACGTCCGGTCAGGGTCAACAGCGATTCGAGTTCGGCCAGGCTGTCGGCCTCGTGCAGCGGCTTGTCGTCGCGGATGCGCAGCATGCGCGGAAAGCGCACCGCGATGCCGCTCTTGTGGCGGGTGCTGCGGTTGATGCCTTCGAAGCCGAGTTCGAACACCAGTGTCGGCCGGACACTGCGCACCGGGCCGAACTTGTCGACTGTGTTGGCGCGGATCAGGCGATCAACGACCGCGAATTCGGCATCGGTCAGCCCGCTGTAGGCCTTGGCGAACGGCACCAGCTGCAGCGCGCCGTCAACCGCCGGCCGCCGCGCCGCGATCGCATCGGCCACCGCCTGCGCCTCCGCCGCATCGGCCGGACGCCGGTTCCAGACCGCGAAGGTGTAGTCGGTATAGACGCTGGCGCGCCGGCCATGACCGGCCTGCGCATAGATCAGCACCGCATCGACCGTGAGCGGATCGATCTTCCATTTCCACCACGTCCCCGCATCGAGATCGGCCTGCTTGCGCCGGCCCTGCCCGTAGTGCGCCTGCCGGTGCTTCAGCATCAGGCCCTCGACGCCACGCGCACGGGATTGCGCGCGAAGCGATGCCAGTTCGTTCCAGTCGGCGCTGTCCAGCAGCGGCGATATCCGAAGTCCCGATCCGGCATCACTCGTCGCGAAAGCCTCGAGCGCCTGACGGCGCTGCTGTTGTTGCTGGTCACGCAGATCACGGCCTGCCAGCGCCAGCAGGTCGTAGGCGATGAAGCCGGCGGGCAGATCGGTCAGGATCTTGCGGCTCAGTGTCTTGCGGCCGAGGCGCTGCTGCAGCAGCGCAAACGGCGCTGGCGCGTCGTCTGTCCAGATCACGATCTCGCCGTCGACGATGGTCCCCTCGGGCCAGTTCTGCGCCAGCGCAACCACCTCTGGGAAGCGCTCGGTGATCAACTCCTCGCCACGCGACCAGACCCAGGTCTGCCCGCCTTGGCGCACCACCTGAGCCCGGATGCCGTCGTATTTCCATTCGATCTGCCAATCGCCGGGCGGGCCGAGTCTGGATTCGAACTCCGCAGCCGCCAGGTCGATCTGGTGGGCCAGGAAAAACGGAAACGGTTGCCCGTTGATTGCCGGGTGTTGCTGCGAGGTCGGGTCCGGCGCCGCAGCGACCAGCCGGTCGAAGGCAGCGGCATCCGGCCGCGCCAGCTTGTCGGTGTAGGCCATCATCCGCTGCGCAACCAGCTTGGCATCGAGCCCAGCGTGCTCGGCCAGCGCGCGCTGCACCAGCAGCTTGCTGACCCCGACCCGGAATCCGCCGCCGATCAGCTTGTTGAGCAGGAACCGGCCGGTTGGATCCAGTTCGTTCCAGTAATCGGCAACTGAATCGGCCTGTTGCTCGGGCGATCGTTCACGCAGCGGCAACAGGCAATCCTCGATCCACGCGGCGAGCCCGCGATCACCGGCACGCGCGGCTGGCGGCAGGATCAAGGAAATTGTTTCGGCCAAGTCACCGACAGCCTGATAACACTCCTCGAACAGCCAATCGTCGACGCCTGCGATCTCGCAGGCCAGCGTGCGCAAGACCTTGGTCGACACGGTCTGGCGCGGCTTGCCGCCAGCCAGAAAATAGACGGCCCAGGCGGCATCCGCGGCCGACGCAGCCTCGAAATAGCGACGCAGCGCCGCCACCTTTTCGGCCGTCGAGGTGCTGGCATCGAGCGCGCGGAACAGTTCCGCAAAGCGCCGCATCAAGCCGAGTCTTGAGCCACCTTGACCAGCGTGACCGGTACCGTCGAATGCTTCAGCAGCGCCGCCGCCACCGTGCCCGGCGAACCGGCGCCGCAGCCCATCACCACCGCATCGCAGCCGTAGTTCTCGATCAGTTCGATCAGCAGGTTGCCAGGATCCCCGCCGACCACCTCGCTCTCCCACTGCGCCCCCGCCGCCTGCAGCAGCGCCTCGGCGCTGGCCAGCAGATCGGCACCGGCGGCCCGGCGCACATCGGACAGCACCTCGGCATCGTGGGCCACGACGATCTCGTACAGCGATGGCGGCACCTGCACATTGGCCAGCACGAAGCTCGATTGCAGACCCTCGGCACGCAAGCCCAGGGCATGACGCACCGCAGCCAACGAGGCCTCTGAACCATCGACCGGCAGCAAGATTTTCATGATCGGATCCTGTTCGAAGAAATCAGACTAGCTTACCCGGGCCATCCCGACCCGCACCATCTGCTTCGCCACCACCACCGACAGCGACATGGCTCGACGCATCCTCTGCGTCGGAGTCGCCATATTCGGTGCGAAAGCTGCCGGCCACCAGCCCCTGTTGTTGCAGCCACCGGACCATCACCGCCTCGTAGCCGTGGGTGACGATCACGCGCTCGGCGCCGGTGGCCCGGATGGTGCGCTGCAGGCCGGGCCAGTCGGCGTGGTCGGACATCACGAACCCGCGGTCGACGCCGCGGCGCCGCCGTGCGCCACGCAACTGCATCCATCCGCTGGCGAAGGCGTCGCTGGCCGGGCCCAGGCGCCGGGCCCAGGCACTGCCGTGCACCGATGGCGGGGCAATCACCAGCGCGCGCCGCAGTTCGTCGGCAGACGCCTCGTCGATGGCGAGCGTCGGCGGCAAGGCGACACCGGCCGCCCGATAGGCTTGGTTCAGGTTCGCGACGGCACCGTGGACGACGATCGGTCCGACAGTCGCGTCGACACCGGCCAGGATACGCTGCGCCTTGCCGAAGCTGTAGGCCAGGAGCAGGCTGGCCCGGCCGGCCGCCGCGTTCGCCACCCACCAGGCGTTGATTTCCGCAAACAGTTGTGCCTGCCGCTGCCAGCGATAGATCGGCAGGCCGAAGGTGCTTTCGGTGATGAAACACTCGCAGCGCACCACTTCGAACGGCGCACAAGTCGGGTTGGCATCATCTGCCCCGGCGTCGGCGCCGCTGACGAAATAATCGCCCGACGCGACCCAGACCCGGCCCCGATGCTCGATGCGCACCTGGGCCGAGCCCAGCACATGGCCAGCCGGGTGCAGGCTGATCGTCACGTCGCCGAGCGTCAGCCGCTCGCCGTAGCCCAGCGTCTGCAAATCCATGTCGCCCAGGCGTGCGCGCAAGATGCCGGCCGACGGCGCCGACGCCAGATAGTGCGAGTGGCCGAGCCGCGCATGGTCGGCATGGGCATGGGTGATCACGGCCCGTTCGACCGGGCGCCAGGGGTCGATGTAGAAGTTGCCGGCTCGGCAAAAAAGCCCTTCCGGCCGCGCCACGATCAGGTCTTCAGAATCCATCGCGATCAATACCGTCCGGTGGCACCGGCGACCCGCAGGTAGACATAGGCAACCCAGGCCACCAGTGCGCGGCGCAGGATCGAGAAGACGCCGGAACTGCGGCCGGTCAACGGATCGATCTCGTGCGACACGGCCAGTGCCGACTCGAAATGCCGGGCCAGCTCAGCGCTGAAGTCACGGTCGCGGACGATCACGTTGGCTTCCAGGTTCAACAACAGCGACAGCGGATCGATATTCGAGCTGCCGACGGTCGCCCAATCGTCATCGACGATCGCGACCTTGGCGTGCAGGAAGGCCGGCATGTATTCGTAGACGCGAACCCCGCTGGCCAGCAACTCGTCGTACAGCGCCTGGGCCGCCAGCCCGGCGATGCGGTAGTCGAGCTTGCCCTGGAACAGCACCCTCACCTGCACCCCGCGCTTCGCCGCTTCACGCAGCGTTCGACGAAACTCGGAGCCGGGATAGAAATACGGCGAGATCAGGTCGATACGCTGCCGCGCGCCGCGCAGCGCCGCGATGTAGCTGCGCTCGATGGTGCGGCGTTGACGCAGGTTGTCGCGCACCACGAACGCGGCCTCCATCGGCTCGACCGCACCGGCGGCCGCACGCAAGCCGCCCCCACGCGGCATCCGCAACTGCCGCAACAGCTGCCGCAGCCGCAGCAGGGGTTCGCCGCTGCGCGCCAGTGCACGCAATTCATCGCGAAAATCGCCACCCAGCCACGCCCGTGTCCACAAGGCGCGCGCCGCCTGCTCGACCTGCGCGACGATCGGCCCCCGTACCTCGACCGCGAAATCCAGGCGCGGCAACTCGCTGATGCCATGCCGCAGATCATGGCGGTCGTCCAGGATGTTGATGCCGCCGACAAACGCGACCTCGCCATCGACCACGCACAGCTTCTGGTGCAGGCGACGCAGCTGCCCGGGTTGCAGCCAGGTCCACCAGCGGTGCATCGGACGAAAGATGGCCAGCGCGATGCCGGGTCCGGAGTGCCCGGTCATGCGCGACTGCAGCAGCGGCATCGCAGCCTTGGAGCCGAAGCCGTCGACGACGACGCGCACCCTGACACCGCGTGCCTGGGCCGCTTCGAGGGCGTCGATCAGCGCGCTGCCAGCCTCGTCATCGTGGAAGATATAGGTCGCAATCCAGACTTCGCGGCGGGAAGCTTCGATCGCGCTACGCATGGCCGGAAACAGCTGATCGCCGCCCTGCAGCAGCTCGATCCAATTGCCCCCGCTGAAAACCGGACGCGGCAGCGACGACCAGGTGACCCCCGGCGGCAACGAGATGTCGGGCACGTGGGCCGAGCGTCGTTCGCGTTCGGCCCGGCGAGCGGCCTTGCGCGCATGCGCTTTCGAGGCGGCGGCGGGCGCTGCCGTGGCGTCGCTGTGGTCGTCGATGCGCGGCCCGTCAGCGTCCTTGCCGTCCGACATCGCAGCCTCCGCGGTTTGCGGACACGCCGGCCTCGAACCACGCCAGCACGGCCCGAGCAGCTTGGCCGTCCACGCGACACGATCCTCCCGATGGCATCGGCGCGCCCTAGTCCGGCAGCAGTTCTGCAATCAGCGGCAGGTGATCCGACATGCGGGCCCATGCCTTGCCGCGTGGCACGAAACTGTGGCTGCACGAGAAGCCGCGGCAGTAGATGCGATCGAGTGAAAAGATCGGCACCCGCGACGGAAATGTCAGATTGGCCAAGGCGCCGGCCGACGATGCACGCGCCAGCCCCATCGCCCGCATCGGCACATCGAGCTTCTGACCCCAGTCGTTGAAATCCCCGGCCAGCACGACCGGTTCGCCGCGCGGAATCTGGTTCTCGATGAAATCGGCAATTCGTTGCACCTGCCGTACGCGTGTCGAGTGGGTCAATCCGAGGTGGGCGACAACGGCGTGCAGGATGCCGCCATGCCACTGCACCGGCACGTGCAACAACCCCCGCTGCTCGAAGCGATGATCGGAAACATCGTGATGCCCGATGTCGCCGAGCGGCCAGCGCGACAACAAGGCATTGCCGTGTTCACCGAAACGCGTCACCGCATTGGTGCGGTAGGCCACCGAATAGCCTTCCGGCGCCAGGAAATCGGCCTGTGCCTGATCGGGCCAACCGAATGAGGTTCGCGCAAAGCGCCGCGCCTCGGCGTGGTGGAAGCTGCGCACCTCCTGCAGAAAAACCAGATCGGCATCCAGCGCCTCGATGCCCAGACCCAGGTTGTGGATCTCCAGCCGCTTGCGCGGTCCGACACCGCGCACGCCCTTGTGGATGTTGTAGGTGGCGACCCGAAGGCCTTGACCAGGTTGCAGCGTAGAGGGAGGCAGTCGCATCGAAACGGCTTCTCAGTCGACAAATCGAGGGAGCTGCAGTATCGCCTCCGCGTTCGACGGCGAAAAGCAGCGGTCGGCAGCGGCCCGCCAGTCGAGCCACTCGTACTGCAGATGTTCGCGCGGTTCGAGGCGGATCGAGATGTCGCGCGGCACCAGCAGTCCGAAGACGTATTCGGTGTTGAACATCACACCGTCCGCATAACGGTGCCGCCAATGCGGATAGATCTGATACACATTGGACAGATGCCAATCGCGCAAAGCCGACGCCGGCACCCGCGGCGAGCCGACCACGATGCCGGTTTCTTCGCCGACCTCGCGGGTGGCGGTAGTCGCCAGATCTTCGGTGATCGAATCCTTCGATCCGGTGACGCTCTGCCAGAAGCCGGGATGGTCGCTGCGTTCGATCAACAGAACCTGGCGGTCATCGGTGTGGATGACCACCAGCACGCTTTCGGGAATCTTCGGTGCACGCGGCATCGAGGTTTCCACCGGCGCCATGTCAGCCCTGAGCCGCCACCGGATTGCGCAATCGGATGTGCAGTTCGCGCAGCTGCTTCTCGTCGACCGAACTCGGCGCATGGGTCAACAGGCATTGCGCACGCTGCGTCTTCGGGAATGCGATCACGTCGCGGATGCTCTCGGCCTTGGCCATCATCGTGACGATGCGATCGAGCCCGAATGCCAGTCCACCGTGCGGCGGTGCGCCGTATTGCAAGGCGTCGAGCAGGAAGCCGAATTTCAGCTGGGCCTCTTCGGGTCCGATCTTCAGCGCGTTGAACACCTTGCTCTGCACCTCGGCGCGGTGGATACGAACCGATCCGCCGCCCAGTTCCCAGCCGTTGAGAACCATGTCGTAGGCCTTCGACACGCAGGCGCCCGGATCGGTATCCATCAGGTCCTCGTGACCGTCCTTCGGTGCGGTGAACGGGTGATGCACCGCATTCCAGCGCTGGCCTTCCTCGTCGTACTCGAACATCGGGAAGTCGACCACCCACAGCGGCGCCCAGACGTCCTCGAACAGCCCGTTGCCCCGGCCGAATTCGCTGTGACCGATCTTGACCCTCAATGCACCCAGCGCATCGTTGACGACCTTGGCCTGGTCTGCGGCAAAGAAGATCAGGTCGCCCGATTGCGCGCCGGTACGCTGCAGCACTTCAGCCACTGCGCGGTCGTGGAGGTTCTTGACAATCGGGCTCTGCAGGCCTTCACGGCCTTTTTCAAGGTCGTTGACCTTGATCCAGGCCAGGCCCTTGGCACCGTAGATCTTCACGAACTCGGTGTAGGCATCGATGTCGCCACGGCTCAGTTCGCTGCCCTTGGGCACGCGCAGCGCCGCCACCCGGCCGCCCTTGGCTGCCGCCGGGGCACTGAACACCTTGAAATCGACGTCGACCATCACCTCGGTCAGTTCGGTGAACTCGAGCTTGACCCGCAGGTCCGGCTTGTCAGAGCCGAAGCGGTGCATCGCCTCTTCGTATTTCATCACCGGGTAGACCGGCAGATCGACCCCGATCGTGGTCTTGAAGACCTTGCGGATCATGTCCTCGAACATGCTGCGGATCTCCTCTTCGGTCAGGAACGAGGTCTCGATGTCGATCTGCGTGAACTCCGGCTGGCGGTCGGCGCGCAGGTCCTCGTCGCGGAAACACTTGGTGATCTGGTAGTAGCGATCGAAGCCGGCCACCATCAGCAACTGCTTGAACAGCTGCGGACTCTGCGGCAGCGCGAAGAACTGGCCCTCGTTGACGCGACTCGGCACCAGGTAGTCGCGCGCGCCCTCGGGGGTGCTCTTGGTCAGCATCGGCGTCTCGACGTCGATGAAGCCGCGCTCGTCGAGAAACTTGCGCACCTCCATCGCGACGCGGTAGCGCAGTTTCAGATTCTTCTGCATCGCCGGGCGGCGCAGGTCCAGCACACGATGGGTCAGCCGAGTGGTCTCGGACAGGTTTTCGTCGTCGAGCTGGAACGGCGGCGTGACACTCGGGTTCAGCACCTCGAGCTCATGGCAAAGCACCTCGATCTTGCCGCTGGTGAGGTTGACGTTTTCGGTGCCGGCCGGACGCGCCCGGACCTTGCCGACGATCTTCAGGCAGAACTCGTTGCGGACATCCTCGGCAATCGCGAACATCTCGGCGCGGTCGGGGTCGCAGACCACCTGGACCAAGCCTTCGCGGTCGCGCAGGTCGATGAAGATCACGCCACCATGGTCGCGTCGGCGATGGGCCCAGCCCATCAGCGTGACCGTCTGGCCCATCAGGGTTTCGCTGACAAGGCCGCAATAACTCGTTCTCATTGGTTCACTCCGGATTCGTTTCGCTGGGGGAGGCTCGCGGGGATCAAAGACACCGCGGCCGCCGCGGATGGCGCATCGGGTTGTCGATCAACCCTGAAGTCGGGCACTGGCCACGTGCCCGACCGATTCAATTTCGTGGCACATCGGGCGCCAGCACTGGCGGAGTGCCCAGGGGCGCCACGACGCCCATCGAAATGATGTACTTCAGGGCCTCGTCGACGCTCATGTCGAGTTCGATCAGATCAGTTCGTTTGACCATCAGGAAAAAACCCGAAGTCGGATTCGGTGTCGTCGGCACATACAGGCTGAGGAAATCGTCGTGCAGATACCGGGCCGTCTCGCCGCCGGGCCGACCGGTGACGAAGGCAATCGTCCACGAGCCCTCGCGCGGATACTGCACCAGCACCGCTTCGCGAAAGGCATTGCCGCTGCTCGAGAACAAGGTATCCGACACCTGCTTGACCGAACTGTAGATCGACTTGACGATCGGAATC
>JANNNE010000230.1:0-4700 GCA_031398385.1 Ideonella sp.
GTGCCGAGGATGCCGGCGATGAAGACCAGGCCGACGATCACGTACAGCCACTTCTCCATCACCTCGCGGTCGGCACCCGACAGGCGGATCAGCAGATAGGCGAGGAAGCCGCCCTGGATCATTTCCCACACGCCTTCGACCCACAGGTGGATGGTCCACCAGCGGTAGAAGATCGCCACCGTGTAGTTCTCGTACTCGAGCAGCGCCGGCAGGTAGAGCACCGCGGCCAGGCCCAGGCCAAGTACCAGTACGCCTTCGGTGGTGGTGAAGCGTCTGGACTTCCAGATCGTCATGCCGATGTTGTAGAGAAACAGCAGCATGCAGATCACGATCACGATCTTGGATGGCAACGGCTGCTCGAGCAGCTTGTTGCCGGTGCCGTATCGAAACAGGTAGCCGATCACGGTGACCAGCCCCATCATGGTCCACAGTACCAGTTGCACGAAGGCGAGCTTCACGCTGTACAACTCGGTGCGCGATTCGTCCGGCACCATCCAGTAGGTCGCGCCCATGAAGCCGGTCAGCACCCACACGATCAGCAGGTTGGTGTGGATGACCTTGGTCACATCGAAGGGCAGGATGTAGAGCAGCGGATCGGGGCCGAGGTATTTGGCGGCCGACAGCAAGCCGAATACGAGTTGCAGCCCGAACAGCACCATCGCGACGGCGAAATACCAGTAGGCGACCGATTGAGACCTGTAACGCATGGCGGGTTTCCTTGACTCGTTCGCCGGGCTACTTGAAGGTCATCAGGTAGGCGACCAGGTGGGCGACCTGCTCGGCGTTCAGATCCTTGCCGTAGCTGGTCGGCATGAACGACACCCCGCTGGCCGAATACATCGCGCCGGCGACCGTGTGTGCACTGGGCCGGGTGATCGATTCGCTCAGGTAGCTGGCTGCGTCCTTCGCCTGGCCCTTGTAGTCGGCCGATGCAATCCTTTGTTGTGCCCGGGTGGCCGCGCCGGCCAGAGAAGGTCCGGCCATGTCGGCGCCAGCCAGCAACGAGTGGCAGGCAGAGCACGCGGGGGCCGACGTCCTGAAGACGATCTCGCCCAGCGCGACGGGATCCTTGCCGGCAGCAGCGGAAGCCGGCGCTCCTGGGGGCTGCGCTGCCGTGGCGAACGCAGTCGTCTGGCCAGCCGGCAAGGCTCCCATCGGCCCGATGCCGGCGCCGGTCACCAGGATCGGCCGCGGCGGCCAGCCGTTGTTGTCGACCTTGCTGACCCAATCGAGAAACGAGACCAGATCGGCAATCTCGACCTCGGTCATGTCCTGCTTGGGCATCAACCGCCGATGCCGCTGCTCGTCATAGAACTTCGACGGATCCTTCAGGTAGGCCTTGAGGTACTCGGCGCCGCGGTGCTGCGCGATCTTGGTCAGGTCGGGCGCGTAGTAGGCGCCTTCGCCGAACAGCGTGTGACAGTTGATGCAGTTGTTCTTGTGCCAGACATCCTTGCCGTGGCTGACGGCTGGCGTGATGTTCTGCGCATTCGTCAGTTTCGGGAATTGCCGGTGGCTGTCGATCGTCAGCCCGATAAATGCCAACGCAGCGACCACGGTCGAACCGATTGCGAAGAGCCTGGCCTGTCGCTTGTTCATGCTTCGATGGGCGGCGTCAGACGCTGATGCCGGTCCAGTAGGTGACGGCGATCACGCACGCATAGGCGATGCCGGTCAGCATCAACGCGAGCACGACGTGGCTGAATATTCTGAATCCCTGGTACGCAGTCATGGGCGATCCGTCATTCGATCGGCCGGCGGGTGCGGCGCAAGGGTGGGTTTGCAGGCATCGCCTGATGCTGCGCTGGCCGACAACGTCCGTCTGTGCGTCAGCGTACACAAGCCATGGTGCGCGATCCTGATTCCGGGAAGAACCCTCCAAACAGCGCGGCGCACCCACGCCGCCTGTGATGTGCAGTCTGCCCGCCACCGGTGATACCGTCTGTACGGCAGCGAACAGTGCGGCGGGCACGGATCGCGACAATCCGCGGGTGAAAATACCGCTCGTCGACCCGAGGCAGTCCCCGGCATGATGTCCACACAAAACGACCCATCGCGCGATGACACCCTGTTGACGAATGCGGAGTTGGTGCAGCTGCGAATTCGGGTTATCGCGCTGGAGAACCTGGTCATTGCGCTGCTGGCCGGAGCACCGGGCCAACAGCTGGCGCTGGCGCGCGAGATGGCGACCTACATTTCACCGCGAACCGGGCTCACGCCGCATCCGGTGACGCTGCGAGCGGCCGACGAGATGCTCAGCCTGATCGTCATCGCATGCGTCGAACAGCGCGAAGAATCACCTGCCGAGCCGGCCCGCGTCCGTCTGCCAGCGCACAGACCGGCCTCGACCGGCGCAACACACTCCTGACATGAACCTCTTTCACGTCGTCGCCTTCAAGCGCTGCAACGGCGAGCACAGCGACGTCTTTCAGGGGGTCATGAACTGGCGTTGCGTAGCATGAGGCGACTGTCGATGAGTTCGAGCACGGCGATCCGTGCCGGCCTGGCCTGGATCGGCGTCAGCCTCGACGAATCACGGAACCGCGCTGCGAGCAGTCCGGTCAGTGGCGACACATCGCGCTGCGAGATGCTTGTGTCCGACTCGCTGGAGAAACGGCAGATCGCCCGCCATGCGTGGGGGGTGCCCGCATGACGCAGGTCGCTGCCGGCAGTCTGGGCGACGCATCGATCATGGACGCCGAAGCGGTGGCGACGGCACTGGCGGTGGATGTCGAGACCGGCCTGAGCACCGAGGAAGCCACGCGCCGGCTCGCGCGCAACGGGCCCAATGAACTGCGTGCGGCGCCGCGGCCCCCGGCCTGGCGGCGTGTGCTGGCGCAGTTCCAGAGCCCGCTGATCTATCTGCTGATGGTCGCCGTGGTCGTGGCGCTGGTCGCCTGGTGGATCGAAGGCATGGACGCTCAAGCAAGGGGCTGGCCGGTGGACGCGATCGTCATCGCGGCCGTCGTGCTGCTGAACGGCGTCATCGGCCACGTGCAGGAAGCGAAGGCGCAGAACGCGGTGGCTGCGCTGGCCAGAATGACGGCTGCCACGGTGGCCGTGCTGCGTGACGGCACGCCGCAGCGCATACCGAGTGCCGAGCTGGTGCGGGGCGATATTCTTGTGTTGGCCGAGGGCGACGCCGTCGGCGCCGATGCGCGCCTGCTGCAGGCCACGACACTGCTTGTGCAGGAGGCCGCGCTGACGGGCGAGAGCGAAGCCGTGCTGAAGGCCGCCGATACGCTGCCCCAGCCGGCGCCGCTCGGCGACCAGATCGATATGGTCTTCAAGGGCACGGCGGTGGCGCAAGGCGCGGGCCGGGCGGTGGTCACTGCCACCGGCATGGACACCCAGATGGGCAAGGTCGCGGCGCTGCTCGAGGCAACCGTCGAGGAGCCGACGCCGCTGGAAAGAGAAGTGGCGCGCATCGGGCGCACACTGGGCCTGGCGGTGGTGGCCATCGCCGTCGTGGTGGTCGGCACCATCCTGTTCATCTCCGAGATCCGCAATACCGCCGATGTGGTGCACGTGCTGCTGCTCGGCGTGTCGCTGGCGGTGGCCGCGGTGCCCGAGGGGCTGCCCGCGATCCTGGCGGTGGTGCTCGCGCTCGGCGTGCAGCGCATGGCCAGACACCACGCCATCGTCAAGAACCTGTCGTCGGTGGAGACGCTGGGCTCCGCCTCTGTCATCTGCTCGGACAAGACCGGCACCCTGACGCGTTCGGAGATGACCATCGAACGCGTGATGACGGCGTCGGGCGACACCCGTGTCAGCGGGGTGGGGTATGCGCCTGAAGGCCAGGTCAGGCAGGCTGGGCACAGCGGCGCCGAGCTGGCTGAATTGGCCGAGGGGCCGCTGCGCGCTGAAACCATCGTGGTGCTCAGCGGCGGCAGCCTGGCTGGCAACGCCGACCTGCGCCAGACCGAGGGTGGCGAGTGGGAGATCCACGGCGACCCGACCGAAGCCGCTTTTCTGGTGGCTGAACGCAAGCTGGGCCATGGCACGGTCACGCAACGGCGCGAGCGGCGCTTCGAGCGCGTCGGCGAGATCCCGTTCACGTCCGAGCGCAAGCTGATGACGACGATCGAACGCGACCACGAACATGACGACGCGCTGGTCGCGATCACCAAGGGCGCGCCCGACGTGCTGCTCGGCCGCTGCACGCGGGCGCGGGTCGGGCTGGAGATCGTCGACCTCGACGAGGCCTTGCGGGCACGGCTGCTGGCCGACGTCGATACCCTGACCGACGCGGCACTGCGAACGCTTGCCGTCGCCTACCGGCCGCTGGCGCAGGGAGAAGACCAAACGGATGCCGAGACCCTGGAACGTGACCTCGTATTCGTCGGCACCGTCGGCATGATCGACCCGCCGCGCGAAGAGGCGGCGGTGGCCATCCGCGAAGCGCGCCGGGCCGGCATCCGGGTGGTGATGATCACCGGCGATCACCCGAAAACAGCTGCGCGCATTGCGGCAGACCTCGGCATCGTCGACGCCGGTTCACTTGCCCAAACTGTCGCATTGACGGGCGCCGAGATCGATGCGCTCGACGAGGCGGCGTTCACCGAGGCGGTGCGCAAGACCTCCGTCTACGCCCGGGTAGCGCCTTCGCACAAGCTGCGCATCGTCGACGCACTGCAGGCCGACGGCAACATCGTCGCGATGACCGGGGACGGCGTCAACGACGCGCCGGCGTTGAAGGC
>JANNNE010000246.1:0-13525 GCA_031398385.1 Ideonella sp.
GCTTGAACTGGCGAGAACGACGGCGGACGCCGCGATGCGAATGGTCGCGAATGTCATGGTGTTGAACCTTTCCGGGCTGGCCCGATGAGTGGATTTCATGGGCTGCACTGTAGGCAAGGTCTGTGACAACCACATGACAGAACCGGGCCGCATTGGAGCGACTGTCACAATCGCTCAAGTCAGCCGATCGCACCTGAATGGTGCGAAATCATGGCACCTTGGGAGGGATCAATCTCCCTGTACGGCAGCCGCCATCAGCTCGGCACTGACGCGCGCCACCGCCTCGTCGCGCGCCTCCACCATGACCCGCAACAGCGGCTCGGTGCCCGACGGCCGAATCAGGATTCGCCCGTTGTCGCCCAATTCGCGCACGATTTCAGTGCGGATCCTGGCCAGACGAGAATCGTTGGCCCAGTCATGACCGGGACGCAGCGGAACGTTGATCAAGGTCTGGGGAAACAGATTCACACCGTCGAGCAATTGCGCCAGGCTGCTGTCGTGGCGTCGCACCGCCTGCAGGATGAGCAAGGCGCTGACGATGCCATCACCGGTCGTGTGCTGGTCCAGCGACAGCAAATGGCCGGATCCCTCGCCGCCCAGGCACCAGCCGCGTGCCTGCAATTCCTCGAGCACATATCGGTCGCCCACCTTGGCGCGTACCAGTTCCACGCCGCGCTCTCGCAGCGCCACCTCGACCGCCATGTTGGTCATCAGCGTCCCGACCGCTCCGGTCACTTTCAGACCGCGGGCCAGATGGTCGTTGACCAGCACATACAGCAACTCGTCACCGTTGTAGAGGCGACCGCCGGCATCGACGATCAGCACCCGATCGGCGTCACCGTCGAGCGCAATGCCGAAATCGGCGTGTTCATCGCGAACCTGCTGGCGCAAGGCATCCGGCTGGGTCGCGCCGACGCCGGCATTGATGTTGAAGCCATCCGGCGCTGCACCGATCGCGACGACCTCCGCGCCCAGTTCGTGAAACACGCTCGGCGCGACCTGATAGGCCGCGCCGTTGGCGGCATCGACGACGATCTTCAGTCCCTTCAATGACAAGTCGCTGGCAATCCGGCTCTTGCAGAACTCGATATAACGGCCCTGCGCATCATCCAGACGCCTGGCCTTGCCAAGTTGCAGCGAATCCACCCATTGAGGCGGCTCGTCGAGCGCAGCCTCGACATCGATTTCCCAGGCATCGGGCAATTTTTCACCACTGGCCGAGAAGAACTTGATGCCGTTGTCGGCAAATCCGTTGTGCGACGCGCTGATCACCACCCCGAGATCGAGCCTGAGCGCCCGCGTGAGGTAGGAGACGCCGGGTGTCGGCAACGGGCCGGTCAGCAGCACATCGACACCGGCCGATGCGAACCCGGCCTCGAGCGCCGACTCGATCATGTAGCCGGAGATCCGCGTGTCCTTGCCGATCAGCACCGTGGCTCGGGCGGCGCTGCGCTTGAGCACCCGGCCAACGGCGTGTCCCAGTCTGAGCATGAAATCAGCGGTGATCGGCGCCTCGCCCACCTTGCCACGAATGCCGTCGGTACCAAAAAATGTCCTGCTCATGAGGCGGATTCCTGAAAGTCTGCGGGAAATTATCGATGGGCCGGTGCCGCTGGCAAACCCGCGGCGGCCCATACCTTCAATGCGTCGACGGTCGCCGCGACATCATGTACACGGATGATGCGCGCACCCCGCAGCACCGCGGCCAGCCCCGCTGCCAGGCTGGCGGCGAGTCGTTCATCCACGGCGCGTCCGGTCACGGCGCCCAAGGATGATTTGCGCGACCACCCCGCCAGCACCGCGCAGCCCAGCGATTGCAAGCCTTGAAGTCGCTCGAGCAACTCGAAATTCTGCGCTACCGTCTTGCCAAAGCCGAATCCCGGGTCGATGACGATGCGCTCACGCTCGACGCCCAGGGCCTGAAGCGCCTGGATGCGATCGGCCAGAAAGGCGCGCACTTCCTCGAGCACGTCGACATATTCGGGCGCTTGTTGCTGCATCGATCGCGGCTCGCCCTTCATGTGCATCAGACAGATGCCTGCTGCGCTGGCGCCGACCAGTTCGGCGGCGCCTTCTGCGCGCAGCGCATGGATGTCGTTGATCACATCGACGCCCAAATCGAGCGCGCGACGCATCACTTCGGTCTTCATGCTGTCCAGCGAGACCGGGCAGCCCAGGCTCAGCGCGGCCGACAGCACCGGCGCGACGCGACGCCATTCTTCCTCCGCCGGAACTGGCAGCGCACCCGGACGGGTCGATTCGCCGCCGATGTCGAGCAGGTCGGCACCGTCGCTCAACAAGCGTTCACAGCGCTGGATAGCCAGGCTCGGCGAGAGGAGTTGACCGCCGTCGGAGAACGAATCGGGCGTCAGGTTGACGATTCCCATCACGCGCGGCCGCGACAAGTCGATGCGGTGGCGCGTGGTCGTCCAGATCAGGGCTTGGGTGGCTGACATGCAAAACGGGGCCGAAGCCCCGTTCCGTGATATCGGTAATCGATCGCTCAGGCCGCAGCCGGCGCGCTGTCGGTACCGACCGTGGTGGCCGGTCCGCTCGGTGGCGGACTTCCGCCGGTCGGTGTCAGATCCTTCGGCGGACGCGGCGGCTTGCCGTTCATGATGTCGTCGATCTGATCGGCGTCGATGGTTTCCCATTCGAGCAAAGCCTGCGCCATCGCGTGCATCTTGTCCTTGTTGTCCTCGATCAGCTTGCGCGCGATGCCGTATTGCTCGTCGATGATGCGGCGGATCACGCCGTCGACCTTGCGCATGGTTTCCTCGGACATCGTGGTGGTCTTGGTCACCGAGCGGCCGAGGAAGACCTCGCCCTCGTTTTCGGCGTAGACCATCGGCCCCAGTTCGTCGGTCATGCCGTAACGCGTGACCATGTCACGCGCGATATGCGTCGCGCGTTCGAAGTCGTTGCTGGCGCCGGTGGTCATCTGATTCATGAACACCTCCTCGGCAATGCGGCCACCGAACAGCACCGATATCGTCGACAACATCCGTTCCTTGTCCATGCTGTAACGGTCACCCTCGGGCAACTGCATCGTCACGCCGAGCGCGCGACCACGCGGAATCACCGTGACCTTGTGCACCGGATCGGTCTTCGGCATCAGCCGGGCGACCAGCGCGTGTCCTGCCTCGTGGTAAGCGGTATTGCGCCGCTCGTCCTCGGGCATCACCATCGATTTGCGCTCCGGGCCCATCATGATCTTGTCCTTGGCGCGCTCGAAGTCGATCATCTCGACCACACGGCCATTGCGACGCGCGGCGAACAATGCCGCCTCGTTGATCAGGTTGGCCAGGTCGGCGCCCGAGAAGCCCGGCGTGCCACGTGCCAGGATGTCGGCACGGATATCCTGACCCACCGGCACCTTGCGCATGTGGACCAGCAGGATTTGCTCGCGGCCACGCACATCAGGAAGGGTCACATACACCTGGCGGTCGAAGCGGCCAGGACGCAGCAGCGCCGGATCCAGGATGTCGGGCCGGTTGGTGGCCGCCATCACGATCACGCCGAGATTGGTCTCGAAACCGTCCATCTCGACCAGCATCTGGTTCAGCGTCTGCTCGCGCTCATCGTTGCCGCCGCCAAGGCCGGCACCACGATGCCGACCGACCGCGTCTATTTCGTCGACGAAGATGATGCAGGGCGCACTTTTCTTGGCCTGCTCGAACATGTCGCGAACACGCGCTGCGCCGACACCGACAAACATCTCGACGAAATCGGAGCCGGAAATGCTGAAGAACGGCACCTTGGCCTCGCCGGCAATCGCCTTGGCGAGCAGTGTCTTGCCGGTGCCTGGCGGCCCGACCAGCAGCACACCGCGCGGGATTCGACCTCCCAGCTTCTGGAACCGCTGCGGATCCTTCAGGAAGTCGACCAACTCCTTGACCTCTTCCTTGGCTTCATCGCAACCGGCGACATCGGCGAAGGTGGTGGTGTTGTTGGCCTCGTCAAGCATGCGGGCCTTGCTCTTGCCGAAGCTGAACGCCCCGCCCTTGCCGCCGCCCTGCATCTGACGCATGAAATAGATCCAGACGCCGATCAGCAGCAGCATCGGCCCCCAGGAAACCAGGATGCTCATCAGGATCGACGGCTCCTCGCGCGGCTTGACGTCGAACTTGACGTCGCTGCTGATCAGATCGCCGACCAAGCCTCGATCGAGGTAGGTAGCGGTGCTGCGCAGGCGCTTGTCATCGTTGGTGATGGCGATGATCTCGGTGCCCGAAGCACCTTCCTGCAGCGTGACCGCCTTGATCCGCTTGTTTCGCACTTCCTCGAGGAAGTCGGAGTAGCCGATCAGATTACCCTGGGTCGCACCTCGATCGAACTGCTTGAACACGGTGAACAGCACGAGCGCGATCACCAGCCAGACAGCCACTTTCGAGAACCATTGATTGTTCACCGCGGCTCCTTGTCCCGGTCAAAACTGCTGGCGCAATGGATATTCACAGCGCCTCATTTGCCTACGGACGTCAATTGGGGTCAATTTTATGACACGCAAGCCCGTCGGCTGATTTGAATACACCCGGTGAAGCCCGGGTAATCATTCGTAACCTGGCAAATCCCGCCTCATCCCAAGCTCATCCCGCCCCTTTTGGAATCATTCCGATCAGAAAGGTTTCAGCCGATTTGTCACGCGACGCCTTCGGTTTGATCGGCTTGACGATCTTGAACGCAGCCTTGAAACGCTTGACCAGATCAGCGTAGGCGCCGCCGTGAAAGACTTTGCAGACGAGTGCGCCGCCGGGTTTCAGATGCGCCACCGCGAAATCGAGCGCCAGCTCGACCAGCAGCTCGATGCGGGCTGCGTCGGCGCTTGCGATGCCAGACAGATTGGGCGCCATGTCCGACAGCACCAGATCGACCCGTCTGCCGTCTAGCGCCGCCTCCAGGCGGGCCAGCACTTCGGAATCCCCGAAATCGCCCTGGATGAACTCGACCCCTTCGATCGGCTCGAATTCGAGCAGATCCAGCGCAATGATGCTGCCGTCGAGCTGGCCGGTTGCTGCGCCGCCGACACCGGCTTCCTTCGGCGCAAACTTGCGCCTGACATACTGGCTCCATGCACCGGGGGTTGCGCCGAGGTCGATCACCAGTTGCCCGGGCTTGATCAGGCCCATCTCCTCGTCGATCTGCTTCAGCTTGTAGGCGGCGCGCGCCCGGTAGCCTTCACGCTGCGCCAGCTTCACGTAGGGATCGTTGATGTGATCGTGAAGCCAGGTCTTGTTCAGCTTCTTGCTTTTGCTGGTTTTCATGCTCGATTGATAATACGGCGATGCCTGCCATTGAACTGACCCCTGCCCAGCGCAAGGACAAACGCGCCGATGCCCATCACCTCGACCCGGTGGTGATGATCGGCAACGATGGCATGACCGACGCCGTCGTCAAGGAAATCGACGCCGCGCTCGATGCGCATGGCTTGATCAAGGTGCGGGTATTTTCCGACGACCGGGCGCAGCGGGCGCAATTTTTCGTCCAGCTGGCCGACCAGCTCGGCGCGGCACCGATCCAGCACATTGGCAAGCTGCTGGTCTTGTGGCGCCCGGTGGCGGTCAAGTCCAAGGCCGAGCGCGACGATGACCGCAAGCCCGGGCCGAAGGTGGTGAAGCTGCTCAAGTTCTCGAAAAGCGGCAACCACCGGCCGCAGGTCAAGAAGATCAAAATCCTCGGCAACCAGAGGCTGGCGGCCGGCGGCGAGTTGAAACGCGCGCGCAAACGCGCCACCAGCATCAAGAAGACCGCCGCCGACTGACAGGCCCGCGCGCCGTTCAGCGCGCAGACAATCGCCAGGCGAGCGTCAGCACCAGCACAGTCTTGAGCGCGTAGAAACCCACCGATACCACGTGCAGCGCGCCGAAAGACAGTGCGCCTTCGCCAGCCCGCGCTGCTCCCATCATCGGCTGCACCGCGAAATAGCCGGCGACCGTGCAAAAGATGGCGGCCAGCACCAACATCAGATCGGCATTGAAAAGATTGACCGGCGGCCCGCCATCGGCAGGTCGCGGCACCTCCAGGCGATGCAGCAGGATCAGTGCCACCGCGAACACCAGGCCGATGTGCGCCTCCATCGAGAACATCCGGCCGGCGATCCGCCCGGCCGTGTCCGCCGCCGCAAAGGCAAACGCAGACGGCGCAGCGAGCGCGGCGATGGCCAGCAGGCCGCCGGACCAGATACCCGCCAGCATCGCGGCCAGCCGCCGCGGCACCAAGGTGCGCACGGACGACGTGGCCCCAGAAGCCTCAGATATAGCGTACCTCGACGATCTCGTAGCTGCGGGTGCCGCCAGGCGCACGCACCTCGGCGATGTCGCCGACTTCCTTGCCGATCAAGGCGCGTGCAATCGGTGAACTGATCGACACCAGGTCAAGCTTCACATCGGCTTCGTCGTCGCCGACGATCTGATAGCTGACCTTGGCACCACTGTCTTCATCTTCCAGCGAGACGGTGGCGCCAAATACCACCCGGCCATCGGCATTCAGTGTCGCTGGATCGATGATTTGAGCGACGGCGAGCTTGCCCTCGATCTCGAGGATGCGACCCTCGATGAAGCCCTGCTTGTCCTTGGCCGCTTCGTACTCGGCGTTCTCAGACAGATCGCCCTGCGCCCGCGCCTCTGCAATTGCCTGAATCACCGCATGACGTTCGACGGTCTTCAGCCGGTGCAGTTCTTCCTTGAGTTTTTCCGCGCCACGCACGGTGAGGGGAATGGTGTTCATGATTGCAGTTCCTGACGCAAAAAATGAGGCCGCCGCCAGGATGAACTGGCGGCGGCTCGTGCTGCCGAGTTTAGTGCAACTCGGAGTGCAGTGTCTGCAGCGATTCGACGACCAGATCGTCCTGGTGCTTCATGCCCTCGACAGCCGCTTCGCAGCCGGCCATGCTGGTGTAGTAGGTGACGCGGTGGGCCAACGCCGCCTGCCGGATGTGCCGTGAATCGGCAATTGCAGTACGGGTTTCGTCGACTGTCGTGAACACCATCTGGATCTCGCCGGCCTTGACCATGTCGACGATGTGGGGGCGGCCGTCCTTCACCTTGTTGACCGCCTGGACCGCAATCCCGGCACCGGCAATCGCCGCTGCCGTGCCTTTGGTCGCGACCAGCGAAAAGCCGAGCGCGACCAGATCGCGGGCGACCACGACCGCGCGCGCCTTGTCGCTGTCCTTGACGGTGATGCAGACGGTTCCGCTGGCGGGCAGGCGCGAACCGGCGCCGAGCTGGCTCTTCAGCATCGCCTCGCCGAAGGTGCGGCCAGCGCCCATCACTTCGCCGGTGGAGCGCATTTCCGGGCCGAGAATCGGATCGACCCCGGGAAACTTGTTGAACGGGAAGACCGCTTCCTTGACGCTGAAATACGGCGGAATCACCTCGCGCGGTGGCCGCCCGCCCAACGCACGCTGACCGGCCAGGCGTTGCCCGACCATGCAGCGTGCGGCGATCTTGGCCAGCGGCTGGCCGGTCGCCTTCGACACGAACGGCACGGTGCGCGAGGCGCGCGGATTCACTTCGAGCACGAACACCACCGCATCGTCGCCTTCGCCCTGGATCGCGAACTGCACGTTCATCAGACCCTTGACCTTCAGCGCCCGCGCCATCAGTACCGTCTGGCGCCGCATTTCATCTTGCAGCGCGGCCGGCAACGAGTACGGCGGCAGTGAACAGGCCGAATCGCCGGAATGGATGCCGGCCTGCTCGACGTGTTCCATGATGCCGCCGATCATCACGCCCGATTCATCGTCGCTGCCGTCGGCGATGCAATCGACATCGACCTCGACCGCGTCGTCGAGAAAGCGATCGAGCAGCACCGGTGATTTCTCACTGACTCGCACCGCCTCACGCATGTAGCGCTCCAGGTCCTTGTCGCCGTGGACGATTTCCATCGCCCGGCCACCCAGTACATAACTCGGCCGCACCACCAGCGGATAACCGATTTCCTGCGCCAGCACCAGCGCTTGCTCTTCGGTGCGCGCGGTGCGATTCGGCGGCTGCTTCAGGCCGAGTTCGTGCAGCAGCGCCTGGAAGCGCTCACGGTCTTCGGCGATGTCGATGCTGTCGGGCGAGGTGCCGATGATCGGCACGCCGGCACGCTCCAGGTCAAGCGCCAGCTTCAACGGCGTCTGGCCGCCGTATTGCACGATCACGCCGACCGGCTTTTCCTTGTCGACGATCTCCAGCACGTCTTCCAGCGTGACCGGCTCGAAATACAGACGATCGGAGGTGTCGTAGTCGGTCGACACGGTCTCCGGGTTGCAGTTGACCATGATGGTCTCGTAGCCGTCCTCGCGCAGCGCCAGCGCGGCATGCACGCAGCAGTAGTCGAATTCAATGCCCTGCCCGATCCGGTTCGGCCCGCCGCCCAGCACCATGATCTTCTTGCGATCGGTCGGGTCGGCCTCGCATTCGCCGTCGGCGCTTTCGTAGGTCGAATACAGGTAGGCGGTCTGGGTCGAAAATTCCGCGGCGCAGGTGTCGACCCGCTTGTAAACCGGACGCAGCCCCAGCGCATGGCGGCGCTCGCGCACCCGGTACTGGCTGGTCGCCAGCAGCTTGCCGAGGCGCTTGTCCGAAAAACCCTTCTGCTTCAGGAAGCGCAACTCGTCGAGCGACAACTCGTCGATACGGCGTGTCGCCACCTGTTTCTCGATCTGCACCAGTTGCTCGATCTGGGCGAGGAACCAGGGGTCGATGCGGGTCTCCTCGAACACCTCGTCGAGGCCCATGCCGAGGCGGAAGGCGTCTGCGACGAACAGGATTCGTTCCGGACCGGCTTCACCGATTTCCTCGACGATCTCGTCGCGGTCGTCCGAACGCTCGGTCAGTCCGTCAATGCCGGTCTCGAGTCCGCGCAGGGCTTTCTGCAGGCTTTCCTGGAACGTGCGGCCCATCGCCATCACCTCGCCGACCGATTTCATCTGCGTCGTCAGGTGCGAATCGGCGGCCGGGAACTTTTCGAACGCGAAACGCGGGATCTTGGTCACGACGTAATCGATGCTCGGCTCGAAACTGGCCGGCGTCGCGCCACCGGTGATGTCGTTGCGCAACTCGTCGAGCGTGAAGCCGACCGCCAGTTTCGCGGCCACCTTGGCAATCGGGAAACCGGTCGCCTTCGACGCCAATGCCGACGAGCGGCTGACGCGTGGATTCATCTCGATCACGACCATCCGGCCGTCGACTGGGTTGATCGCGAACTGCACGTTCGAGCCGCCGGTATCGACGCCGATCTCGCGCAGGATCGCGATGCTGGCGTTGCGCAGCAGCTGGTATTCCTTGTCGGTCAGCGTCTGCGCCGGCGCAACCGTGATCGAGTCGCCGGTGTGGATGCCCATCGGATCCAGGTTCTCGATCGAACACACGATGATGCAGTTGTCGGCGCGGTCGCGCACGACTTCCATCTCGTATTCTTTCCAGCCGATCAGCGACTCCTCGATCAGCAGTTCCTTGGTCGGCGAGAGGTCCAGGCCGCGCTTGCAGATTTCCTCGAATTCATCCGGGTTGTAGGCAATGCCGCCGCCGGTACCGCCGAGCGTGAAACTCGGACGGATCACCATTGGAAAGCCGTGTCCGCCGGTTTCGCCGTGGATGCGCTTCTGCACAGTCCAGGCGTCCTCGAGCGAATGCGCGATGCCGCTGCGCGCCGAGCCGAGACCGATGCTGGTCATCGCGTCCTTGAATTTCAGACGATCCTCGGCCTTCTCGATTGCATGCTCGTTGGCACCGATCATCTCGACACCGAACTTTTCCAGCACGCCGTTGCGGTGCAGGTCGAGGGCGCAGTTCAACGCGGTCTGGCCACCCATGGTCGGCAGCACCGCCATCTTCTCGTCCGGATGCAGGCGGCGCTCCTTCTCGATGATCTTCTCGACCACCTGCCAGGTCACCGGCTCGATGTAGGTGGCGTCGGCCATGTCCGGGTCGGTCATGATCGTCGCCGGGTTGCTGTTGACCAGCACGACGCGGAAGCCTTCCTCGCGCAGCGCCTTGCAGGCCTGGGCGCCGGAATAGTCGAATTCACACGCCTGGCCGATTACGATCGGTCCTGCGCCGATGATCAGGATGCTGTTCAGGTCGGTGCGCTTAGGCATGCGTTTTCTCCGTCGCGCGCTCGGCCATCAGCGTGATGAATCGATCGAACAGGTAGCCGATGTCGTGTGGCCCCGGTGAGGCCTCCGGATGTCCCTGGAAACAAAAGGCCGGTCGGTCGGTGCGTGCCAGGCCCTGCAGGCTGCCGTCGAACAGGCTGACGTGGGTGGCGCGCAGATTCGACGGCAAGGTCTTGTCGTCGACCGCGAAGCCGTGGTTCTGGCTGGTGATGCTCACGCGTCCGACGTCGAGGTCTTTGACCGGGTGGTTGGCGCCGTGGTGACCGAATTTCATCTTGAAGGTGCGTGCGCCGGAAGCCAGCGCAAGGATCTGGTGACCCAGGCAGATGCCGAAGGTGGGAAACCCGGCGTCGATCAGCGTGCGGGCCGCGTCGATCGCATAGTCGCAAGGTTCCGGATCACCAGGACCGTTGCTGAGGAAAATGCCGTCAGGACGCAGACCGAGCACATCAGCCGCGGTCGTCTGAGCCGGCACCACCGTCAATCGACAGCCGCGGCTGGCCAACATCCGCAGGATGTTGCGCTTGATGCCGTAGTCGTAGGCCACCACATGGAAACGCGGCGATTGCTGGCTGGCGTAACCGCTGCCGAGCGCCCATTCCGTTTCCTTCCACTCGTAGCTGGCCGGTTCGCTGACGACGCGGGCCAGGTCGAGCCCGGCCATCGTTGGCGCGGCAACCGCCCGGGCGACCGCTTCGGCACGGTCTTGCGCACTCGGTACGGTGCCGACGGCAAAACTGACGATGCAGCCGTTCTGCGCGCCGGTGGTGCGCAGCAGACGGGTCAGGCGACGGGTGTCGATGCCGGCGATCGCCACTGTCTTCTGGCGGCGCAGGTAGTCGTCGAGGGTTTCGGTTCGACGGAAATTCGATGCCAGGACCGGCAGATCCTTGATGATCAAGCCGGCGGCATGGACCTTCGAGGCTTCGGCATCCTCCTCATTGGTCCCGGTATTGCCGATGTGCGGATACGTCAGCGTGACGATCTGTCGGCAATAGCTCGGATCGGTGAGGATCTCCTGATAACCGGTCATCGAGGTGTTGAACACCACCTCGCCGACGGTGTGGCCGGCAGCGCCGAATGAAAAGCCCTGAAAGACCGTGCCATCTGCCAGTGCGAGTAGAGCGGGGGGGAGGACGGGCAGCACGGGAAATCTCCGTTGACGCGTGCCCAACTCGGCCAGCGGATGCATCGCGCAGATGCGTCCTGGCTGGTGTCCGGTGGTGGAAACAACAGGAGGTTTCGAGAGGGCAGGCTGATTTTGGGGGAGGGTAGGGACAGGTCATTGCTGACCCATCCCCCCCTAAGAACCGGACTTGCAACTTTCACCGCATCCGGCTCAAGCACAACTCTTGGTTCGAAATCACAAAGCCCCAAATTGTATCAGCTTGCTCTGCTTTTCCGACCCACCAAGCCTCATTCCGAGGCCGGCTTCACAACGGTCAAACCGTTGGCATGCAGTTGGACATGACACACCGGGTGCAGGAGCACCCGGTTCGACAACGCGTCCGACCCACCCACCACCCGAGGTACCAGGTGATGGTCGTGCCAGCCGGTCTCGTCCGACAAGGCCCCGCCGCAGCTCGCACACTTGCCTTGCTGCGACAGAAACAGCGACGCCCATTGCTTGCGGTACGCCATGCTTTTCAGCAGACGCTTCGCTCGCAGGTCCTCGCCATACGCCTCCCACCTCGGATCAAAGGGGTTGTAGCCTCCCTTGACCTTCTGGTGTCGAACAATCTCGGTATCGGCGAGCCGATACAACCGCGCCCATCGCGGCGCGCTGTCGTCCGTCGGAACCCTTACTGCGAATTCCGACCGTCCCTCGAGGGTCGACCAGTACTTCTCGGTCACCCACTTCGGGCTCTTCATGGGATGTCTGCGACGTGCCCAGCGCGTCAACCGCCACCACAGCAGCGAGTCGAGTTTGCTGAACGTCTCCTTGGCGACCACCGGATGGTGGTACTGAGCCCAGCCTCGCAGGACCGGATTCAGCAGCCGTATGAGCTCCGCCTGTTTCACCGTCTTGTGTGACACCACGATCTCCTTGACCTTGCCGTAAAACGCTTGCACGTTCTTCTTGCTCGGCTTGATCAGCAGGGTTCCCGAGTACTTCCGGAAATTCCAGCCGAGGAAATCGAACCCATCGTCAATGTGTGTGATGCGTGTCTTCGCCGGAGACAGTCGCAACCCTCGTTGTGCGAGGAATGCTTCCACCCATGGCCGGACCTCGTTTTCCAGTACCTCTTGCGAAGCACCGCTGATCACGAAGTCGTCGGCGTACCGGACCAAATTGACTTTGAGCCCCCGAACCGTCTTCTGGCTATACCGGGCACCGAGGTGCTCGATCAAGCCGCTCTCCAGTCCGTTCAATGCCACGTTCGCCAGGGTTGGCGAAATGATGCCGCCTTGCGGCGTACCCGCTTCGGTTGCCGTCAGCTGGCCCTTGTAGACCACTCCCGCCTTCAACCACTTGTGGACGACCCTTTTGTCCATCCTCGCGTGCTCGACAAGCCACGCGTGGTTGATGTGATCGAAACAGCCCTCGATGTCCGCCTCTAAAACCCAGGGGGCCGAAGCCTTTTGGGCGAGACAGACGAACAACTGGCCCATGGCGTCGGCCGTCGAACGATTGCGCCGAAAGCCGTAGCTGTTCGGGTCGCTTTGCGACTCAACGACGGGCTCCAGGCTCAGCAGGTGGAGTGCCTGCATCGCCCGGTCCTTCATCGTCGGAATGCCCAGCGGGCGCTCCTTGCCATTCGCCTTGGGGATGTAGACCCGCCGTAACGGCGCGGGCCGGTACCCCCGTTGCTGCTTCAACTTGCTGACAGCCGTCCATTTGCTGGTCGGCGTTTCCCACAGCTCGCGGTCGACGCCTGCCGTCCGCTTGCCTTGATTCTCAGTCACTCGTCGCACCGACACTGCCCTGGCGCTGAACGAGCGGGTCAGCGACCTCTGCAGGGCTTTCACCCTGCGCCAGTCACTTTCCTGCGTTGCCTTCGCTATCCGCATCTGCATCGTCCTCACCTGCCGATCGACCTGACGCCAATCGATGGCGTGCCAGCCCTCGGGCAGGTGCGAGGACGCAGAACCACCGGTATCGATGATCACTTCCATGCTTTCCTCGTTGGTTGACCCGTCGAGAACGCTCTTCTCCCCCGAGGGGATGGTGCATCCCCTCGGGGTGTGTAGAACTCAGCAACCGGCTCGCGACGGTTGCACCACGTGGAAGTGGGCCTGCTTTCGCAGCGGGGCAGTCGCCCCTATCCCGACCATTACAGCCAGGCGTTCGCTTTCTCCACGATCCCATACCCCCTCGCCCGTCAGGTCGCCTTGCGGCTTCCCTGCCCGTGCACCGGAGTGCTGGGCGGACGGTGGGGCTTACCACGTTCCCTGGATCGCCGACAGCGCGGTGGT
>JANNNE010000302.1:0-2438 GCA_031398385.1 Ideonella sp.
ATTCGCACGTTGGTGAACAGGGTCTGTGCCATCACGATCTCCTCAGGCGGCCCAGCGGTTGACGGCGCTCGGTGAACTCAGGCGTTGCGGCCGGGCATTGCCCAACGGCGGCGCACGGTGGAACTCGCCGTCCTTCATCACCGACAGGATGCGGCGCTTGTCCTGCAGCACCGTGATATCGGCCAGCGGATCGCCGTCGACGAGCAGGATGTCGGCCAGGCAGCCCGGGCGGATGTAGCCGATCTGCTTGCCCATCTTCATCATCGGCCCGCCCCAGGCGGTGGCCGACAGCAAGGCCTCCATCGTGCTCATGCCGACGTGCTTGACGAAATATTCCAGGTCCTTGGCGTTGCTGCCATGGGGTGTCCACGCAAAGCCGTAGTCGCCCCCTGGCAGGATCCGGATGCCGCGCTTGCGCATCGCCTTCATGCTCTCGATCGCCGCCTCGAGTTCGCGGTGGTAGCCCATCTTGCGCGTCACCTCGGGCGTCAGGCCCCACTGCGACGCGTGATGGCTGGTGTTGATCAGCCACGCCAGGCCCGGCGCGACATGGTGCTCGAGCTTGTGCGCCTCCAGCATGTCGAGTGCCTCTTCATCGGTGAAGCTGGCGTGGTAGATGACCTCGATGCCCTGGCGCACACATTCCTTGATCGCCCAGGTCGAGCGGGCGTGCGCGGCGACGCGTTTGCCCCAGGCCTTCGCCTCCTCGACGCAGACCCGCACCTCCTCGGTCGTGAACTGGCTCATCTCGGACGGCATGCCGGTGATCGATTCACCCGACAGGTTGATCTTGATGCTGTCAACGCCGTATTTGGCGAACATGCGCACACAGCGGCGCATCTCCTCGGCACCGCTGACGATGGCGCCGAACGCAAATTCAGGCTGCGGCAGGTGCGGCGCAGTGGTGTCGCCGAGCCCGCCTGGCACGGTGATCTCCTGGCTGGCTGCCAGATAACGCGGGCCGACGATGCTGCCGTCGTTGATCGCGTTGCGGATCACCACATCGAGCCGCGGCTTGGCAGCGGCCGCACCGACACAGCTGGTCCAGCCCATGTCCAGATAACGCTTGGCGACCTCGGCGCACCACAGGATGTGCTCCTCGGGCGGCATGCGCTGGATCGCATCGAGGCTGGGCTGGTCGTTCCACGAAAAATGCGTGTGCGCCTCGATCATGCCGGGCATCAAAAAGGCACCGGCGCCGTCGATCACCTGCACGCCGCCGATCGTCGGTGTCGGCTGCCCATGCCCGCTGCGCACCACATGGCTGATCTGGCGGCCCTGCACCAGCACGTCGCCGGTGAAAGGTGGGTCACCACCTCCATCGAAGATGCGTACATTCGAATACAACACATCTGCCATGTCTTGCTCCTGCGCGGGATGTTCAGCGCACCCGTTCGAGAAAATCGCGCAGCGCACGCTGCGATTCGGCGGCACGTTCCATCATCGGCCAGTGCCCGCAGCGGCTCAGTACCTCGACCCGCGCGTCGTGCAGGCGCTCGGCCAGCTGGCGCGCACCGGACAGGGGCGTCACCATGTCCTCGTCGCCGTTGACGATCAGCACCGGGCAGCGGATCAACTCGGTGCGCGCCGCTTGTGCCTGGGCGAGTGCGATGCAGTTGCGCGCAAATCCTTCGGCGTGCTGCGCGGCGATCGACTCGCGCACATAGGCCACCGTCACCGGCTGCGACTGCCGCGTGCTCGGCGACAGCGAAAACTCCGAGATGCCTTCGGCAATCTCGAACATGCCACGCTCGCGTGCGGTGGCTGCACGCGCCGTCATGTTGTCGCGCATCGCCTGCGGCGGCTCGAGCAGCGCGCCGAACAGGCTAAGGCTGCGCACCAGGGCAGGGGCCTTGACCGCGATCTGCTGGCAGATCAACGTGCCGAACGAATGCCCGACCAGATGCGCGCGGCTGATGCCGAGCGATTCGCAGACCCGCAGCACCGCGTCGGCCTGCGACTCGTTGGACAAGCTGCCGCGGCTCGGCGAGTCGTCGCTCATCGCATAAGCGCGATTCGAGCGGCCAGCGCCCGGCAGCTCGGGCCGAACCAGGCGCCAGCGCGCCAGTGCCGGCAGCACGGCGGTCCAGGCATTCATGCTGCCGCCCAGGCCGTGAACGAAGACCACCGGGTCGCCTTCCCCCCGGGTATCCACCGCCATCCGGTCGATCCAGACGATGGCCATCTCAGCGCTCGAACCGGTTGTCGATCGAGCCGATGCCGTCGATCTCGATCCGGAAACTGTCGCCGGCGCGCAGCCAGCGCTGCGGCGAAAACCCCATGCCGACACCGGCCGGCGTGCCGGTCGCGATGATGTCGCCGGGGTGCAGCGTGATGCCGCGCGAGCAGGTCTCGATCAGCGTCGGGATGTCGAAGATCATGTCGCGGGTGTGGCCGTCCTGACGCAGTTCGGTCTTGCCGTCTGCCGTCTGGATCCA
>JANNNE010000319.1:0-15091 GCA_031398385.1 Ideonella sp.
GATCGGCTTCCTCGACCACTCTCAGACCAGCGGATTCATGAATGCCGACCAGCGCCACCTGCTGCAGGTCGGCCTCGAGCCCACCGCGTTATTGGCCAGATTGCACACTCTGGCCGCGCGGGCGGATGCCCCGGACGACTATCAGCGAATCTGACTATCGAGCAGCCGTTCGCGGCGACCGGTGACCGCGCTTCGAGGTCGCTCAGAGGATGCTCAGAGGGGAATGCTCAGACCGCATTCTCGTTGGTCTCGCCGGTGCGGATTCGCACCACCTGCTCGATGTTGGTGACGAAGATCTTGCCGTCGCCGATCTTGCCGGTCTTGGCCGCGCGAACGATGGCCTCGATGCAGCGGTCGACGTCGCTGTCCTTGACGACCACCTCGACCTTGACCTTGGGCAGAAAGTCGACCACATACTCGGCCCCGCGGTACAGCTCGGTATGACCCTTCTGCCGTCCGAAGCCCTTGACTTCGACGACGGTCAAGCCGGTAACGCCCACTTCGGCGAGCGCTTCGCGCACCTCCTCCAGCTTGAAAGGTTTGACGATCGCGGTGATCATTTTCATGGCGAACTCCTGAGGCCGGACAAACGCCAGTTTACGGCAAGCCCGCAATGCAGCAGCGCCGGCAGGGGCTCGCACAGGCCTTCTCAGGCGTCGGGATCGTCGGGCACCCGGTCCAGATCGGCAAGCCAGACCACCGATTCCGAATCGCTCGGCGCCCGCCAGTCTCCGCGCGGCGACAACGAGCCACCACTGCCCACCTTCGGTGCGTTCGGCACACAGCTGCGCTTGAACTGGCTGCCCTTGAAGAAGCGGCTGGCGAAGATGCGAAGGGTGCGCTTGATCTGCGCCAGCGAATATTCGTTGCGCACCACATGGCGCTCATCGGGCCAAGCCCCCGCCTCGCAATCGCCCCAGGCGCTGAGCGCCAGAAAGACCAGCTTGGTGGGTGCGAAACCGAAGCGGATCGTGTAGTACAGGTTGAAATCCTGCAGCTCGTAGGCACCGATCACGGCTTCGGTGCTCTGGCCAGGCTGATCCGCCGATTTCCCGGGCACCAGTTCGGGGCTGATCTCGGTATCCAGGATACTGGTCAGCACGTCGCGACCCTGCAGTCCGATCTGTCCGGTTTCGGCAACCCAACGCACCAGATGGCGGATCAGCGTTTTCGGAACACTCGCGTTGACGTTGTAGTGCGACATGTGGTCGCCCACGCCATAGGTACACCAACCGAGTGCGAGTTCGCTCAGGTCGCCGGTGCCGACAACCATCCCGCCATGATGATTGGCGAGCCGGAACAGGTGGCTGGTACGTTCTCCGGCCTGCACGTTCTCGAAGGTGATGTCGTACTGGGGCTCGCCTTCGGCAAACGGATGACCCAGATCCTTGAACATCTGAAGACAGCTCGGCCGAATGTCGATTTCGGCGGCGCTGCACTCGACAGCGGTCATCAGCCTCAAGGCCTGATCGAGCGTGCGCGCACTGGTGGCGAAGCCCGGCATCGTGTAGGCGAGGATATTGGACCGCGGAAGGCCCATTCGATCGAGTGCCTTGGCACAGACCAACAAGGCATGGGTCGAATCCAGCCCGCCGGAAACGCCGATCACGAGCTTGGAAATTCCGCTCGATGTCAGCCGTTGGACCAGCGCCTGAACCTGGATGTTGTAGACCTCGTCGCAACGCTCGTCGCGCCGGCTGCGGTCGCTCGGCACATAGGGAAAGCGCTCGACGCCGCGCTGCAGCGGAAGCGGCCGGTCGCGCGGCGGGTTCAACTCGAAGCCGACGGTGCGGAAATCTCTCAGTTCGCCCACATGCCGGCGCACCGACTGGCCAAAACTGTTCTGCCGCATGCGCTCCCGGGACACCCGTTCCAGGTCGACATCGGCGAAGGTCAGATGTGATCGATCGGAAAATCGCTCGGACTCCGCCAGCAGTTCCCCGTTCTCGTAGATCAGCGCCTGCCCGTCCCAGGCCATGTCGGTACTCGATTCACCGGGTCCGGCCGACGCGTAGACATACGCGGCCAGACAACGCGCCGACTGCTGGCTGACCAGCTGATGCCGGTAGCCGGATTTGCCCACGGTGATGTTGGATGCCGACAGATTGACCAGCACGGTGGCACCGGCCAGCGCGGCGAAGCTTGACGGCGGAATCGGCACCCACACGTCCTCGCACAACTCGACGTGAAAGCTGAAAAACGGCATGTCCGACGCGGCGAAGATCAACTTCGAGCCGAACGGAACCTGCTGGCCGAGCAGTTCGATCTCGGTCGAGAAGGCGTCGTCGGCCGCATTGAACTGGCGCGCTTCGTAGAACTCGCCGTAGTTCGGCAAATACGATTTCGGCACGACACCGAGGATCCGGCCACGGTGCAACACGGCCGCGCAATTGAACAAGCGGTGATCAACCCGCAGCGGCAGGCCGACGACAGCGACGCAGGTCAGCCCCCGCGTGGACTCGATAATTCGGGCCAGCCCCGCAATACAGGCATCCAGCAGGCTGCGCTGGTGCAGCAGGTCGTCGCAGGTGTAGGCGCAGATGCCCAGCTCGGGGAATGCGACCAGCCCCGCACCGCTTGTCGCGGCCTGCTCCAGCAATTCGATGGTCTGACCGGCATTGAATACCGGATCGGCCACCCGACACCGCGGCACGCCGACCGCGATCCGGGCGAAATCGTGGTTGTACAGATTTCGAAATGCCGGCTGGGCGCTCAAGCTGCCGCCTCCGGTCGATGCGACAGGCGCGAGTCAGGGGTCATTGCACCGCGTCTGCAGCGGCCGCGCCGATCCCGTGACAATGGCAGCCGCGCCCCGATCTCGCGATGCAGATCAGCGCAGCCGGCCTCGATCTGTGTGATCGCGATCTCGACCGATGGATTCGTGGACATATCAAGCCAACAACGATGTCGAAAGATTATGTCATTCGTGTCCACGACGATCCCTGCAGCCTCGACGGCGCCGCGTGGAACCGTTTGCTGGCCCGGCAATCGGCGCCGACACCGTTCATGCAGCATGAATACCTGGCGGCCCTGCATGCAGCAGGCTGCGCAACCGAACGCACCGGCTGGCTGCCGCAGTTCCTGACGATCGAGGAGAACGGCGAACTGGTTGCCGCCTGCCCGGCTTATCTGAAAGATCACTCCTACGGCGAATATGTGTTCGACTGGGCCTGGGCCGATGCCTACCAGCGACACGGCCTGGCCTACTATCCGAAACTGCTCAATGCGGTGCCGTTCACCCCGGTTCCCGGCAGCCGCCTGCTGGCGCGCGACGACACGTTGAAAACCGTGCTGTTGCAGGCCCTGACCCGGCTCGCCGCCGATTCCGGGCTGTCGTCGGTTCATGCCTTGTTCATCGACGCCGACGAGCGCGATCTGACCGAAGGCGTCGGCGCCGGTTGGATGCTGCGCAGCACGGTCCAGTTTCACTGGCAGAACCGCGATCCCGCGTATGCCGATTTCGCCGAGTTCCTGGCCAGTCTGCAGCGCGAGAAGCGCAAGAAGATCGCGCAGGAGCGGCGTCGTGTCGCCGACGCCGGGATTCATTTCAGCTCCGGCTCGGGCGACGACATCAACCCTGAAGACTGGGACTTTTTCTACTGCTGCTACACCGTGACCTATCGCGCCCATCACTCGACGCCGTATCTGACGCGAGACTTCTTCGCCCGCATGGCCGAAACGATGGCCGACAACTGGCTGATGTTCACCGCCTGGCGTGGCGGACAGCGCATCGCCAGTTCGCTGATCGCGCTGCAGCCTGATCGCGGCATCGCCTATGGCCGCTACTGGGGCGCCATCGAGGCCGTTCCGTTCCTGCATTTCGATGCCTGCTACTACCAGCCGCTGGCCTGGTGCATCGCCAACGGCTACCGGCGTTTCGAAGGCGGTGCACAGGGCGAACACAAGATGGCCCGCGGCCTGATGCCGGTGCCGACCCACTCCGCACACTGGCTCGCCCATCCGCAATTCTCACAAGCGGTGGGCGACTTCCTTGCGCGCGAAGGTGCAGGCATCGCCAACTACATGGACGAACTTAACGAGCGCGCTCCGTACAAATAGGCGACCCTGCCGAAAGCTCAGTTCCTCCCCTTGAAATCGCCTGCGTATCCGCTGACGAACTGATCGGGCTTGATGTATTTGCGCAGCGCGGCGTTGACCTGATCGAGTGTCAACGCGCTGAGCGCAGCATCGACCTCGGCAGATTTCGCGAAGGTCCGACCGAGGTAGAGGTTGTTGGCGAGCGCCGCGGTCAAACCCCCGTCCTGCGCACGGCCGAGCTGGCGAAAACTCAGCAGCCCGCGTTGGCCCTCGGCCAGTTCGGATGCGGTAAACCCATCCTTCAACGCACGGTCCAGTTCTTCCTTGAACGCGGCCTCGACCTTGGCCCGGTTCTGCGGCGCGAAGATCGCGCTCGCGGTCCATTGCGAATTCGGCTCAAGCGAACCCCAGCCGATGCCGCTGCGAACGTCATAGGACAAGCCCTCGCCTTCCCGGATCCGCCGCCACAACCGCGAACTTCCGCCGGCACCGAGCAGGTGGTTGGCCATCATCAGTGCAGCGTAGTCGGGATCGTTGTCGGACAAGGGCAGACCCAGCTGCGCCCCCATGGTGGCGTTCTGCTTGTCCGGCGTCTCGAGCAGCATGCGCTGCGCAGGCCGCGGCACCAGCGGCTGCGGGATGCGGGTGTACGGGGCGCCCTTGTTCCAATCGCCGAAGCCGGCCTGCAACGCAGCACGAACCGCCGCCACATCGAAATCACCCACCGCGGCAAACTGCCCCTCGCGCGCACTGTAGAAGCGGTCGTGGAACTCGCGCATCTGATCGCGCGTGACGGCCTGCACATCGGCCACGATTTCGTCGAAGGTGCGTGCATAACGCGTATCACCGCGCGGATACGGATTGCCGTATCGGGCCAACGCATTGGACAGTACGGCAGCCGGCTCCTTGCGCTGCTCCTCGACCGCTGCCAGCGTCTGCCGCTTGATCTCATCCAGCGCTTCGGGCGGCAGGGCCGGTTGCTTCAGCAGCTGCGCCACCAGTTCGATCGCCGCAGGCAGGGTGTCCCGTCGCGACACCAGTCGCACCGTGACCCGCCCGTCAGACGCGCCGATCGACAGGTCGGTCTTCAATTCGGCCAGGCGATCCTGCACCTGCTGGCGGTTCAGCGTGCTGCTGCCCTTGTCGATCAAGGCGCCCAGGGTGTCGGCGACCTCACCCTTGCCGAACAGGCTTTTCTCGTCGCCGAAGCGCAGCGTCAGCAGCGCCTGCACAGCGCCGCCGCGGGTGCCCTTGGGCAGGACCGCGGCTTCGATTCCGCCGACCTTGAACCGCACGGTGCGCTTGTCGATATTGGCCGGCGACGCTTCGAAAACCTCGACCCGCGCCGCAGCCGCCTTGGGCTTGAACTCCCGCATCGTCTGCGCCACATCGACCCGGGCCGGGATCGGCGCACGTTGCGGCTGCTCGGTCGGTACGTAGCGGGCCAGCGTGCGATTGGCGCGCAGCAGCGTCTTCTCGGCCACCCGTTGCAGATCGGCGAGCTGCAGCGCCTGAACCCGGTCGCGAGTCAGGAAAAACAGGCGCCAGTCGCCCTGTGCGACTGTTTCGCTGAGCGAGATGCCGATGACCTGTGGATCGGTGAAGGCACGCTCCCAGCTGTTCAACCAGTTGGTGCGGGCCCGGTCGAGTTCGGCCTGTGTGATCGGCTGACTGGCCACCGACTCCAGCGTCTCCAGCAACGCCGCCTCGGCAGCCTCGGCCGGCTGGCCGGGCGCCAGCTGGGCACCATAGATGGCAAAACCCGGATCGGCCAGCGCCGCCGCAAAGGCGAAGGTGGATGCGGCCAGCTGCTTGTCGACCAGCGCCTTGTGCAAGCGGCCGGACGGTGTATCGCCCATCACCAGGTCGAGCACCTCGATGCTGGCGAAATCGGGGTGGGCGCCGGGCGGAGCGTGATAACCGGCATACAACAACGGTACACCGCCGACGCGCCGCAGGGTCACCTCGCGTTCGCCATCCTGCACCGGATCGAGCGTATACAGCGCGGGCAGTTTGCGGGTCGGGCGCTTCAGCTTGCCGAACGACGCCTGGATCCAACTCAACACCTCGGCCTGCGGAAACTTGCCGGAAATGATCAGGGTGGCGTTGTCGGGCTGGTAGTAGCGCCGATAGAACGCCTGCAAAGTCGGGATGTCGACATTCTCGACATCGCTGCGCGCGCCGATCGTGCTGTGGCCATAGTTGTGCCACTGGTACATCGACGACAACATGCGCTCGAACAGGATCGAACCGGGGTTGTTCTCACCCTGCTCCATTTCGTTGCGGACCACCGTCATCTCGCTGTCGAGATCCTTGCGCGCGATGAAGCTGTTGACCATCGCATCGGCCTGCCAGCCGAGGTACCAGCGCAAATTCGCATCGTTGGCTGAAAACTGGGCGGTGTAGTTGGTGCGGTCGAGCCAGGTGCTGCCATTCGCAGCCAGTCCGCGCTTGGTAAATTCGGACCAGACCTCGCGATGGGTCGGCGTCCCCTTGAACAGCAGATGTTCCAGCAGGTGGGCCATCCCGGTTTCGCCGTAGCTCTCGTGGCGCGAACCCACTCGGTAGGTCAGGTTGACCGTGGTGGTCGGCTTGGAATCGTCCGGCACGAGCAGAACCTGCAGGCCGTTCGGCAGCCGATATTCATCGATGCCCTCGACCGACGTGAGCTTCTCGATGCCAGAGACGCGAGATATCGCCACCGCGGCTGACGTGCCCTGAGCCCGCACCGGCCCCAGCACGCACAAGATCACCACCACGAGAAATGCACGAAGATTGATCAGGACCATGTTGTTCGCCGAGGAATGACTTGGATGATGCAAGGCCGCACGGAACCTGCACGGGGAGACGCGTGAGCCACAAGCGGCACACCCCACAGGCAGACCCCGGTCAAGGCAGATAGTTCGATCTGAGCGATCGATCGGCCGGCGGCAAGCCGCGCAAACGCGCGGCGGCGGGCAGGTCCGGACGGCTCAGCTTGTCAGCCTGGCATCGTGGGCGGCAATTCCGGCGAGGATCTCGGCCTTGGCCTTCTCAGGCCCCTCCCAACCCTTGATCTTGACCCATTTTCCCTTCTCGAGGTCCTTGTAGTGCTCGAAAAAGTGCTGAATCGCCCCGAGCCGCATCTGGTTGATGTCTTCCGGCTTTTGCCAGTGGGTATAGATCGGCAGGATCTTGTCGATCGGAACCGCGAGCAACTTGGCATCGCCGCCAGCCTCGTCGTCCATCATCAACACGCCGATCGCGCGGCAGGTCACGACGACACCCGGTGTCAACGCCCAGGGTGTGATGACAAGCACATCGACCGGATCGCCGTCATCGGCCAATGTCTGCGGGATATAGCCATAGTTGCACGGGTAATGCATGGCCGTCGTCATGAACCGGTCGACGAACATGGCGCCGGTCTCCTTGTCGACCTCGTACTTGATCGGATCGGCGTTCATCGGAATCTCGATGATCACGTTGAATTCGTCCGGCGCTTTCTTGCCGGGTGTGACGTTGTGCAGGCTCATGTTGGTCGATTCAGGGCGAAAGCCGCATTTTACCGGTTGCGACTTGCGGCCGACTGACGTGCCAGCGTGGTTTTCCACTGGAAAACACCATGACGCTCGCGTTGCCTTTGGGCGGGTCATCCCGTAGCATCCAGCGCAGTTTCGGGCCGGTTGGGCTCTGGCTTGCCGGACAACCGAACGCACATACCTACCGAGGAAGGAATCCGTCCCTATGATGTCCACGAACGTGGCGCTGTTGTTCGCGCTTGCCTGCGGCTTGACCGCAGTTTTTTATGGCTTTTTCCAGCGTCGCTGGATTCTTCGCCAGAGTGCCGGCAATGCCCGCATGCAGGAGATTGCCGCAGCCATCAAGGAGGGCGCAGCCGCTTATCTGCGGCGCCAATACCAGACCATTGCCATCGTCGGTGTGGTGCTCGCGGTCTTGATCGGCGTCTTTCTGGACGGCACGACAGCGATCGGTTTTGTCATCGGTGCGGTCTTGTCGGGCGCCTGCGGTTTCATCGGCATGAACGTGTCGGTCGCCGCCAACGTGCGCACGGCCCAAGCGGCCACCCAGGGCATGGCGCCGGCGCTGAACGTCGCGTTCAAGGGCGGCGCCATCACCGGCATGTTGGTCGTCGGGCTGGGTCTGCTCGGCGTCGGGGTCTTTTTCTGGTTCCTGATCGGCAACGGCAACCTGACCCCCACCCGCAGCCTGTCCGAAGTGCTGAAGCCGCTGCTCGGTCTGGCGTTCGGCTCATCGCTGATCTCGATCTTCGCGCGGCTCGGTGGCGGCATCTTCACCAAGGGCGCCGATGTCGGCGCTGACCTGGTCGGCAAGGTCGAGGCCGGGATTCCGGAGGACGACCCGCGCAATCCGGCGGTGATTGCCGACAACGTCGGTGACAACGTCGGCGATTGCGCCGGCATGGCAGCCGACCTGTTCGAAACGTATGCGGTGACGCTGATCGCGACGATGGCGCTCGGAGCCATCGTCGTCGTATCGGCGCCGATGTCCGCGGTGATCTACCCGCTGGTGCTCGGCGGCTTCTCGATCCTCGCGTCGATCATCGGCTGCAGCGCGGTCAAGGCCTCGCCGGGCATGAAGAATGTGATGCCGGCGCTGTACAAGGGCCTGATCATCGCCGGTGTGCTTTCGCTGATCGGCTTCTTCTTCATCACCCGCATGGTGATGCCCGACGACGCCCTGGGCGCAGGCACGCAGATGCGCCTGTTCGGCTCATGCGCGGTCGGCCTGATCCTGACCGCGGCACTGGTCTGGATCACCGAGTACTACACCGGCACCAACTTCAAGCCGGTGCAGCATATCGCCGAAGCCTCGACCACCGGCCACGGCACCAACATCATCGCCGGCCTCGGTGTCTCGATGCGATCGACCGCCTGGCCAGTGCTGTTTGTCTGCGCGTCGATCCTGACCGCCTACCAGCTGGCGGGTCTGTACGGCATCGCGATCGCAGCCACCGCGATGCTGAGCATGGCCGGCATCGTGGTGGCGCTCGACGCCTATGGCCCGATCACCGACAACGCCGGCGGCATCGCCGAGATGGCGGAACTGCCGGCCAGCGTGCGCGACATCACCGACCCGCTCGACGCGGTGGGCAACACCACCAAGGCGGTCACCAAGGGTTATGCCATCGGTTCGGCCGGCCTGGCCGCGCTGGTGCTGTTTGCCGACTACACCCATTCGCTCGAGGGTCGCGGCATGCACGTGACCTTCGATTTGAGCGATCCGAAGGTGATCGTCGGCCTGTTCATCGGCGGCCTGATTCCGTATCTGTTCGGCGCAATGGCGATGGAAGCCGTCGGCCGGGCAGCCGGTGCGGTGGTGGTCGAGGTGCGGCGCCAGTTCCGCGACATCAAGGGCATCATGGAAGGCACGGCGAAGCCGGAATATGGCCGCGCCGTCGACATGCTGACCACCGCAGCCATCAAGGAAATGGTGATCCCCAGCCTGCTGCCGGTGGTCGTGCCGATCGTGGTCGGCCTGCTGCTCGGCCCGGCCGCACTCGGTGGCCTGTTGATGGGAACCATCGTGACCGGCCTGTTCGTCGCGATCTCGATGTGTACCGGTGGCGGAGCCTGGGACAACGCGAAGAAATACATCGAGGACGGCCACCACGGCGGCAAAGGCAGCGAAGCCCACAAGGCGGCCGTCACCGGCGATACCGTCGGCGATCCCTACAAGGACACCGCCGGTCCGGCGATCAATCCGCTGATCAAGATCATCAACATCGTCGCCCTGCTGATCGTGCCGCTGCTGCCGTTCCCCACCGTCAGCGCGAACACCTATCACGCCACGCCGACGATGACCGCGCCGGCGGCGACGGTGATCGTGGTACCACCGGCGCCCGCGGCCAGCAACTGAGCGCCGCCGAATCGAGCGCGTCCCCCGAATCGGGGGGACGCGCTTCGCTCCAACGTCTCACCATCCCTGTAGGAGACCAGGAGCGGCCGTAGGAGCGGCCGTAGGAGCGGCCGTAGGAGCGGCTTCAGCCGCGCTTCCCGCCATGGCACAAAAGCCATCGGGCCTGAAGGCCCTCCCACAGAAGTCACCCCGGCAGGTGGCGGTTTTTGTGGGCGGCTTCAGCCGCGACGGCTGACTCGCGATAGCGCGATCGCTCACAGAGCCAAGTCAAAGTCTCCGATCGTGCCGGAAGGCAAGGAAGAGATCGCGCAGGAATACGCCGCCGATGGCAACCTCAACCCATCGGTATCACGCTGACCGTCACCGACATCTGCTGGTCTCCGCCGCCGAGGATGACACCTCGCAGCGGCACCGCATCGGCAAAATCGGCGCCCCATGCCAGCGTGATGTAGCGCGCGTCGGCGAGTTGATCGTTGGTCGGGTCGAATTCGACCCAGCCATAGGGCGGCGCATAGGCTGCCACCCAGGCGTGCGAGGCATCGACCCCCATCAATCGCGGTTTGCCCGGCGGCGGATCAGTCAACAGGTAGCCCGACACATAACGCGCCGGCAGCCCGTGGCTGCGCAGGCAGGCCAGCATCAGGTGGGCGAAATCCTGACAGACGCCGCGCCGATGTTCGAGCACTTCCTCGACCTTGGTGCTGACCGTCGTGGCCTCGGGATCGAACTCGAAATCGCTGTGGATGCGATGCATCAGCTCGCTTACGGCAACCAGCCAGTCCTTGCCCTTGGAAAAGGATGCAGCCGCGTATAACCGCGCGGGCTCCGACAACGGCAACAACGGGGTCGCTTCGCTCATCCGGGCCGGCAGCAGATCGCTGACCAGATCCCATGGCCCGCTGGGATTTCGAACCTGTTCCCAGCCCATTTCCCCTGGTTTCAAATCCGGCCGCGCGGCAACCTGCACCTCGCAGCTCATGTTGACCTTCAAGATGCGATGCGCGGTCTGAAATCCGAAATGCTGGATCGAGTTGCCAAAGCTGTCCAGCGCTTCATGCCGTTCGTCGGGCCGCGGCTCGATGTCGAGGCAGTGCGACAACACACGTTGCCACGGCGTCTCGCGCGGCGTCAGGCGCGCAACCTGCCAAGATTGGGAAACCGGCGCGGTGTAAGCGTAGTGGGTCTGGTGCTCGACGCGGTACGGCGCGAACACCAGCAATTCCTGAAGGTCGACGGCGCTCACTCGTGCGCCCTCGCGTGCCCGGCGTCGAATCGCGGGAAAAAGCGGCCCCCGCGGAGCAACGGTGCGGCGACGCTCATGCCGCCAGCGACAACATGCTGCGCGAGGCGGCATGCGAGAAGAACTTCAGGCTGAGTTCGTCGGATACCGCGCGCGCACAGCGCTGCACCTGCTCGAGCAAGTCAGCCAGCGCCTCGCTTTCGGGGTCCAGTTCCCGGTGATCGAAGTTGCGCAATGCCTCCAGCATCGGCTGCAGCTCGTCACTTGCAAAATGGCCCAGACGCGCCTCCAGCTTGCTCACGAATTCGGTCAAGCCCTTGAGCTGGAATCCGATCGACCGTGGATTGGTCTCGTCGCGCAACAACAAGTCGAGTACCGGCAACCACTCGGGGGATACCAGGTAGCGCGACCGGAAGGTCATCGTCGAGTCGTTCAACGCCAGCAACCAGTCCAGGCGATGCGATCGACCCTCGTCGATGGCAACCTGCAAGATGCCGGAGAGCGAGGCCAGGCGCTCGACCCGGCGGCCAATTGACAGGAAGCGCCAGCCGAGGCCGCGCGTCATGCCGTCGAGGACGAAGCCCGACAGCGTCATCATCGAGGTGACGGCCTTGTCGAGCCAGACCAGCGCCATCGGCAGCCCGAGCGACGAACTCAGGCCGTGCTGGAAAATCGGATCGGCAACCAACTGGTTCAGGCTTCGCCAGTTGTCTTCCGACATCCGGTCGCGCAGGTTGAACGCACAGCGCGACAACTGCCGAAGATGCTGACTCATGCCCTCGTTGGGATGGGTGGCCGCACGCAGCAGTTGCAGCCCGATGTCTTCGTCGTCTTCGATCAGGCCGAGACGCCGGGCCAGCACCACCGCGGGAGCAAGCGCCTGTTCTTCTTCGACCAACTGATCGAGCGCGCCTTCGATCGCCACCCGAAGCAGCCGTGCCGTGGCATCGCAACGCTCGCCATAACGTCCGAACCAAAACAGGTTTTCGGCCGCGCGCGAGGGCAGATTGGCGATCGGGCTGACCAGGTCCTCGGACCGGACCGTGCTGCTGAGCAGGCTGAACGATGCATTGACCGGCTGGTCGGACAGCACCCAGGTGTCCTTCGAGCGCCCGCCGCGTTGCATCGCGATGACCCGCGAGTCGCCGTCGCCGGCCACTCGTGCCAGGCCTCCCGGCATCACCCGATAGCCGTCCGGCGTCGCGACCGCAAATACACGCAGGCCGACCGTGCGGGCCTGCAATTGTTCAGTTCGGTGGGTTCCTTCGCGTTCGATGACGGGTGCCTGCGAGACATGGACCCATTCCTGCGCCACGTAACGCGACGGGCGCAACGCGATCTTGGCGTGCAGCCGCTGGCGCGCCGCGGCGTCCAGATCGGCACCGAATACCGCCGGTTCGGCGGTCGTGCGTTCCAGCGGCTTGATGATCAACTGGTCGAGACGCTCCCAGGCTTCGGCAAAGGCCGACGGTTGGCCCAGCCACCAGGTGGCCACCGATGGCAGCTTCAATGGTTCGCCGAGCAGCGACTCGCTGAGGCCGGGCAGGTAGGCCAGCAAGGCTCCGGACTCCAACACGCCGGCGCCCAAGGCGTTGCAGATCAGGATGTTGCCGCGTCGTGCACATTCGGTGAGGCCCGGGACGCCGAGTGCCGAATCGCTGCGCAATTCCAAGGGATCGCAATAGTCGTCGTCCTGGCGGCGCAGCATCGCGTGCACACGTTTCAAGCCCTCGACCGTCTTCATCCAGACCCGACCGTCGCGCACCGTCAGGTCGTTGCCCTCGACCAGCGGGAAGCCGAGGTAGCGCGCCAGCAGCGCATGTTCGAAATAGGTTTCGTTGTAGGGGCCCGGCGTCAACAACACGATCAGCGGCGCACCATCGCCCTTCGGCGCCCAGAGCAGCAGCGATTCGCGCCAGGCTTCGAAGAACGACGCCAGGTGCTGCACATGCAGGTCACGGAACATCTTCGGGAAGACCCGGGACACGATCAGGCGGTTCTCGAGCGAATAACCGGCTCCGGAAGGCGCCTGGGTCCGATCGCCGACGACCCACCAGTTGCCGTCCGGCGAGCGCGCCAGATCGGCAGCGTAGTGAAACAGCCGGATGCCGCCCGGTGGCTGGGAATGCTGGGCCGGATGCAGGAAACCGCCGTGACCGAAGATCACCGGCGCCGGGATGGCACCCGAGCGCAGCAGTTTCTGCGGCCCGTAGATGTCGGTCAACACGAGATTCAACAGCTCGGCGCGCTGGGCGATGCCATCCTCGATTTCGCGCCATTCCTTCGCCGACAGCACCAGCGGCAGCGGGTCGACCTCCCAGGGCCGATCGGTCCCCTTCGGATCCGCGTAGACGTTGTAGGTGATCCCGCTTTGGTGGATCTCGCTTTCCATCAGCGACAAGGTCTCGCGGATTTCCGGACCTTCGCGCGCGGCCAATGAGCGTACGAATTCGTCCCACTGCGGGCGCGGCTTGCCATCGGCGCCCAACAGTTCGTCGTAGCGCCCTTCGAGCGGCGAATAGTCCGACAGCAGTTGCTTCAGCATCGTGTCAGGCGATGATCAGGGCTTTCCAAATGGCGCAACCTACGACTGCATCGTCAGCTGGTCCGGGCGGCTCAGGCAACCCGGGCGCGGCGCAGATCGAGCGTGAACGGGAAGTTCGGATTGCGAGGTTCCGGCTTGACCGACATGCGGCCCGGCGTGTGGCCGACCCGGAAGAAGCGAGCCAGTCGACGCGCCTCGGCTTCGTAGGCGTTGATCGGAAAGGTGTCGTAACTGCGACCACCCGGATGCGCGACATGGTACTGGCAACCGCCCATCGACCGGCTCATCCAGGTATCGACCAGATCGAAGGTCAGGGGCGCATCGACCGAGATCGTCGGATGCAGGGCCGAGGTCGGATGCCACGCCCGGTATCGCACGGCGCCGATGTGCTCGCCGACCTTGCCGGTGGCCTGCAGCGGCACCACCCGGCCATTGCAGGTCAACACGTGGCGCTCACCGATCATGCCGGTGGTGCGGATCTGGATTCGCTCGACCGACGAATCGACGAACCGAACCGTGCCACCCGGTGCGCCTTCTTCGCCCATCACGTGCCAGGGTTCGAGGGCGAGCTGAAGCTCGACCTCGACCCCGCGCGCCTGGAAATCGCCCAGGAACGGGAAGCGGAAGTTCAGGTGCGGCGCGAACCACTCGGGCTTGATCGCAAAGCCGGCATCGTTGAGCTCTTCGATCACGTCGCACAAATCTTCCCAGATGAAATGCGGCAGCATGAATCGATCGTGCAACTCGGTATTCCAGCGCTTGAGCTGAGGCGGCCGGTAGGGCTGCTTCCAGAACCGCGAGACCAGCGCACGCATCAGCAGTTGCTGGGTCAGGCTCATCCGGGCATGCGGCGGCATCTCGAACGCGCGCATCTCGAGCAGACCGAGCCGGCCGGTCGGACCGTCGGGCGAATACAGCTTGTCGATGCAGAACTCGGCGCGGTGCGTGTTGCCGCTGACATCGATCAACAGGTTGCGAAGGATGCGATCGATCAGCCACGGCGGACACGGCGGACCGTCCGCCGAGGTCACCCGCTTCAATTCGGCGAACGCGATCTCGATCTCGTAGACCGAATCGTTGCGCGCCTCGTCGATGCGCGGCGCCTGACTGGTCGGCCCGACGAACAGGCCGGAGAACAGATAACTCAGCGCCGGATGGTTGTGCCAGTAGGCCACCATGCTGGCCAGCAGGTCGGGGCGGCGCAGGAACGGCGAGTCGGAAACCGTGGCACCACCGAGCACGAAATGGTTGCCGCCACCGGTTCCGGTGTGGCGGCCATCGAGCATGAATTTCTCGGTCGACAACCGGGTCTCGTGCGCTGCCTGGTACAGGTGGGTGGTCTGCTCGACCAGTTCGGTCCAGCTGTGAGCCGGGTGGATATTGACCTCGAT
>JANNNE010000063.1:0-2517 GCA_031398385.1 Ideonella sp.
CAGGTTGATATCCCGCCGTATGCCGTGGTGACGGGGCGCGCCTGAAGGCGCTCCCACAAAAACCCGGTCAGCGCGCCTCGGGAGCCACGCACTGCGACGCCAGGACGCGAATGCAGTCGGTCGCCCCCGCTATCGGCTCAAGGTGTGCCGAGATAGTCCCGCTTGCCGATCTCGACGCCGTTGTGGCGCAAGATGTTGTAGGTCGTCGTGACGTGGAAATAGAAGTTCGGCACCGCATGGCCGAGCAGGAACTGCATGCCCTTGTAGTGCGTTTCCTTGTCGCCGCGTTTCGTCACGACCGCCTTGTCTTCGGTGCCGTCGATCTGTGACGCGGGCACGCTTTCGATGAAGCTGATGGTCTTGGCGATCCGCTCCTTCAGCTCGGCCAGTGTCTTTTCGTTGTCTTCAAATACCGGCGCCTCGACTCCCGACAACCGGGCCACCAGCCCCTTGGCCGTGTCGCAGGCAATCTGCACCTGGGTCGCCATCGACAACATGTCGGGGAACAGGCGGTAACTGGTCAAGGTCGCATCGGCGATCTTCTTGGCGTCGATGTGGGCCTGGGCCTTGTCGAGGATGCGGGACAGGTTGCCCAGGATGTTGACGAAACGCGGCACGCTGGCCTGGTGCATGGAAATGGGGGACATGGTCATGGGTTCCTGAATGCAGGGAAATGACGGCAACGATGCCTTCCCCCGACCCACGAGTATGCCCACGGCGAGCGAAGTTCGCTGCCGCCGCGGTGTGTTTGGTCATGGAGTTCGCTGTCAGGACGGTGCCGTCCGCACCTTCTCGATGAAGCTCACCTCAGCACAGGAATCGGCCAGTTTCCATAGACGATGTTCCGGATTGTTTCAGAGCCCGGGCGGATCGCCTCTGGTTCAGCTCGCCCGGCACCAGACCAGCAACAGGTTGTTGGCCGGCATCGCGACCCGCTCGGTCAGCGTCAATCCGGCCCGGCCGGCCACTTTTTCGACATCTTCGCGCCGGCGGATACCCCAGGCCGGATTGCGCGCGCGCAGGCTGACATCGAACGCGAGGTTGCCGGGCGATGTCTCGACTTCGTCTTCCAGGTACGGGCCATAGGTGATGAGCCGGCCATGCGGCGTCAGATGCCGGGCGGCACCGCTCATCAGCCCGGCGCAACAGTCCCACGGCGCGATGTGGATCATGTTGGCGCAGAACACCGCGTCGACCTGGTCGGGCAAGCCGCTCCAATCGGATCGGGTCACATCGAGTTGAATTGGCGGCATCACCCGATCCAGGCCGTCGCACCAGGCGCTGATCGACGGCAACGAATCGGCGTCGAAGTCGCTTGGCAGCCATTGCCAACCCGGCAGGCCCGCGCTGCACCAGGCCGCATGTTGACCGGTCCCGCTGGCGATCTCCAGCAGCACACCGCGCGCCGGCAGCAGCCGCTGCAGTTCGGCCAGGATCGGGCCGCGGTTGCGTTCGGACGCCGGGCTGTGATTGCGCATTGGGATGGTCATCGCTTGTCGCTTTCGTAGGCACACGGAGTACGGTGCAACGACCGATTCTGAACGCCAGTGAGCCGCGCTGCGCTTGCCCCCCTCGTCTGCCGGAACGCCTCATTGACGACGGGCTCCGGATGCGCCGTCACTGCTCGATCGTCGTCGAAGGAGCGCTTCGTCACCGCGCCCTTCGCTTGCGAAGCGCGCCATCAGGCTCGCTTGCGCGCGGGGGCCCTGGTGGTTCCTGCTTTGCCGGATGCCGCCTTCGCCGACTTGACTTTCTTGGCCGCCTTGGGTGATTTCGCCGTGGCGGTTTTCCGGCCGGATTGTTTGCCCAGGCTTTGTTTCAGCAATGCGGTCAGGTCGATGACGTTGCTGCCGGTCGCCTCATCGGCCGATTGCTCGATCGCCTCGACCTTTTCGGTGTCGCCGGCCTTCGCGCGTTTCTCCACCAAGGCGTGAATGGCCGCGGTGAATCGTTCCTTGTGCGCGTCGGGCTTCCACGGGCTGGTCATGCTGCCGATCAGATCGGTGGCCATCTTCAGTTCGCCCGCCTTCAGCACCGCCTTGCCCGCCGCCGGCAATTCCAGTCCTTCCCATGAACGGATTTCCTCGGCCCATCGCAGCGTATTGAGAACCAGCCCGCGGCCGGCCGGGATCAACGCGGCCAGCGATTCCTTGGTGTGCATCACGACCCGGGCGATGCCGATCACTCCTGCCGCGAACATCGCCTCACGCAGCAGCGCGTAAACCTTGTCGCCGCCGGAGGCAGGTTCCAGGTAGTACGGCTTCTCGAGTTGCGTGAACGGGATCTCGGTGGTCGACACAAAGGATTCAATCTCGATCGTCCGGGTGGTCTTCGGATAGGCGGCCTGGATTTCCTCCGCGCTGACGACGACATAGTCCCCGCCTTCGACCTTGACCCCCTTGACGATGTTCTCCTTGGTGATTTCACGGCCGGTGCGCTTGTTGATGCGCCTGTAGCCGACCGGGTCCATGCTGCGCTTGTCGAGCCAGTCGAAGTCGATGCCAATTTCAGACGACG
>JANNNE010000255.1:0-7962 GCA_031398385.1 Ideonella sp.
CGTCCGGGCCGCTTCCGGCCGGGAAAGCGGTGACGATGGTCACCGGCTTGGTGGGAAAGGCGCCTTGTTGCGCTGATGCCGGCGTGCCAAGCGCAACCAGCGAAACGGCCGCCAGGAGTGTCTTAGCCGCGGCATAACAAGCCCTGCGGGCCCTTAGCCTGCGCTGAAACTTTGTTTTAGCTGCGACTAACGTGCTTCGCAAACGTGAGTCCGCGCTGAAACTTTGTTTGGAGCGGAACGGTTGATTAGGAGATTTCATGCTTGTTTCCTTGAGATAAAAAGATGGGTTGTGTTTTACTGTGATAGATGGCGCGGCGGCCGCAATGTCTCTCGGCAAATTCGGCCTGGCGCAAGGTTCAGGCGGCAAGGCAGTTCTCGACTTTCCAGCCATACAGCCACTCCATGGCGTCGTAGAAACGTTCCGGTGTGCGGCCCTTCCAGAGCTCGTTACGAACCCGGCGCTCGACACCCTTGGCGTGAAAGATGCGGCCCATTTCGCGCGACGACAACACCACCCGCGCCGTGCGCGCTACCCGCGAGCGTTGGTACAGCGCAAACGCCTGGGAAAAGTCGTCGTCGTCGTGAGCCCGCAGCGCTTCGCCCAGTGTCACCGCATCTTCCATCGCCATGCAGGCGCCCTGGGCCATGTATTGGAGTGTTGCGTGGGCGGCGTCACCCAGCAACGCGGCGCGGCCGAATACCCACTGGGCGATCGGATCGCGGTCCGCAGTGGCCCAGCGCTTCCAGTCTCTCGGCAATTCGATCAGCTGCCGGGCCTTCGGGCAGATGCCTTCGAAATAACTCAGCACCTCGTCGCGGCTGCCTTCGGTCACGCTCCATTCCTCGGCCTGACGGCTGTGGAAGGTGACGACCACGTTGTATTGCTCGCCGCCGCGCAAGGGGTAGTGCACGAGATGGCAGTTCGGGCCGACCCAGATCGCCGCGGCATTCCATTGCAGGTTCTCCGGAAAGTCGGCGCGGTCGACCACCGCACGATAGACGACATGCCCTGAGACACGCGCCTGGTCGCCGACATATTGCCGGCGAACCGCCGATTTCACGCCGTCGGCGCCGATCAGTGCCTGGCCGACGTGACGGCCACCCCGGGTATCGATCACGGTGACCGTGTCACCGTGCTGCTCGACGTGCTCGACCCGGGTGCCGGTCAGGCATTCGATGCGGCCGGTTGCCATCGCACCGTGCAGAAGCGACAAATGCATGTCGGCTCGGTGGATCACCGCATAGGGATTCTTGAAGCGACGGCGGAAGGTCTCGCCGACCGGTATGCGTCCGACCAGGGTCTCGTCAAGCGCGTCGAACATCACCATCTCGTCGGTATAGACCGCCAGTGCGCGGGCCTGTTCGCCGATGCCCAGGGCATCGAACGCGGCGAAGGCGTTCGGTCCCAGCTGGATGCCCGCGCCGATCTCGCCGATTTCAGGCGCCTGCTCGAGTACCTTGACCGACAGGCCGCGCCGCGACAACGCCAACGCGGCAGCCAGACCGCCGATGCCGCCCCCGGCAACGATGACGGGTCGGGTTGAAGCGGCTGCAGACATGGGCTCTCCTGATCGATTCGGCATCGTGCCGATTTTGATCAGCACACTGATGATTAGTATAGATACGATCCGAGATTCGAGGATCCGTATTTACCCTGCGCTGTGAAAAAAGGGGACGCCGTCAGAAGCCGCCCCGGTGTCACAGCAGAATGTCCGGTGATGGATTACGGAGCACCCATGGATATGCCCCCTTTCGTCCCCTACCCGTTCCGGCCCGAACACCATGCGCCGCGGCTGCCGGCGCTGGTCGATGGTGCAGACCCGCGGCGACATCCGGTGGTCGTGGTCGGGGGCGGACCGGTCGGCTACACCGCCGCGTTGGGACTGGCCCAACACGGCGTGCCGGTGGTGTTGCTCGAAGCCGACGACTCGGTCTGCGCCGGCAGCCGCGCCATCTGCATCTCTCGGCGCAGCCTGCAGATTGCCCAGCGGCTGGGAGCCGGGGCCGGCTTCCTGAAGATCGGCCTGCCCTGGACCGGCGGGCGCAGCTTCTACCGAAACGCGGAGGTCCTGCGGTTCGCGATGCCGCAGGACGAGAACCAGAAGCTGCCGCCGATGGTCAATCTCGCTCAGTACCACATCGAACAAATACTTCTGGAGCGCGCGCTGCAGATGTCAGATCTGATCGATGTGCGCTGGCAGACCCGCCTGACATCGATCGAGGTGAACGGAGGCAGTGCGCGGCTCAGCGTTGCGACCCCGCTCGGCAACTACCGGCTCGACGCCGACTGGGTGGTTGCTGCCGACGGTGGCCGCAGCTTCGTTCGCGAGGCACTCGGACTCGGCCTGCACGGCACCAGCTACGAAGGCCGCTATGTGATTGTCGACATCCGGCTCGATACGCAGCGCGCGGCCGAGCGCCTCGCCTATTTCGATCCGCCGTGCAATCCGGGATCGACGGTGCTGGTGCACAAGCAGCCCGACAACGTCTGGCGGATCGACTACCAGCTGCGCGACGGCGAAGATCCGGAGCAGGCGATCAGGCCCGAAAACGTGATGCCGCGGGTGGCCAGCCTGCTGGAGATGATGGGTGAGCACGGCGCGTGGTCACCGATCTGGATCACCATCTACAAGGCGAATGCGCTGACGATGGCGCGCTATCGGCACACACGCGTGCTGTTTGCCGGCGACGCCGCGCACCTGTTGCCGATCTTCGGCGTGCGCGGTGCCAACTCCGGAATCGACGATGCCGATAACCTGGCCTGGAAACTCGCATTTGTGATCAAGGGCCTGGCGAGCGACCGCCTGCTCGACAGCTACTCGGACGAGCGTGTTGCCGCGGCTCACGAGAATCTGCGCCACGGCACCAAGAGCACCGAGTTCATGGCGCCGCCCTCGTTCGCCTTCGAATTGATGCGGCGCGCCGTTCTCAGCCTGGCCGTCGAGCATCCGGGGCTGTCGTCGCTGATCAATCCACGCCAGACCTCGGCCATCACGTATGCAGACTCACCGCTCAATGCGCCCGTGGTCGACCCTTTCGATGCCGGCCCCGTGGTCGGCGCTGTATTCGAGGAATGTCCGCTGACCATCATCGACGGCGGGTCGAGCCATATCGGTCATCTCGGAGACTTGCTGGGGCCGCATTTCACCGCCCTGGTATTCGGCGGCGATGACCCGATCGAGCAGTCGTTGATCGATCTCGAGCGAGCTTGCGCCGCCGATGGCGTGCCCGTGCGTTGGCTGACGGCCCTGAGTCAGACCGCCCAGCGCCCGTCGCGGCCGAGCGTTGTCGATCACACCGGGCGGCTGTTCCCGCTGTACGGCGCGCAGCCGGGCACGGTCTATCTGTTTCGCCCCGATGCCCACGTGCTCGGACGTTGGCAGCAACCGGACGTGCACCTGCTGCGAAGCGCGATCGACCAGGTCTTGCGCCCGCGCCAGTCCGCAAACACCGAGGAGACTGCCGATGCTCGCCACTGAACTCGACACCTGCTACACGCAGTTGTGTACAACGATGACCGCGCTCGGCGAGCAAAACGCCCCACTCTTTCTGGCGCGCTTCGCCGTGCTGGCGATCGAACGAATCGGTGATGGCGCGGTGGTCACCGAATTGATTGAGGCCGCTGCGCGGGATATGCCTCGCGCTTGAAGGGCACGGCGCTGGCGCCCGTGCTGGCGTTCAGCATTCGGGCCGCGCCGCAGGCATCGACAACACCGGCCGCCATGATCACGCGCGCCGCTCGGCAGAAATCAGCCGCGCGGCTCGGCAGACATCACGCTCGCCGCTCGGCAGACATCACGCTCGCCGCTCGGCGAGATGCGGCGTATATCCGGCCTCGCTGATGGCGTCACGGATCTCGTCGATGCCCGCATTCGCAGACTCGACCTCGACCTGGTGACTCGCCAGATCGATCCGGACCGTCGCCTGCGGGTCCATGGCTTTCAAGGCTTTGGTGATGGTGCCGACACAGTGGCCGCAGGTCATGTCGCTGACTTCGAAGGTGATCATGAATCGATCCGGTGGTTGAAAGGATGATCAATGTAGACCTTGCCATCGTGGTAATGTCAATCGCCACGCCCGGAAACTCTTGTTGACAGGAAGGCCATTGTCAGTTCTGGCTTGACATTACCATCGTGTCAAACTTGATGATCAAGCCATGCTCGAAAGAGCTTGTCCCACGGAACAATCCCATGTCATCGATCACCACCTCCGATCCGCTGCCCCTGCTGCCCCCGCTGCCCCCCGATACCCGCCTGCAAATCACCGGCATGACCTGTGCCTCCTGCGTCGGTCGGGTCGAAAAAAGTCTGCAGGCCGTGCCGGGCGTGCAACAGGTCAGCGTCAATCTGGCAACTGAACAGGCGGAGATTTCGGCCGATCCGTCGGTCGATATGCAGGCTCTGGCGGAGGCGGTGCGCAAGGCCGGCTACGACGTGGCCAGCCGCGGCATCGAGCTGCAGATCGAGGGCATGACCTGCGCGTCCTGTGTCAACCGGGTCGAGAAGGCGCTGCTGAAGGTGCCCGGCGTGTCGTCGGTGCAGGTCAATCTGGCCACCGAGCGGGCGTCGATCAGGGCCTGGACGACGGTTGAATTGGCAGCCCTCAAGACGGCGGTCCGCAAGGCCGGCTACGTGGCCAAGACACCCGAGCAGGCGGCCCAGGTCACGCAGCGTCGCTGGCCGGATTGGTGGCCGGTCGCGATCGGTTCGTTGTTGACCATCCCGCTGGTTGCTCCGATGCTGCTGCAGGTATTCGGCATTCACTGGATGCCCGGCGGCTGGTGGCAGCTCGCGCTGGCGACACCGGTCCAGTTCTGGCTCGGTTGGCGCTTCTATGTGGCCGCCTACAAGGCACTGCGTGCACGCACCGGCAACATGGATCTGCTGGTTGCACTCGGAACCTCGGCGGCCTACGGTTTGTCGATCTACCTGCTGATCAGACATTCCGCCGACGGCATGTTGCACCTGTATTTCGAGGCGTCGGCCGCGGTGATCACGCTGGTGCTGCTCGGCAAGTGGCTGGAGGGTCGGGCCAAGCGGCAGACGGCGGAAGCGATCCGCGCATTGAACGCCTTGCGGCCGGCGACTGCGCGGGTGCGGCGCAACGGTACGGAGATCGAGGTCGCCATCGACGAGGTGGTCGTCGGCGACCAGGTGCTGGTGCGACCCGGTGAACGAATTCCGGTCGATGGCCAGATCAGCCAAGGCCGCAGCCATGTCGACGAATCGCTGATCACCGGCGAAAGCCTGCCGGTTGCCAAGGCGGTCGGCGACAGGGTCACAGGCGGTGCGATCAACGCCGAGGGCATGTTGACGATCGAGACGCTGGCGATCGGTGCCGAGACAACGCTGGCCCGCATCATCCGCATGGTCGAATCGGCGCAGGCCGCGAAGGCCCCGATCCAGCGCATTGTCGACCGGGTCAGTGCGGTCTTCGTGCCAGTGGTGCTGGGCATCGCATTGCTCACCTTCATCGGCTGGTTCGTCGTCGGCGGCGACTGGGAACAGGCCCTGATCACCGCGGTGGCGGTGCTGGTGATCGCCTGCCCATGTGCCCTGGGCCTGGCCACGCCGACCGCGATCATGGCGGGTACCGGCGTCGCCGCGCGCAGCGGCATCCTGATCAAGGATGCGCAGGCGCTGGAACTCGCCCATTCGCTGACCACGGTCGCGTTCGACAAGACCGGCACCCTGACCGAAGGCAAACCGGCGTTGGTGGCCATCGAAGCGGCCGGCGGCTCGCAACGCGACCAGGTCTTGCGGCTGTCGGCTTCGTTGCAGCGCAGCAGCGAACACCCGCTCGCCAAGGCCGTGCTCGACCAGGCGTCTGCCGAACAGGTGTCGGTGCCCGATGCCATCGACGCCCAGGCGCTGCCAGGGCGTGGCCTGCAGGGCATGGTCGAAGGACAACTGCTGCTGCTCGGCAGCAGCCGGCTGATGCAGGAGCTCGGCCTCGATGCCGCTGATCTGGCCCGCCGCGCCGAGCAGTTGCAGGCCGATGGCCGCACGGTTTCCTGGCTGATGCGCAAGGACGGCGACCAGCCGCGTCTGCTCGGCCTGCTCGCGTTCGGCGATTCGATCAAGGCGTCGGCCCGCGACGCAGTGACACGCCTGCATCAACTCGGCATCAAGACCGTGATGTTGACCGGCGACAACCCCGGTAGCGCGAAGGCGGTTGCCGCCGCGCTGGGCATCGACGAAGTGCGCGCCGAGATCCTGCCGGGAGACAAGGCCCGGGTGATCGAGCAGTTGCGCGCCAGTGGTCAGGTAGTGGCAATGGTCGGCGACGGCATCAACGATGCGCCGGCACTGGCTGCTGCAGATGTCGGCATCGCGATGTCGACCGGTTCGGATGTCGCGATGGAAACCGCCGGCATCACGCTGATGCGCGGCGACCCGCGGCTGGTGGCCGACGCGATCGACGTGTCGCGGCGCACCTGGTCGACGATCAAGCGCGGCTTGTTCTGGGCCTTCGCCTACAACGTGGTCGGTATCCCGCTGGCGGCGATGGGTCTGCTGAATCCGGTGATTGCCGGCGCGGCAATGGCTCTCAGCAGCGTCAGCGTGGTGGCCAACGCCTTGTTGTTGCGACGCTGGCACGGCAGCGCAGAAGCCGCTGCCTCGCTCGACGAGCCCGTTCCGCCGCGACTTGTGACGGCGCAAGGAGTCGCCCGATGACCGTGATGAACATCGGTGAGGCCGCGAAAGCGACTGGCGTCTCGGCCAAGATGATCCGCCACTACGAAAGTGTCGGCCTGTTCGCACCGGCGCAGCGCACCGAGTCGGGCTACCGGCAATATGCAGACAGCGATCTGCATACCTTGCGCTTCATTCGCCGCGCCCGCGACCTCGGCTTCTCGATCGAGCAGATCCGCGAGCTGCTCGCGCTGTGGCAGGACCGCAAGCGGCCGAGCCGGCAGGTCAAGGCCTTTGCGCAGGCGCACATCCAGGAGCTCGATCAGAAATTGAAGGAGCTGCAGGCAATGAAGGCAACGCTCCAGCATCTGGTGACGTGTTGCCACGGCGACGATCGACCCGATTGCCCGATCATCGACAAGCTGGCCGAGCGGCCGGTTGTCGGCCCGCGGCATTCATGAATGCCCCGTCCTCCCCCGGGTCCAGGCACGGCTGGTTCGTTGGCTTCACGTGCATACGCACGCCAGCCGCCGATGTGCCCGACCGTATCGTTGGCCTCGCGCCAGGGCACGGGCTTGTTGTCGTCGCTCAGACGACGGTGGTTCTGGAGTGCCGATCGGTAAGTGATCGGCGGAACGCTTGCCGCCGCGTCGAGCGGGTCGGGCGGGGTCGGGCCTGTTGTCGCTGGCGGCGCAAACCCGCAAGGCCTATTTCAACGCGGTCGCAGCAGACGAAACCGCGCGTTACATGCTGCAGGTCAGACGCAGCGCCGAAGCCAGCGCCGAGCTGGCGCGTCGCATGCAGCAGGTCGGCAATTTCAGCAAGCTGCAGCGGGCCCGCGAGCAGGCCTTCTACGCCGACGCGACACTCAACCTGGCGCGGGCCGAGCAGGCCCAGCGCTCGGCGCGTGAACAGCCGACTCGCCTGCTTGGCGTGTGGGGAGAACAGGCCGCATTCCAGTTGCCGGCTCGCCTGCCCGACCTGCCAAGTTCCAACGCGACGAGTTGGTACCGCTGCGCGAGCTGATCGCCGAGGAAAACGTGCTTCGCTACAACGGCATGTTGATCGGGGTATTCGAGCTGCTCGCCGATGCGCGGCTGCAGATCGCCAGCGTCAACAGCTATATCGAATCCTTGCGCGACTTCTGGATCGCGCAGGCCGACCTCGACATGGCGCTGATCGGCAAACCGGCACCTGACGCTGCTGCAGGTGCGGCCATGACGGCCGCCGACAGCGGCGGCGCAGCCCACTGAACGAGATGAACAACCATCCGAAGGAAACATCGATGTCTTCTCGACGCAACTTCCTGGGCGGTGTCGGCGCAATC
>JANNNE010000115.1:0-6212 GCA_031398385.1 Ideonella sp.
GTGGTCGGCGAGGAGCATCTGCTGACCGAGCGCCGACAGCGCATCCGCGATGTCCGACAGGGTCCGGACGGCGCCTTGTATATCGTCACCGACGAGCGCAACGGTGAAGTGTGGAAGGTCACGCCGGCACCTTGAGATGGCTGACACCGCCTCCAGCCGCGCCACTGCGGGAAGTTCGATGATGCAGATCCGCAGCTTCACCGAATCGGATCAATCTGCGGTGATCGAGCTGTGGCGCGCCTGTGAGCTGACGCGACCCTGGAACGATCCGATCGCCGACATCCGGCGCAAGTTGCAGCTGCAGCGCGAGCTGTTCGTGGTCGGCGTGGTCGATGGCGTCGTGGTTGCATCGGCGATGGCCGGCTACGACGGGCATCGCGGCTGGGTCAACTACCTGGGCGTGCACCCGGACCATCAACGCAAGGGGCATGGGGAAGCCATCATGCGCGAGGTCGAGCGGCGGCTGCTGGCGCTGGGCTGTCCGAAGCTCAACCTGCAACTGCGCTGCGCCAACCAGCAGGCTCAGCACTTCTATGCCGCGATCGGTTATTCGCAGGACGAGGTCATCAGCTACGGCAAGCGGCTGATCCGCGACAACGCAGACTGACGCGCCGTCGCGCCGCGGTGTTCGGCGTAGCCCAAGCCCGGCGGCAGCGCAGGCCGGCTTCGCCATTCCTCTGCGTATTGCCGGCGCACGCCCCACAATGCCGGCATCACAACCGTTCGGAGACCGCCGCCATGTTGAAGTTCCATTACTCGCTTGCCCCCAACCCGATGAAGGTCGCCTTGTTGCTCGAAGAAGCCGGTTTGGAATACGAGGCGATCCCGGTCGATACGCGCAAGGGCGAGCAGCATGCGGCGGCCTTTACGGCGCTGAACCCGAATGCCAAGGTGCCGGTGATCGTCGATGGCTCGACCACCGTCTTCGACAGCAATGCGATCCTGCTGTATCTGGCCGAGAAGACCGGCCAGTTTCTGCCCGACCCGGCCGACCGGGGCCCGATGTTGTCGTGGTTGATGTTCGTCGCTTCGGGCATCGGCCCGTTCACCGGACAGTGTGTGCACTTCAAGCACTATGCGCCCGAGCCGAACGCCTACGCCATCAACCGCTACGACTTCGAAGCCTGGCGGCACTGGAAGATTCTCGATGCGCATCTGGCCGGCAAGCAATGGATGATCAGCGACCGGTATACGGTGCTCGACATGGCGGTCTGGGGTTGGGCGCGTGCGGTTCCGTTCGCGCTTGGAGCCGAAGCCTGGGAGCAGCTGCCGAATGTCAAGCGCCTACTCGATGCGGTCACCGAGCGCCCGGCCGCCCAGCGCGCCGCTGCGCTGAAGGATCGGCACAGCTTCAAGAGTGAACTCGATGACGAGGCCAAGCGCGCAATGTTTCCGCAGAACGAGCGGCTGAAGGCCTGAGGCCGAAGCTCGTTCTGTGCCGCCGTCCCGGTTGACAAGGTCAGCTACAGCTGCCTCAGCCGCGCGCCTCCAGCCGCCGCTTGTCGGCGTCAAACGGCCGCCGGGACGGCGGCATCACATTCAGGCTGCGGCATCTCCGACGTCGTGTTCCGCGGGCCGGACCCAGTCGCCGTTGACGAAGGTTTCGCCGTCGCGCACCTCGACGAGGATGGCGCCGAAGCGGCTTTCCCAGACGTAGCGCTGCACGCCTTCGGTTGCCAGCAGCAACGGCTTCTGGGTGGTGGGTGCCGGTGTGGCGAGCACTTCGGGCATCAACGGGGCGTTCATCGCGGCCCCTGCGGTGGCGTGAAAGTTGTCGAACCGGCCTGTTTGAGACGGTGGGTAGCGCTGATGTTCATGATCTTCTCCAGGCAAATAACTGTACATAAACACAGTTATGATTGCAAGGCGAATGGCGCTCAGTCGATGCGTACACCTGATCGGCAGCTGGGCGTCGGCGCCCAGCTGCGGGTGAGCGCGCCGGGCGGGGGGTACGTACGCGGCTGAATGCCATTCGGATGCTCGGGACATGTCCGAAGGCGCCGATTCGATGCATCGCCGACAATCCGGCGCAGCATGCTGAAATCGACGCCCTCCGCCGCCGACAACAAGCCCCCGCGCGCGGGGCTTCTGTTCGACTACGACTGGGACGATCGCGCCCACCAACGCCTGTCGCATCAGTTCCGATTCGATCGCGCGGGCTTCGATCTGTTCTCGTTTCCGAGCAATGCGCGGCTGATCGGTTTCGATCTCGATCGCTTTGCCGCCACACAGGCGGCCCGTGCGCAGCGTCTGGGCTGGCGCGCGGTGGTCTCGCATCATGAGCAGTTCGGTGCACTGGCTGCGGCGCTGGTGGCCGAGGCTGCCGGCCTGCCCGGCACCCGCCCCGAGGCCGTGCTGGCGTGTCAGCACAAGCTGCACGCACGCCGCGTGATGCAAAGCGTCTGCCCGGACGCGAATCTCGATTTCGCCGAACTCGATGCCGATTACGGCGGCCCGATCCCGGATGGAGTGGCGTATCCGGCCTTTGTCAAACCGGTCAAGGCGGCTTTCTCGGTGCTGGCCCGTCGCGTCGACGGGCAGGACGAGTTGTTCTCGCACACGCGTTTTGGACGTCGTGAGCTGTGGGTGATCCGGCGTCTGGTCGAGCCCTTCGAACGCATCATGCGACAGCGCCTGCCGCAAGCGGGCAGCGCGCACCGCCTGATGCTGGAAGAGCCGTTCCGGGCCCCGCAATACAACCTGGACGGGTATGTGCGCGATGGCGAGTTGCATGTGCTGGGCTTCGTCGACGCGGTGATGTACCCCGGCACCCAGTCCTTCATGCGATTCGAGGCGCCGAGCCGGCTCGACGACGAGGTCAAGCAGCGCGCCGTCGATGTGGCGCGGCGCTTTCTCGGCGCGGTCGGCTTCGACCATGGTTTTTTCAACATGGAGTTCTTCCACGACCCGATCAGCGACCGCCTGGCGGTGATCGAGTTCAATCCCCGTCTGGCCTCGCAGTTCGGCGATCTGTACCGGCGCGTGCTCGGGGCCGATCCGCATGCGATGGCGCTCGCGCTGGCCAGTGGGGTCGATCCGGCCACGGTGCCGCGGCAGCAGCCGAGTGCGGGCGCCGCGGCCAGTTTCGTCTACCGCAGCTTCGACCCGAATTTCGTCCCTGCGATGCCCAGCCTGCGGCAGCGTGTGGCGCTGACCAAGGCCTTTCCCGACGCCTTGCTGTTCGTGTATCCGAAGTCGGGTCATTCGCTTGCGCGCGACTTCAAGTGGCTCGGCAGCCATCGCTACGGCATCCTGCATCTGGGCGGCGCCGACGCTGGCGATCTGCACCGGCGCTGCGAGGCGGCGTCGGCGATCCTCGGCTGGAGTGCGCCCTACACCTTGGCCGCACCCGGCGCCCGAATGCCCTTTCCGCTGCACCTGCCGACGCCGGCGAGCCCGGTCCATGAGCCGGTCGGGGTCCGAAGCGGCACCTGACCCGCGGCGCCGGACTGCGCTGGCCGTCGCAGCGGCGAGTCTGTTGCCGGGCTGCACGCTGCTGCCGGACTGGAATCACGACGGACCCGATGCGCCTCGTGCCTTGCCGCTGGGCCGGCCGGTGCGCACCGCCTGGGTCTTCAGCTCAGGCGGTCCGCGCGGCTTCGTTCACGTCGGCGTAGTGCGTGCGCTCGACCGGCTGGGTCTGAAACCCGATCTGATCGTTGGCGCGTCGGCCGGCGCCCTGGTGGGCGGCCTGTTCGCGGCGGGCATGTCGGCGCCTGACATCGAAGCACTGGCGCTGGATCTCGGGCCGATGTCGATGGTGCGGCTTTCCGCCGCCACCGACTGGCGTTTCAGCGGGGCCCCGATGGCCGAGTTGATGAATCGGCTGGCGCCGGTGCGACTGATGCAGGAGATGCCGATCGCGATGGCCTGCGTGGCGACCCGGTTGAGCGATCAGCAGGCGGTGGCCTTCACGCATGGCGAGATCGGCCTGGCGGTGCAGGCCTCGACGGCAATCGAGGGCCGGCTGGCATCGGTGCGAATCCGTGGCGAGCGTCATGTCGACGCTGACTGGGTCGCGCCATTGCCGGTTCGCCTGGCCAAGGCGCTGGGTGCGCAGCGGGTGCTGGCGATCGACGCGACCGTGCATCTGGACCGCGCGCCGAGCGCGGCCATGCGTTACCGCGAGGGCGATCTGCGCAAGCAGGCGCTGGTGCAGGCTGAGGCCCGATTGGCCGATCTGGTGATCAAGCCCGACTTCGGCTATTGGGTCAACCTGTCACGCGATTTTCGTGAACACGCCATCGGGGCCGGCCTGCGCGAGACCCTGGCGATGACCGACGCGCTGCGCTCCCTGCATGCTGGGTGACGTCAGCGCCCGGCGTCAGGGTGCCGCGGGAACGACCTGGGGCTGACCTGGCATAACCGGCAGCGTGCCGGCGGCACGGCGCGATTCCCACTCTTCCTGCAGCGAGCCGTCGCTGCGGTAATGCGGCACGCGGAACACCAGTCGCTTGGTTCGCACCAGCAAGGCATTCGAGCCTGCCACTTCGGTGTTCCAGTAGTGATGGGCCCGCTGCAGATTCAGCTCGGTATCGATCTCGAAGTGGTCGCGCGACGATTGGCCGCCGAAGACATACAACTTTCCGCGATAGATGCGCCAGGAGTTGGGGCTGCCACCGCCGCCCCACGGCACCGCGTAGTTGATGCCGTTGCTGCAAAAGCCGCCGAACTGCGGCATGTAGCGTTGCGGCTCGGCATCGAACGCCGCCTTGTTGGCCTGGCTGGCGAAGCGAAAGGTGACGTCCTGGAATTGCGAGGTGATGGCCGGGTCGCCCTTGATCGCCGCGCTCTGCTTGAAATAGGCGACCGCATCGTGGCCCTCGAGCATCAGCTTGTCGTGCACGCCGTCCTTGCTGGTGCGAAACGGCCCGATCTGGGCGGCGCTTGCAGTTGCTGCGGCATGGACGAACAGCGGCGCCATCAACAGGGCAACGCAGAGCAGACGGCGACCATTCATGGGGCGATCCTTTGTGGAGTCAGAACAGCGTCGAAGCGACGCGGGGCAGCGGAGAAGCGGAAACAGGGTGAAACGGTGCAGCGGTGAAAAAGGGCGCGGCCGGGTTCAGCGGCCGGTGACGCGCAACACGCCATGCGCGATGTAGCCCATCCCCCATTGGGTCGAACTGCGCTCGAACACCGCGCAGCGCGACTGCACCTTGTCCCAAGGTTGCCACATGTCTGCCGGGCGCGCGTTGTAGGGGCGATTCTTGATCCAGGGCAGCAGGTTCAGCGGACCGGTCCACCACGGGAAGAATTTCATGCCCGCCATCGCCAGCCGCGCGCCGGGTTTGGTCTGACGCAGGATGTTGTCGATGGCTTTTGGCGTGCGCGTGATGTCGTGCACATAGTTGAACAGCAAAGCGTCTGGCGCCTCGGGTAATACGACGTCTTCGGCCGCTGCATTGACATGCCAGACATTGCGCCAGCCTTTACGCTGCACACGCGCCTCGGCCTGCACGAACATCTCGGGGCTCTGCTCGAAGGCCAGCACCCGGCCGTCCGGCCCGACCGCGTCGCGCAGCAGGCTGTAACTCAAGCCGGTGCCGGCGCCGATGTCGAGCACCACGTCACCCGGCTGCAAGCCGAGCAGCGCGATCGTGCGCCGGCGCAGCGGCATCGTGAATTCGGCCGATTCGTCATAACCCTCGGCAACGTGGCGATAGAGCTCGATCGAATGCTGGTTGTTGCTGTCCATCTCAGACTGCGCTCCGCGAAGCGGCATGCAGGCCGAACACGCCGATCACGATCAGCCCGATGCTGACCAGCTTGATCGCGGTGGCCGGCTCGCGGAAATACAAGAAGCCGATCAGCGCCGTCAGCACCGTGCCGACACCCGACCAGACCGCATAGACCACGCTCAACCCCAGCGTCTTGATGACGATGGTGTTCAGGATGAACGACAGTGCGTAGAACACGAAGATCAGGATCGACGGCGTCAGCTTCGTGAAGCCTTCGGCCAGCCGCATGCAGGTGGTGCCGCAGACCTCCAGCACGATGGCGCCGGACAACACGAGCCAGGCCTGGGGAACGGTCAAGGTGGGAAACATGGTGGGTCGGAGAGCTGGAATCTGGGCCGCATGATGCCAGCTTCGAATGCCAGTCATGCGCTGCGGGATTCGCGTCGATGCTGGTTTTCATGCACTCGACAACCTCGAGCCATCCTTCGGCTGCGTCAGGCCGTCCGATCTGGCAGCATGCATTTGCACCGA
>JANNNE010000155.1:0-3654 GCA_031398385.1 Ideonella sp.
TCCAGCAACACGAACGACTGCGGCCGGACGAAGAAGACCGCGAGGTAGCCGAAGAAAAGATCGACAAGGTGGATGCAGACCGAGAGGCCCTGGAGTAGGCGGATCGCCGACGTCAGGAAGGCTCACGCTGGCCAGCTTCCCTGAAGAACGGATCATGCGCGGCGCCCGGATTACGGTCGATGCAATGTTCACCACCGCGGTCAGCTTCGAGGACGAGATTCGCATGACGCTGATCTGATCAAGCGCATCGAAGCCGTCAAGCCGCTCCAAGTCCCGAGGAAGAGGCCATGGCCCAGCAGCTGTTCGAACGAATCGACGCCGAAGTCGCTGGATTGCCCGAAATCCAGCGTCGGGCGCTGCTGATGCGAGAAGTCGACGGGCTCGACTACAAGACCATCGCGGCGGCGCTCGGACAGCCCGTGAATACCGTCAAGTCACACATTTTCCGGGCGCGCGACGCGATCGCCCATCGCGTCCGTCCGCTACTTGCACCCACGCGCGCCTGGCGGTGGTAGGAGTCATGCCATGAACGACGCCGCACGCCTGCTTGATGGCGAACTGACCCAAAACGAGCTGACGACCATGCTCGAGCGCCTGAAGCACGATGCGACGCTGCGCGACGAAATCTCGGCGCAGCAGATGATTCGCGACGGCCTGTCCGGGCTTCGTTCCCCGGATGCCGGCTACACCCTGCGCATCGTCGCCGCCGTACGACGCGCCCAGCAGCGTAAGCCTTGATCAGGGTCTTGGGCAGGCTCGAGCCTGGCCGGACGCCGCTGCCGACGTCGGGGCTGCTCAGGACTGCACCGCCTGTACTGGGCTGCCGCGGGCGACCAGTTCGTCGATGCGCGCCATGACCTGGGCGCCGGTTTCCGAGTAGGGATCGAACTCCGGCCAGACGATCTTGGTCAGCGGGTCGACGTCGGACAGGCTGACGCGAGCCATCGACCAGCCGCGGTAGCGCCGCTCGGTAATGCTCTCGCAGTGCAGCAGCTCGAGGTCCTTGTGCCGCGGGTCGGCATGAATGCGCGCGTACAGCCCCGTCACCTGGCGGCGCTCCCCTTCCAGCGCCTGCAGATACACCCCCTGGCCCTCGCAGAGCATGCCGGTGATGTCGTGTTGCGTATTCCAGGCTTGCGCCTTGCGCAAGATCGCATCGGTGAGCGCAACGGTCTGAGGGCCAACGGGTCTGCTCAGGTAGATCAGGCGGATCAACATGCTGGTGTCTTCGACGATGTGGTGATGACGGTTTTTCGAGCCGGCCAAGCGGTGCGATCGGTCGGAATGCAGCTGTGGACCGAGCATAACAAGTGGCAGGTCTGTGCCCGTTCGAGGGGCGGCGATAGGCCCGTACATCGAAGGGCCGGGGAAGCGAACCCGCGGTTGCAACTTTTGCCGGCGTCGGGGGTTAGACGAGAGTGAACCCTCTCGGGAGCTCCATCGTGGACCCCCTTCTGCTCGCACGCATCCAGTTCGCTGCCAACATCTCATTCCACATCCTGTTCCCGACGATCAGCATCGCGCTCGGCTGGGCCCTCCTGTATTTCAAGCTGCGGCACAACCGGTGGGCCCGCAGTCGCGGACTGCCCTTCACGGCAGATACCCCCTGGTTGCGCGCGTACCACCTCTGGGTCAAGGTATTCGCCCTGACCTTCGCACTCGGCGTGGTGAGCGGCATCGCGATGAGTTTCCAGTTCGGCACCAACTGGCCTGGTTTCATGCTGGCGGTGGGCAACATCGCCGGCCCGTTGCTGGCCTACGAGGTGCTGACGGCCTTCTTCCTCGAAGCCACCTTCCTGGGCATCATGCTGTACGGGCACAGTCGGGTCGGCAACCGACTGCACACGATGGCCACGGTGCTGGTCGCGGGCGGCACCACGCTGTCGGCGTTCTGGATCATCGTTCTCAACTCGTGGATGCACACGCCGGCCGGTTTCGAGATCCGCGACGGCGTGGCGCATGCCACCGATTGGTGGGCCATCGTCTTCAATCCCTCGATGCCCTACCGGCTGTCGCACATGATGATCGCCTCGGGGCTCACCGTGGCCTTCCTGGTAGCCGGCATCAGCGCCTACCGCTGGCGGCGAGGTGAACGCGGCGACGATGTCAGGCTGACGATGCGAAGCGGCGTGACGGTAGCGGCGCTGCTGATTCCGCTGCAGATCGTGGTCGGCGACCTGCATGGCCTGAACCGAGATCGGTCGTCAACCGTGGCTGGTTCACGGTGTGCTCACCACGGCGCAGGCGGCGGGGCCGGTGCCGGCGCCGACGATTGCGCAGACGCTCGCGGTCTACGTCGCGATGTACCTGGCGCTGGCAGTGGCCTATGTCGCGACCGTATTCCGGCTGGCTCGCAAGGATGCCGCTGTGCAGTCGCCGCGCACCGTCGGCGGCGCCTTGCCCGCGCCCGCACGCCTGGATGCGAATCTGGCATGAACGCGATCGAAATTGCCCTGCAAACGCCGGGTGGCTGGTTGCCATTGGCCTTTCTCGCCATCATGGGATTGGCCATGCTGGCCTACGTCGTCCTGGACGGCTACGACCTGGGCGTGGGCACGTTGATGGGCGCCGCGGCCGACCGCCACAAGGACACCATGGTCGCGTCGATCGGTCCGTTCTGGGACGCCAACGAGACCTGGCTCGTGCTGGGCGTGGGTATCCTGTTGGTGGCATTCCCGTCGGCGCACGGACTGATCCTGGGCGCGCTGTACCTGCCGGTGGCGCTGATGCTGGTCGGCCTGACGCTGCGCGGCGTGGCCTTCGATTTCCGCACCAAGGCGGGCCTCGACCGCAAGGCGCTGTGGAACCGGGCATTCCATGCGGGGTCTGTGCTGGCCAGCCTGGCGCAGGGCTACATGCTCGGCCGCTGGGTGACCGGCTTCCGCGACGATGGCTGGGCCATGCTGTTCTCGGCATTGATCGCCGTGTGCCTGCTCGGCACCTACATGCTGCTGGGCCCAGGCTGGCCGATCATCAAGAGCGAAGGTGAGCTGCAACTCGCAGCGGTCCGATGGGCACGGGTATCCCTGGGGCTCACGGCCGCTGGGGTGTTGGCCATCTCGGCGGCCACCCCGCTGGTCAGTCTGGCGATCTTCGAGCGTTGGTTCAGCTTGCCCTACGTGTTGTTGCTGGCGCCGGTGCCGCTGGCCACGGTCCTGCTGTTCTTCATCGTCGAGCGTTCGTTGCGGCGGTTGCCCACCCGCCTGGCGCAGGGCAATCCGTACGGTGACTGGGTGCCATTCGCCGGCTCGGTCGGGATCGTGGTGCTGGCCTTCTATGGTCTGGCCTACAGCCTGTTCCCCTGGCTTGTGGTCGACCGGCTGACGATCTGGCAGGCGGCCAGCAGCACCCAGGCGTTATGGATCATCTTCGTCGGGGCCTGTATCGTGCTGCCGGTCATCGTGGCTTACACCGTGTTCAGCTACCGGGTGTTCCGAGGCAAGGCGACCGCGCTGCAATATTGAACCTGCCACCGTTGTACGGCCGGCTGGCGCGCGCGATGTCCAGCGTGGAAATGTCTGGCGCATGGCGGCAAAGCGATGCCCCAGGTTCGTTGCAACAGCAGGATGGTCACGCCGCCTGCAGCCTCGCGTTCGACCAGACCCAGGCGGGTCAGCACCCGCACGTCTTCGGGCGCGCGCTCGACAGGCCCGG
>JANNNE010000192.1:0-12700 GCA_031398385.1 Ideonella sp.
GGCACTGGCCGCCTACGTCAAGCCCGAGGTCCTTTGCATCGACGAATTGGGCTACCTGCCCATCGACAAGTTCGGCGCCGACTGCCTGTTCCAGATCATCAGCCACCGCTACGAGCGCGGCGCCACGCTGTTGACGACGAATCGCCCATACAAGCAATGGGCCGGGATCTTCAACGGCGACGCCACGCTGACCTCGGCGCTGCTGGACCGCTTGCTGGACCACGTCGAGACCGTTGTGATCGAGGGCAAGAGCTACCGCGGCCAGGCTCACGCCGAAATCTGAAGCACGCCGGCGCTCGCCTTGCCAACGCCGGCATCACACCAATGCCGCCGCAAACCCATCAGCATTTTGAAACCGGCCAAAACTCGGCATGTTCGCGCCGGCGCCCACAAGGTAGGTGCCGTCTGCCATTTCGACGACAGCCACGCTGAGCAATGCGGCCTTCGCGATGATGGTCGACTTGATCTTGTCGGGGTCGCTTACCGGCTGAGCTCGCGCGGCGGTCATCAGAGCACCCCCGGGCCGGACGATGCATGCCGCTCGCGCACGTTGCGCTGTAGGTATTCCGCGACAGCTTGGCGGGGGTACAGGTACCGATTCCCCATGAGGATGTAAGCGGGCCCTTTGCCGCGCTTGCGCCAGTTCTCGGCGGTCGACGGGGTGATGTCCGCCAACAGGCAAAGATCTGGCTCAGGTATGCAGTCGAGGGACTGCGCCAACACGCGGACGCGCTCGGAATCGGCGGCATTTGGTAGGGGTTCGGTTTCCATCGGTGCCCATCTGGTATTGATGATGGGGTCGATGCTCCCGGCTTTGCGGCTCGCCGGATAGGTACACGATTAGCGCGACCGTGTCCCTGATTTCAGCGCCAGCGCAGAGATATAGCGGTCTGAGCCATGCGTATGGAGGTATCGCTTCCACGCCTGCTGCACAGCGCCGACATCGACACGATAACGAGCGGCAACCTCCCGAAAAACATCCACTACCGTCGGCACCTTCGGGCTCAGCAGGTGCGGCCGGTGCTTCTTCACTGCACGCTGAATCTTTGACTGATCCCAACCCCGCTTTGCGAGCCTGGTGGACAACGCTTGAAGGCCTGCAGTCATGCAAAGCGCCGCCTCCGGCCAAACTCGAATGATCTCTTCTCGATGGCGCAGACCGGCTTTTACGTCGCGAAGGATCGCAATCGTCACCGGCTTCACCATCGTCCGTGGATCTGGCTTTGTCGTCAGCATCCGCGCAATTTGTTGCCGCTCGTGGTCGGTGGTTATGCCGTGCTTCACGATGTATGCGGCAACCGGACCGGGATCACCGTATTCCCACCTTTCGATCGCACTCGAGAAATCGATGAGTTCGTGAAGTTTCAGCATTGGCGAGTTTGATTCGGGCCGCGCCAGCCTTCCCAGACCGGCGCGGCGGGTTTGACAGATCAGCTCGCGGGCCGCCGCTTGACCAGCACGATGCCGACGCACGGATGAATGCGCGCTGCACGTCGAGCAGCCTTCTTCGCCTGTCCGCGGGTCAGGTGTCCGGCCCCGATCAAAGGCTCGATGCCGTCGCCTCCGTCCAGCGCCACCCACCAAGTTTTCGACCAGAGGCGGCCCCGCCAAGCTCGAACCCCCGGGCAGGGTCCGCGATTTCGACCAGCCTTCAGGTTTGCCCAGTACGCCTGCCGCTGCCGTTCGCGGCAACCGTCTTGCCAGGCCAGAATGTGGGTCAGTTCGGCGTCTGTGTAAGTGGGCACGTCACGCATGGCTGTCTCCAGCTGGCAGCTCGCCATATGCGCGGGCTGTGTTGCTGATCGGATCCCACTCATCGAAATACGGCAGGCCACCATCCCCGGCAATCGACAGAAGATCGCCCAGGGCTCGCAGATAGCCCTCCCGGTGCTTCTTGTCGTCGGTCTGGATTACGTGCTTCAGCAGGCTTGATTCCAGCGCGCTGACGATGGCGTGATAGTCGCGGTCGTCGGTGTCGTCCTCGAAGCTTGCTGCGTCGCCGATGGTGCGGATTTCGTCCAGCAGGTGCTGCAGCGCGGCGGCGCCGGTGTGGAGTGCGTCATGCATGGCTGGCCTCCCGTCCATGTGCAAGGTGCAGCGCGTCGGCGATCTGCTGCGCCTCGGCGAGAAGATCGACCATTGCCCACGCCGCACACCCCCAACGCGGTTGCGCCTCGGGGTCGACACTGATGAGTTGAGCAATGGCGTTCGACTTGCTCAGCAAGGTGCAAAGATCGCCAAGCATGCCGAACTGGTCAGCAGCATCAATGGTCGCGCCGTCGGCGCCTGTACGATTCGAATCAGCTTTCGTCATTTTCGATCCTCTGTTGATCGGTTGATGGGAGTCAGGGCTCGGCGTCGCTTTGAACTTCGCCGGGCCCGTCTTTGTCGCTGAGCCGCAGCGGCGCCGGTTGCCTGATGCCTCAGGCGGGGTTTTCAAAGCAGGTGCCGCTTCATTTGCGTCACGTTTCCCTCACGCTCGGCAATCGTCGCGTGAACGTCGGCCGGCTTGATATCGGTGTATCGCTTGAGTTGCGCCCAGGTCTTGTGCCCGGTCATCAGGGCAACCCGCGGGATGTCGAGACCCCGCCGGAAAAAGTCAGCGGTCGCCCGGTGCCTCAGGTCGTGAAAGTGCAAATCCTTGATGCCGAGGGCGGTGCATGCCCGCGTGAAGGCCGCCGACACCGATGTGGTTCGAACCGGGAACACTGCGCCGCTCGATCGCTCGCGCAGGATCGGCGCCATGATGGCCCAAGCCTCGGACAGCAACGGCACCGTCTGATCGTTGCCTTGCTTGTTGCGCGGGTCTTTGCGGTCCCTGATCACCACCGTTCGGCCGATGTGGTCAACGTCCTCGATCTGGATCCGGCAGATTTCATCCTGCCTCATGGCGGTGGCCAGCGCGAACCGGCAAATGGTCGGCATGTCGATCAAGCGCCGCGGGTTGCCCTCCCAATGCGCATACAGCCGCGCCAGCTCGGCGTCTGAGGGCTCGCGGTTGCGCTCGGTGCTGCGCGTCCTCAGGCCTCGATAGGGCAGGTCCCGGCGGGCATCGAGGGGAAGGGTAACCGGCAGGTCCAACCGGCGCGCGTGTCGGCCCCACTTCAGCACGGCCGACACCGTCGACAGGTCGCCCGCGATCGTCACGCCACCGGCGCCGGCCTTGATGCGACGGTCGACGAAATCCCGGAAGACCAGGGCCGACAGTGCATTGAGGCGGATCGACCCGAGGGGATCGGCTTTCAGCATGGCCAGCGTTGCCGCCTTGCTGCGGCCGGGCTCGTGCAGCTGCAGCTCCGTGTATCTGTCGATCAGGTCGGCAACCGTCGCATCCCGCGGTGGCGGAGCAAAGCCGTTGATGGCAACCAGCTTGGCCTGGCTCTCGATCTCACGGCCCCAGGCTTGTGCGTCGCGCTTCTTGTCGAAGGTGGCACCCTTGTAGCCGCCGCCGGTTCGAACCTGCACGCGCCACCGGCCACTGGGTAACTGGGAGAATGTCGGCATGTGCGTTCCGTGTGCGTCCAATCGTGTACCTGACAGACACGATTAAAGCACCTTGTGTGCACTGCGTGTGCACTTTATTTTGCACACGGCCTGTTTCCGTTACAAACTGATCTGAGATAACTGTTTTGAATCAACAGCTTAGCCCGTGGCGCCTGTCCGTGGCCCCGATGATGGACTGGACGGACCGGCATTGCCGCTACTTCCATCGCCTGATCACGCACCACACGCGGCTCTACACCGAGATGGTGACGACTGGCGCCTTGCTGCATGGCGATGTGACGCGGCATCTGCAGCATCATGACGACGAGCAGCCGCTGGCCTTGCAGCTGGGCGGCAGCGAACCGGCCGATCTCGCCCACTGTGCGCGCCTGGCCGAAAGCTGGCATTACGACGAGGTCAACCTGAACTGCGGCTGTCCGAGTGAACGGGTGCAGCGCGGCGCGTTCGGGGCCTGTCTGATGAACGAGCCGGCCTTGGTAGCCGATTGCGTCAAGGCGATGCGTGATGCGACTGCGTTGCCGGTGACGGTGAAACACCGCATCGGCATCGATCAGGTCGAAGACTATGGCTTCGTCCGCGACTTTGTCGGGACGGTGGCTCGTGCCGGCTGCGCGGTGTTCATCGTCCACGCGCGCAACGCTTGGCTGAAAGGCCTGAGTCCGAAGGAGAACCGTGACATTCCGCCGCTTCGATACGACACCGTCGAACGCTTGACGCTGGCCTTTCCCGACCTGGTTTTCGTCATCAACGGCGGCGTCACCGACGCCGACCAGATCGAGCGCCACCTGCAGGTGGTCAACGGCGTGATGATCGGACGCCAGGCCTACCACGACCCCTGGCAGATGGCCGACTGGGATCGGCGCTTTTTCGGGGACACCGGGCGCGGCGTGCTGGACCGCACCGCAATCGAGGCCGCGATGGTCGACTACATGGCCGCGCAGCAGCGCTTGGGCGAACCGTGGAGCCATGTGTCGCGCCATGTGCTCGGCCTGTGGAACGGCACGCCGGGCGCGCGCCGTTGGCGGCAGGTCTGGTCCGACCATCGGCTGAAAGGTGAATCGCCACACCGCGTAGCTGCCTTGGCAACGCAGGCGCGCGAGCACGGCATGCGGTTGCCAGAGTCAGCACCCGCCTGACTCGGCAGATCCAGCGGACACAGCGGGTCCAACGGATCCAGCGGACTACGCGGGTCGGCGCCGCGGCGGCCAGGTGGCAAGCACGATGCCCAGCAAAGCCAGTCCGAAGGCCAGCGCCTGCATGGCGTTGATTCGTTCGCCCAGAAAGATCACCCCGACCGCGGCGGCGCTCAGTGGCAGCAGCACGGTGAAGACACCGGCCGACGCTGCCGGCACCTGTTTCAGGCCGCTCATCCACAGCCACACCGTGATCATGCTCGCGGCCAGTGAATAGAACAGCAGCAGCACCCAGTTGCCGGCGTCGACCGCTGCGAAATCGAACTGCAGCGCCTGCCAGATACCGAACGGCGTCACCAGCGCGAGGCCCCACAGGTTGACCAGTGCGCTGATGCGCTTGGCTGAGAGATTGCCGGTCAGCCGCTTGCCGATCACCACATAACTTGCTTCGCAGACCACCGCACCGATCAGCAGCAGATTGCCGAGCCAGGGATAGGCGCCTGGTGCGGGCAGGGCCGCGATCGCGGCCGGCTGTTTGTTCAGCGCCACCAGCGCGATGCCGCCAACTGCGCAGACGATGCCGGCGATCACGCGTCCGCCAATGCGCTCGCGCAGGAACAGCCACGACAAAAGCGCCACGACACCCGGCATTGCGGACATCGTGACGCCGGCGGCCAGCGCCGAGGTCATCGCGACGCCGAACAACATGAAGATCGAGAACAGGAAGTTGCCGAGAAAGCTTTCCCAGAACAGCAACACGCGGTCGTGCGGCGTCAGCGTCGATTCGCCGGGCCGGCGTCGCACCCAGCCGGCCATCGCCACCGCCGCGATTCCGAAGCGCAGCCAGGCCAGCAGGAAGACCGGGAACACCAGCACCAGCAGCTTCGACAGCCCGACGTAGCTGCCGACCAGCGCCATGCTGGTCCCCAGGCTGACGAACGCGAGCAACCGGGATTTGGACGATTGCGACGACGGATCGGGGGTGGGCGTTTGCGGGGCAGTCGGCAGGGTCAAAGGATCGGGTCAGAGCCAAGGCCCGCAAGTGTCGCAGAGCGGGACTGAGCTCGTTGTGCAGGTGGATCGTCGACCCCCAGCGTGTCGATCCGGCCAGGTCGCCACGGTTTCATGCGAGGTGGGTTCAGACTCGCTATCCAGTCGTCGTTGCGGACCACCCAGGCCCCACTTGCACGGTGAGCTGCGCTTCAGGCCCAAATGAAGCCGCATCGAAGCTTCCAAGCGGGTGAAGCGACTCCAGACCCGAAGCGCGGCTGAAGCCGCTCCTACTGGCGGCGCGGGTTGTCGGGACGCCGATCGTTGCGGTTGCGCACGCCATCGCCGTCGCGGTCACGGTCGACCCGGTTGCGCACGCCGTCGCCATCACGATCGCGGTCGTAGCGGTTGCGAATGCCGTCGCGGTCCTGATCGCCGCGCGAGCCGCCATGGCCTTGGGCCCAATGGCCGCGTACCAGGAGCCAGCGACCATTGTGCGAAACCCACTCCGGTTGGATCCAACGCTGGCCGCGGCGCTCGCTGACCCAATGGCCCGGTACCCAGATGTGGCGCCCTTGCCAGTCCCAGAAGCCCGGCGTCCAGACCATGCCGCGCCGCGGCGCCGGATAGGCCTCGACCCGCAGCGGGGGCGGACCGACATTGATTGCGATCTGTGCATTGACCGCCGCCACGCCCGGGGTGGAAAAGCTGCCGATCGAGGCTGCGAGGGCGAGGCCGCCCAACCATGCTGTCTTGTTCATGAGAACCTCCAGTCGAGATGAAATCGGACAGATCCGATGAATTTCATTCGACCACGCATGCGGCCCGACCGCAAGCGGCGAAACCGGACTTTGCCGCCAGCAACATGCGGAAACGCACGATCGGGGGCGATGCGTAAAGCAGCTTGCGCTACGGCGCGGCGTCGATCCTGATCCAGGTGGTTTTCAGCTCGGTATATTTGTCGAAGGCATGCAGCGACTTGTCGCGGCCGTTGCCGCTGCGCTTGTAGCCGCCGAACGGCACGCTGACATCGTCCTCGTCGTATGAATTGACGTGCACGGTCCCGGCGCGCAACGCGCGCGCCACACGGTGAGCCCGGTTGATGTCGTCACTCCAGACACTGGCCTGCAGGCCATAGGTCGATGCGTTGGCCATCGCCACGGCCTGTTGCTCATCGTCGAAGCGAATCACGCGACGATCATCGCTCAGTACCCGAGTTTTCGCGAGCCGAGTTTCCACGCGCGGCCTGCGCCACGCCACGCTGCCGCTCGCGCTCGGCGCGAACCGCCAGAATCGTGGCAATGGCCACTGCCACCCCGACCACGACGATGATCAAGGTCGCGACCGCATTCACCCCAGGGCTGAGCCCAAGCCGCGCACGCGAGAAGATCACCAGCGGCATCGTCGTCGAACCGGGCCCGGACAGAAAGGCCGAGATCACCACATCATCCAGCGACAGCGTGAAGGTCAGCAGCCAGGCCGACAGCAGCGACTGCGCGATCATCGGCAGCGTGACCAGTAGAAACACCTGTGCCGGGCGGGCGCCGAGGTCCATCGCTGCCTCCTCGAGCTGCGGATTCAACTCGCGCAGACGCGCCTGCACGACGACGGTTGCATACGCCATGCCGACCAGCAGGTGCCCGAGAAAGATCGTGACCAGACCACGCTCGGGATAGCCGGTGGCACGCTGAATTGCCACCATCATCAACAACAGCGACAAGCCGATGATGACCTCGGGCATCACCAGCGGCGCGGTCACCATGCCGGTGAAGACGCCGCGCCCGGCAAAGCGCTTGTAGCGCACCAGCGCGAAGGCGGCCAGCGTGCCGAGAATGATCGAAAAACTCGCACTGAGAAAGGCGATCTTCAGGCTCAGCCAAAGGCCGGCCAAAATCTCGTTGTCGTCGAGCAGGCCCTCGTACCACTTCAGCGTGAAGCCGGCCCAGGTATTCGGGATCGGCGAATCGTTGAACGAATAGACGACCAGCGCCACGATCGGCAGATACAGGAAGCCATACCCGGCAACCAGCCAGAAGGTCGACAGGCCGCCGGTGAAACGCGGGCCGAACCAGGTGCTGCGGCGGCGCGCCGCAACCGCCGTCATCGCGCCGCCTCCTGGCTACGGGCCTGGAAATGGCTGAACAACACCAGCGGCAGCAGGATCAGCAACACAATCACAACCGCGACGCTGGAGGCCATCGGCCAGTCGTTGTTGCTGAAGAATTCGTCCCATAACACACGGCCGATCATCAAGGTCTGCGGCCCGCCCAGCAGTTCGGGAATCACGAACTCGCCGATGCACGGGATGAACACCAGCATCGCGCCGGCGATGATTCCCGAACGCGACAGCGGAACGGTGATCTTCCAGAATGCGACCGCGGGCGTGGCGCCCAGGTCGGTGGCGGCCTCGAGCAGGCGCAGGTCGAGTTTCGACAGGTTGGCGTACAGCGGCAGGATCATGAACGGCAAATAGGTGTAGACCATGCCGATCACCAGCGAGAACGGTGTATTCATGAAACGGCCATCGCCGCTGATCAGGCCGCCGGCCGCCAGCAACTGATCGAGCCCGGTGGCGATCAACACATCGGCCACCACACCGCCTTCGCTGAGCAGGCCCTTCCAGGCATAGACGCGCAGCAGGAACGAGGTCCAGAACGGCAGCATCACCAGCATCAGCAGCGCGGGTTGCCAGGCCGGCTTGGCGCGCGCCATGAAATACGCAAACGGGTAGCCGATCGCCAGGCACAGCACGGTCGTGATGGCGGCGTATTTCAGGCTCGACAGATAGGTCAGGACATACAGCTCATCCTGCGCGATGAACAGGTAGTTGCTGAAGCGGACATTCAGTTGCCAGGCGCCATCGACGTAGCTCAGCAGATCGCTGTAGGTGACCCCGGTCATCTCCGACAAGCTGATGCGCACCACGAGCAGGAACGGCAACAGGAAAAACAGCAGCAGCCAGGCGAAGGGCAGGGCGATCACCCAGCGCCGGCCTGCGGCAGCCGAGGTGCGCCAGCGCGGCGTGGCCTTGTCGTCGGATGAGCGCACCGCGCTGCTCATTGCGTCAAAACCACCGCGGCAGAATTGCTCCAGCTGGCCCAGACCGCATCACCGGTGGCCAGGCGATCGGTGCGCAGCCGGTCGGCATTCACCTCGCTGACCTTCAGCACCTGGCCACTCGCAAGCTGCAGGTGATACACCGACTGGGCGCCGAAATAGCTCACGTCGCGCACTGTCCCGCGCACGCGGTTGTGTGGACCTGCGGGCTCATCGCGCGACAGCTTGATCTTCTCAGGCCGGATCGCCACCGCCACGGGCGCTCCGATGCGGGCAGCGATGCCGCGGCCGACGAAGTGGCTGCAGTCGGCGCAGGTAACCACGCCGTGGTCGGCGGCCTCCTCGGCGACGCTGCCTTCCATCAGATTGACGTTGCCGATGAAATCCGCGACGAATCGATTCGCCGGCGATTCGTAGATCTCGCCCGGCGGGCCGACCTGCAACACCCGACCATGGCTCATCACCGCGATGCGGGTGGCCATGGTCATCGCTTCTTCCTGATCGTGGGTCACCATCACGCAGGTCACACCGACATCCTGGATGATGTGGGCCAGCTCGATCTGGGTTTCCTCGCGCAATTTCTTGTCGAGCGCGCCGAGCGGCTCGTCGAGCAGCAGCAGGCGCGGCTGCTTGGCCAGGCTGCGCGCCAGCGCGACCCGCTGCTGCTGGCCGCCCGACAGCTGGTGCGGCTTGCGCTTCGCATAGGCCGTCAGTTGCACCAGCTTCAGCATCGCCTCGACCCGCTGCGCAATGGGATCCTTGGCCAGGCCATCGCGGCGCAGGCCGAAGGCGATGTTGTCCCATACCGTGAGGTGCGGAAACAGCGCATACGACTGGAACATCATGTTGATCGGCCGCTCGTACGGCGGCTGGCCGGCCAGATCCTGGCCGTCGAGCACGATGCGTCCGGCGCTCGGCGTCTCGAAGCCGGCCAGCATGCGCAACAGCGTTGTCTTGCCGCAACCCGATGAGCCGAGCAACGCAAAGATCTCGCCCTGGGCAATGTTCAACGAGACATGATCGACCGCGACGGCTCCGCCACCGAAATCCTTGACCACATCGACAATCTGCAGGTATGCAGTCGCCCCTGACATCGGATCCCTCCAAAAGGTCTGCTGACCGGCCGACGCGTCAGGCACGTCGGGCGCGGTCGATGGCTTGGTCAAATGCCCGACTTGAAGCTGGTGAAGGCTCGTGTCATCGTGCGCCGCACGTCGTTGGTCATCGAATCGGGCGCTTCCATGCGGGCCATTTCCTCGTCGCTCAGAAAAACGGTCGGATTGTCGGCGATCTCTTTCTTGACGAACTTGCGCGAATCCTTGGTCGGGTTGGCGTAGAACACCTTGTTGGTCAGCGCAGCGCTCACTTCCGGCCGCAGGATGTAGTTGATGAACTTGTGCGCATTCTGCGGATGCGGCGCGTCCTTCGGAATCACCATCACGTCGAAGATCAGCACCGCGCCGCTCTTCGGCACCAGCACCTGGATCTTCTGGCCGGTCTTGCCGTCGATGGCACGCTGGCGGGCGATGTTGATGTCACCCGACCAGCCGAGCGCGACGCAGATCGAGCCGTTGGCCATGTCGTTGATGTAGCCGGACGAGCTGAACAAGGTCACGTGCGGCCGGATCGATTTGAGCAAGGGCCCGACTGCAGCGTAGTCCTTGACGTTCTTGCTGAAGCCCGGCTTGCCGAGGTAGCGCATCGCCGCCGGAATCACCTCGGTGGCCGAGTCGAGCACGCTGACGCCGCAGCTCTTCAGCTTCGAGATGTATTCGGGCTTGAAGATCAGGTCCCAGGCGTTGTCGGGCATCGGCGTGTTGCCAAGCGCGGCCTTGACCTTGTCGACATTGATCCCCACCGTGGTGTAGCCCCACAGCCAGTCGACCGCATACTGGTTGCCCGGATCGAGCTTGGCCAGTTGCGCCTGGATGGCCGGCTGCAGGTTCTTCAGGTTCGGGATCTTCGACTTGTCGAGCTTCTGCAGCAGCCCGCCCTCGGCCTGCACCTTGGCCCAGTAGACCGTCGGCACGACGATGTCGTAGCCCGATTTGCCGGCCACCAGCTTGGCATGCAGGATCTCGTTGTTGTCGAAGTTGTCGTAACGCACCTTGATGCCGGTTTCCTTTTCGAAATTGGCGATCGTGTCGTCGGCGATGTAATCGGACCAGTTGTAGATGTTCAGCACTTTCGGCTCTTCGGCAGCATGCGCCGGCGCGGCGGTCCACAGGCTTGCGCAGGCAACGGCCAGCGCCATCGTCAGGCTGGCAAACGGGGTGAAACGAAGTTTCATGGCTCTTCCTTGGTCGAAGTCTGGGGGAGTCGGCAAATTGTCTGCGTTGACGGGTCGACAGGGCAAAAGATCCGCGTCCAATCCCGGATGGAGGCAAGGCCCGTGCCACGGGCCACCGCCGCAAGCGCGATCACGGTGCTGCGCACTCAGACCGTGCCGCGACGCTGCAGTTCCGCCAGTGTCTGATCCAGGCATTTTCTGATCAGCACCAGCATCTCGTCGATCTGAGAGCGCGTGATCACCAGCGGCGGCGCGATGATCATCCGGTCGCCGACGGCACGCATCACCAGTCCGTTCTCGAAACAGATCGTGCGGCAGATCATGCCGACCTCCAGATCCGAGTCGAAGCTTGTCGAATCGGCCTTGTCGGCCACCATGTGCATCGCCGCCATCAGGCCGCAGCTCTGCACCTCGCCGATCAGCGGATGGTCGTTCAGCGTGGCCAGTTGTTCGGCCAGATAGGGCCCGATATCGTCGCGCACCCGCTCGACCAGGCCTTCGCGCCGGATCAGGCGCAGATTGGCCAGACCGACCGCGCAAGCCACCGGATGACCGCTGTAGGTATAGCCGTGGTTGAACTCGCCACCTTCGCCTATCAGGACCTCGGCGACGCGGCCACCCACCAGCACGCCACCGAGCGGGATATAGCCCGAGGTCACGCCTTTGGCAAAGGTCATCAGGTCGGGCTTGTAGCCCATGGTCTGGCAGCCGAACCAGTTGCCGGTGCGCCCGAAACCGCAGATCACTTCGTCGGAAATCAGCAGGATGCCGTATTTGTCGCAAATGCGCTGGATTTCGGGCCAGTAGGTATCGGGCGGAACGATCACGCCCCCGGCGCCCTGGATCGGCTCGCCGATGAAGGCAGCGACCTTGTCGGCACCGATCTTCAGGATGCGCGCCTCCAGCCAGCCGGCGGCCTTGCGGCCGAACTCGGCGCGATCTGTTCCCTGGCCGAGCGCGAACCAGAACGGCTGTTCGATGTGGCTGATGCCCGGAATCGGCAGCCCGCCCTGTTCATGCATGCCGCTCATGCCACCCAGCGAGGCGCCGGCCATCGTCGAGCCGTGATAGGCGTTGTTGCGGCTGATGATGTGCTGGCGCGCCGGCTGGCCCTTGATATCCCAGTAGCGGCGCACCATGCGCACCACCGTATCGATTGCCTCCGACCCCGAGCCGGCAAAGAAGGTGTGGCTGAACTCGGGCGGCGACACCTCGGCCAGCAGCTCGGCCAGTTCGATCGCGGGTGGGTTCGAGGTCTGGAAGAAGCTGTTGTAGAACGGCAACTGCTGCAACTGCCGGGTTGCCGCGTCGATCAGTTCCTGCTGCCCGTAGCCGACGTTGACACACCACAGCCCCGACATCGCATCGAGCATCTTGTGGCCGTCGTTGTCCCACAGGTAGATGTTCTCGGCACGCGTGATCACGCGCGACCCCTTGGCGGCCAGCGATTTGAAATCGGTGAACGGATGCAGGAAATGCGCCGAATCAGCAGCCTGCCATTCGGCGGTGGTGCGATCGCGTGCTGGGGTTATGTGATTCATTTGGAGACCGGCGCGATGGAAACTCTTCGTAGGAGCGGCTTCAGCCGCGCTTGCGTTCCCACGACCGCGGCCAGCGTCGCCACCGGCGCCGTCTCCTTGCACAGCGTTTGCGCAACTGCCGTCGACAACGCATGCACGCCGCGCGCCTCGGCTCCCGCTGCCTGGGCATAGGCGCCGCTGCCAAC
>JANNNE010000213.1:0-19698 GCA_031398385.1 Ideonella sp.
CCCGATGCGTCGCGGGCGTAGTTGAACGCCCGCTTGATCTCGATGCCGTCGCGTGGCACTTCCTCTTCTTCGAGACGCAGGAAATCGGTGGTCAACAACGCGGCCGGGTTGTGGGGTTGAAGGCGGAGGATTTCGCCGCGCGGGTGGAACATGAAGCCTTGCAGCCGGTTCTCCGGCGGTCCGGCTTCGGGCTTGGCTTCGACGAACGGCAGCGTGCGCAGCGTCTCGATGAAGGCCTTGTAGTCGGCGTTGCGGGGCAGGTTCAGCCGATCATCGCCAACCTGATAGAACTGCACGACGACACCACGCTGCAACTGGATCGACCACTGCTGTGGGGTCGCGCCTTCGCGCTTGACCGGCAGGAACGGAATCCAGTTGGCGGCCACCGGGGTCTGCAGGCGGTACGACAGTGGTGCGCCCTGCGGCACCGCCAACGCACCATCGGCGGCGCGCAGCACCTGGGTGGTCGACAGTCGCTGGCTTTCATAGCGCCGGTCGAGTGGCTCGCCGGAGCTGCCTTGCACGCGTTTCTCGATGCCCCAGACGGTGTTGGCCATCTCGTCGCGCATCATCAGCACGTGTTCGAGCGGCGGGCTCTCCAGCGTCTCGATGCTCGGGCACAGATAGAGGCAGTCGTTCAGCCGGGCCCGGGGTGCGTTGGCATTCGGCTGCACCGTCATCTCGAACATCGTCCACTGCGAGCCGTCGAGGTTGCGTGCCGGCGGTATCGGCACCTCGATGCCGAAGTTGTCGCGCACCGTGAAGCGGTCGACCTTGTACAGCGCGTTCACATCCAGCGTGACCGGAAGCACATACCAGTCATTGCCGAAGACGAGTGCATATTCCATCACCGCAAGCCGGGCCAGGTCGGTCTTGGCCGCACCCATGCGCCCGAAATTGACCTGTCCGTCCTCGAACTCCCAGTAGCGATCGGCCGGCATGCCGGGGTAGCGTGCCAAGCCGGGCATCGGCGCACGTTTGGGCGACCAGTCGATTGCCGCGGCGCCGACCACCGGCTGGCCCGGCACCACTGTCGACGAGACCGTGAAGCTGTGCCAGTCGAGCTTGCCGTCGGCATATTCGTCGGCATGCAGCTGCAGCTCGGGCTGCACGCCATCGCTGCGCAGGTCGAAGCTGTATTCCAGGCGCTGCGGATTCCAGTACGCGCTGGCGCCGGCGGTATCCGATTCAAGCACCAGGTCGTCGAGCCAGACCAGCCAGCGTTTCAACAACTCGCGTACCGGCTGAGGCCCGAGCAGGCCGAGGGCGGTGATGAAGGCGTCGATGGCCGCATCGTTGCCGGCCTGTGCACGCAGGTCGATCGCCAGACGCCTGGCATCGATGGCCTTGCCGTCGAGCAGGCGATGCCAGACGAAACCGGCGTTGTCGGCCACCGGGTCCGACGGATCGGGCAAGGGCGCGGGGTAGGCGGCGAGCAGGCCGGTGAGGGCGTCGACCAGACCGCCCGCGCGCAACATGCGCATCAGGTGCTGGCCGGCCTGGGCATTGAGCTTGGCATGCACCACCAACACCTGCTCGGCCTCGACCAGCGCCTCGACCGGCGGCGCGCCAGCCAATGCGCGGTCTGCAACGGCGGCGTCGGGATGCACCAGCCTTGCCATCGGCACACCCAGCAGGCGCAGGTCGACGCCAATCGGCGAGCCGGCATCCTCGCCCTGGAACTCGTTGAACTGCCACTGCCGCGCCAGCATCCACAACGGATCGGCGATCGGGGCCTGCAGGCCGAGCGAGATGTCGTCCGAGGTCGGCAGCGGGTCGAGCCGCGACCAGGTGGTGGCCGACGGATCGGGCTTGAATGCCCGCAGGTCGATGGCATTGACACGCGCCGCGGCGGCTGAAACCTTGTAGCTCATGATGTGCTTGCTCCGATCATTCGCTGACGACGCTGGTGCCCGATGCCATCTGCATGAAACTGTTGGCCGTGTTCTGGCCGTAGGCGGCGCGCAGCATGCCGAGGTTGTTCTCGACCAGCCGTGCGAAGTCCAGCGACGGCACGTCGCGCTTGAAATTGTTCGACAGGAACAGCCCGGGCAGCAGCAGTCCGAGGCCTTGCAGGTCCTGCGGTCGCACCGCGCGCAGTCCGGCCAGCGCCATCGCTTCGTCGACCACGCCGAGCAGCGCGTCGAGCGTCCAGTTCGGAATGCTCAAGTCCTGCGGCACTGCCAGCAGCATGCTTTGTGGCGCGCGGGCGCCAGGGGCGTCGAAATGAAAACTCAGTCCGGTGGTTTCCTGCTTCGAAGGAATGGTTTCGCTCCATTCATCGACGAACAGTCCCGCCATCGCATCGTCGCCGACCAGGCTGCCGAGTGCGCCAGGCGCGTGTGCGACCACCGCGACGACACCGCGCAGGTCGTCGTCGGGATCGCCAGGCAGCGCGGCCCAACGCTTGATCGGCTTGTCGGCCTGCGCCGAGGTCTGCAGCAGCTTGAAGTCGCTGGCTTGGGTTGCCTGGCCCATCGCCTCCGCTGCACTGATCATATCGTTCAGCAGGCCGGTGTTCTCTCGCACCGCGCCGAGCTTGGGCAGCCAGCCAGCGATGGCCAGATCGTCGCCGTTCAGCAGCTGGTCCCGCAGCGGGAGTGACGCCGCCGATTCGGCAGCCAGCCCACCGAGTGTGAACAGCGGCAGGATCGGGAACGACTTGCCGAGCACCGCACGCATGCGCGCCAAGGTCTTGCGCACCTGCTCACCCGGGCGGTCGGCAGGCAGCGCGGCCGGTGCGGCCGCGCGTCGGGCATTGACTTCGGCCAGCAGCGCCGTCGCCCGGGCATGCGCTGCGATCAAGCTATCGCCGCCTGCGACCTGCTCACCCTGCGCGTTGCCATCGGCCACCGGCTGACTGGCCAGCGCGCTGCGCCAGCCGAGCCGTTCGGCCTGGGCCAGCGCCGCCTGCAAGCTGCCCAGCATGGCCAGGGTTGCCGGGGCGGCCGGATCGAGCAGTTCGGGATCAGCCGGAACCGCTGCGACCGCTGCATCCAGCGCAGCGACGGTGATATTGGCCTGGTTGTCGACGATCGCCAAACGGCCATTCAAGTCGGCGATATCGACGCCTGCGAACTCGCCGTCGTTCAAGGTCGCCTCGCTTTCGATGCCGTCGCGTGCCTGCACCATGTCCATGCGCCGAAGCGCACGCGTCTTGTCGAGCAGGCGATGCAGCAGCCAGCACATCGATTCGAATTCGACCAGGCCGATGCTGTCCGCCGGCGCGCCGGCCGGGGCGCCCGGCTGCAGCACCACCGCCATCTCGGCAGCTGCCGCGCCGAACGAAGCCTGCGCCTGTGCACCGAGTCGCGCGGCCAGCCGTTCCTGCACGCCACTCTGACCACCCGACGTCTGTGCCTCACTGGCCAGCACCAGCGACAGCGGCGACATCTCCAGTTCGTCGAGGCCAGCCTGCAGCGTGTTGCCGGTATCTTCCCAACGGCGCAGCGGCCGGCCGTCGAACACCTCGCCGGTGTCGACATGCCTCAGCACGCGGGCTTCGAAGCGGAAGCGCGCCGGGTCGCCGAGCAGCCGCGCCAGCCACGCATTCAGCCGCGGCTCGACCATCGAGGCCAGGTCGTTGATCTGCGCCCACGGCCCGGGGTTGATGGTTTGCATCACCGCCACCACGCGCTGGGTGTAGCCGCGGGTGCCGTGTGGTGTTTCGACGACGCGTGCCTCGGGCGGCCGGGCCTGCTTGTCGAGCGCCAGCATCGCCGCACCCGCGGCGTCGAGGTTGCCACCGACGATCTGGTGAACGCTTTCGCTGACCAGCAGATCGGACACCGAATCCATCAGATCGAGCAGGTCGTCGATGAAGCCGGCGACCTTCGGACGGTCTGCCGCCGGCACGGCTGCCGGTGAAATCGCGTTGATGCCCTTGTCGCGGTATTCGGCGATCAGCCGCACGCCGTCGATCACATCGCGCGCCGCGATGTTCTCGTCACCCGGCTCCGGTGTGTCGCCAGTGGGTCGCAGCGGGAAGACGCGGCGGTAGTCCAGGATGTGCTGAGACAAGTCGTTGTCGCGCAGTGATCGCTCGAAGCGGTAGCCGAGCAGCGCCGCCATCGATTGCCCGTTGGCGACGCCTTCGAGCAGCCGCTTCGCGCGTTTGACGCGATGCGAACGAAGGTCGATGTCGAAGGCACCGGCCGCGCCGTCGCGGTTCGCCAGGTGGCCGCTGCGCAGCACCGCTGCGGTGGTGGCCTGCTGCAGCGATGGGGCGTGCACATAGCCCTGACTGTCGGCGATGCGCTGGTCGCGCAGCTGCGAATCGGGGCGCAGGTTCTCGACAAGCCCGAAAGCGCCGATGTGCAGGCCTTCGGGCGTGCGTTCGCGCATCTGGTCGAGCCGCTTGGTGGCCAGCGACGTGATCCACGCATCGAGCCGGTGCGCACACACATCCAGCGAGGTGCGCAGCGCGTGATCCAGCTCGCCGACCTTGCGCTGCTGCAGAAAGGCCAGGCTCTGGTTGAAGGTGGCGATATTCTTCAGCGCCTCGGGCCAGTTGGCGACCGCCAGACCGAGTTGGCTGCCGATGAATTGCGCGACCGACTGGTTCCCGGTGCTGCCGATCAGCTGCAGGCCCAGCACCGCATTGGCGTGCCCCATCTCGAACTGGTCGCCGACCTGTGTCGCGGTGTCGACGCCGTTGTATTCGCCGTAGCGCATGTTGCGCGCGTTCAACTTGGCTGCGGCGCTAAGGATCGGCGACTTGTCGAGGTGGCCGTAGAACAGGCCGCGCCCGCTGTGCAGCACTTCTTCGTCAGCCGCGAAGGCCAGCAGCGCCTCGAGCAGCGAATCGGCGTTTTCCATCTGCGTCAGCGCCGTACGCGGATTGCTGCTCGGCGTGCTGAGCAGGCCGAGCAGCGTGCCGATGAAATCGCGCGCCAGCGGCAGGTCGGGCGCCACCTCGCGCTTGGCGTCTGCGGGGTCTCGCTGCACCCAGGCCACGGCGTCGAGTGAATGCGGCTTCGGCCGCACGGCGCAGCTGGCGATGAACGGCGAGCGCACACTGAACGGCTGCTTGTTCAGCAGATCGGCGACCATCAGCTGGATCAGCAGGCGCTGCGCAAAGGCGGTGTCCTTGATGTCGGGATAGTTGGCGATATTCGCCGGCCCGGCCACTTGCCAGAAACGCTTCGCGACCGACCACGGCTGCATCGACAACAACTGGTGCAATCGGTCGGCGGACGGTTCGCGCATCGTCGGCACCCGCACCACCGCGGCCTGCCAGATGTTGCGGAACCAGCCCATAGCCTCGAACAGTTCGCGCTCGACTGCCGAGTTCGCGGCCGGCACGAATTCGCGTGCGCTGATCGGCAGGATGCCGTAGGGCTGGTTGCCGACCCGCAAGGTGCTGAGCGGTCCGCTGGCGCGCAGGTACCGCACCACATGCGCGCGCAGCAACTCGACGGAGGCATCGTCGAGCAGGGTCTGTGCCGCATCGAGCGGATTCCAGAAGTAACGCAGCGTGTAGCCGAGCGTGGCCTTCCACAACGCGTTCTGCATGTGGCCGCTGGTCGCGCCCTCCTGAAGATCGGCACCGGGAATCAAATTTGCATCGAAGCCGCTCTTTGGCAGGCCGAGCAGTAACTGCAGCCGGGCGCCGGCACCGGCCAGTTCGTCGGCGACCAGCGCTGCATCTGCACCTGCACCTGCCGCAGCCTGCGCGGCGGCCATCGCAGCGGCCTGCGCATCCGCCGCATCGGGCTGCAGCGCGGCAGCCACATCGGCGCTGCTGGCGGTGAAACCGGCCCGCTTGTCGCCGGTGTTGTTGGTCGGTGTTCCCTGGGCGACGAATTTCAGGCCCTGGGCGTGCTGGTGGTTGTCGAGCAACTCGGCCACCAGCGCAGCGGCCGATTCGGGCGATTGGGTCCAGTCGACACCGAGCACGACCAGCCTGTCGAAACCGCTGCCAAGTGTTGCGCCGCCGGTCAGGTCGGCCTGGGTGACCGTGATCGCCATGCCGGCCGCGACCGCAGCGTCGTAGTCGACCAGCCACGAACGGTCGTCGGCAAACGGATCCCAGGTTTCGGGATCGGTCACCAGCAACGGGTCGAACAACGGCGACAGCGGCAGCAGGTCGGCCACCGCGCGGCCCCATTTGCGCAGCACCTCCTGGCCATTCAGATAGCCGACGACGACGAAGCGGTCGGGCAGTGCGGCGGCAACCACCTCCGACGCATCGGCGGTGGCCAGCGGAACCCCCGCGTCGTCGAAGATCGGCGTGCCGCCTTGCGCAAGCACCGCGACATTGGCGGGTGTCAGCATGCGCACGATGTAGGCCGCGCGCATCGGCCCGAACAGCAGCGCGATCTGTTTCCACGGCGATTCGCTGTCGCCGGGCGTCTCGAAGCGTAGCGTCCAGTAGCGCTTGCCTTCTGCGACCTCGCTCGGTGTCAGCCCGGGCTCGTGCTGGAACGCATGCAGCGTATCGGGATAGATGCGCACCATCAGCTTGCTCGGTGCATCGTCGTAGCGCGTCTGCACCGACACCGGCATCAGCAGCACCGGAAATCTGCTGTCCATGGCCTCGACCAGCAATGCCGGGTCGCGTTGCGCCAGCAGACCCTCGGACAGGTTGCGGATCGCGCCGAGTTGCGACTTCACTTCGCCGATCCGCCTGCGAGCCGTGGCGCCGAGCTGATCGATCTGGGTCTGCTGGCGCAACACCGCGTCGGTGTTGGCGCCGCTGCGCCGCAGTGCAGCCAGATCGCTCTGCGCCTGCGCCAGTGCGGCGCGGTCGGCGCGTTGCGAATCACGTTGCTGGCCGAGTGTGGCGCGTGCACCCTGAATGGCGGCACGGTTCAGATCAAGCACGGGCATGGCGGGCTTTCGTCTGCGTCAGGACGCGAGGTCCGGACCTTCCCAATAGGCACGAAACGGCAATTGCAGCAGGGCGCCAGCAATTTCGGCGGAGGTGGGCGTGGCGGTCAGGGTCGGGAATGATGCGAACGGCTTGTTCGGCACGCTCGCGATCGCCGACACTGACGCGAATGCCCCTTCGGCAACGCCGAGGTGCGCCCAGGTCAGCGCCTTGTACGGGTTGAAGCCCGCGGTTCTCGCCGCCAGAAACTGCGGCGACGCGGCGTTGCCGGCGGCGTAGCTGTTCAACGCGCTGAGCAGCGCCGGGCGGCGGGTCGCGCCGATGGCCGGCGCCGCGCCGGGCGCCGGGTCGGCGATGTCGAAGCCGAAGCGCGGCTCGCCCATCTGCTCTTCGATCACGAAGCACCAGTCGCCGATGTCGGCCTTGTCGATGTCGAAGCCGAAGAAGGTGATGTCCGGCGCGAGCAAGCCGGAAAACACCGGGGTCTGGATATCGGTCTTCGGGTTCGGCGGCGCGCCCTGCGGGTTCTTCACCAGCTTGCTCTGGTCGGCCGGCACATTCTTCTTGCGCTTCCAGGCGTAGACGGCGCTGTTCGGATATCGCCGCAGCAACTGCCCCTTGACCAGCAGCGCGATGCGGTCGGGATCGGTAATGTTGGGGTCGCTGCGCTTGCCGAGCGGCTGCTGCAGCCAGCGATGGATTGGCAACATGTCGTCGAGCGACTCCAGGCTGCCGTCGTTGCGTGCCTTGACCCGACCCCAGAACCGCTGGAACGGGGTGCCGCGCAGGTCGGTCGGAAAACCTCGCCACAACAGTTCGCGGTTCATCTCGACGTTGGCACCGACCATGAAACTGTCGATGAAGAATTGGTTCACCTGCACCAGCATGATCAGATCCTGCGGCAGGTTGCCGACGCCGGGCATGAAGGCCTCCTGGTCGTATTCGGCCAGTGCGCGGTACATCGGTTCACGCAGGTGCGGCCAGGCCATCACGCGGTCGAAAAGCGCCGGCACCATGAAGCGCAACTTGTCCGACGCCGCACTGGCGCTCAGGTAAGGCGACACATAGAGGTTCTGCTGGCCCAGCGCGGCTTGTGCAATCGATACCTGCGACGCCAGCCGTGCCGTCAAGGTCAGCTCGGGCCGGGTGCGTGCGCGCACGATCTGCGCGGCCTGGCTGACGCCGAAATCGACCGTTTTCACGGCCACGCGCATGGTGTCGAAGGGCTCGCGCCACTGCGCCTGGATGCCGCGGGTGGCAGCCGAGAAACGGTTCAGCACCGCGCGTTGACGCAGCGCCGGTGGCAGCGTGATGCTGGCAACGTCGCGGGGTGCGGGGACTTGGCCGACATGCCCGAACTCCAGCCCGGGGCTCAGCACGAAGCTGCCCGGCAGCGCGCCGGCCTGGAGGTCGATCGCATTCGGCGGCAGGTTGGAGAACAGCGCGACGTTGTCGAACTGGCGAACGTTGGACAGCTGCACCTGGCCGAGCAGGATGCCGGCGGCGCGCGACACCTCCGTTCGCGTCGCACGCACGGCCTGGCGCTGCGCATTGAAGCGCAGCAGCGGCTTGTCCAGGCGCAGCACGCCATTGCGCCCATCGAGCTGCATCGCGCTGATCTGCAGTTGTGCACCGCCACGCTGCGCCTCGACCAGGAAACCCTCGACACCGCGCCGGCCCAGCGCTTCGATCTGGGTGGTCAGGACGCCGAGATCGGCGCTGCGCGTGCCGGCCGATGCGGACAACAATTCGCCGAAGCGCTGCATGTGTGAATCGGTGAAGATGCCCTTGCTCTGGCCGACGCGGATCGCCGGCACCGGCACCCCTGTGCTGGCGAAGCTTCTCTGCGCCACGGTGGTGGCCTCGAGCACCCCCTTGATCTGGCCGAGCGTCGCTGGTTTCGACAAGCCGCGGTCGCGCAGGTCGACCGACCGGCCGGCATCACCTGCCAGCCCCACGCCGTCGAACAGCCTGGTGCCCAGGATGCCGTCGGGAATGAACGCGTTGACCGCAAACGCCGCCGGCTTGCTGCTGGCGGCGGCCATCTGTTTCAGATATTGCCCGCCGAGCCCCGGCAACGCCGCGGCCAGACGTGTGCCGCGTGCGGCCGTGCGCAGTCCACGGCGCAACGGGCTCAAGCCACGGCGCAGTGCGCTGTCGACCATCGCAGCGGGCAGGCTGGAGCGGTCGATCTGGCCACCCAATGAAGCCGTCGCCCCGTTGACCTTGAAGGCCGCCACGCCTTGCGCCGTCAGTGCCTCGATGCGCGGCAGCGCAGGCCCCATCAACTGCAGCAGGCGTTCGTTCGGCAGCGGATCGAAGTGTTTGGCCTTCAGCGCCCGCATCGCCTCGATGGCCAGCCGGGTCAGGTTGAATTTCATTTCGGCGGCGCGGATCTCGCCGATCTGGTCCCAGCAGGCGTCGACGTAATCTTCCTGGTTCTTGCGGACCACTTCGGCGCCGTAGCCGGCCGCGCCACGGTAGCGCGGGTTCAGGTTCAGCCCGGCCAGCCAGTACGACGGCTGCTGAGCCTGAGCGGCGCTGTGCTGCTTCGCGTGCCAGGCGCCGTACAGCGGCGGCTTGACCTCGATGCGCCGGATGCTGCCGTCCGGTTCGTCGACCACCGGGTTGTCGACCTGTGAGGCGGGCGTATTGACGATCGCGGCCAGGCTTGCGGCATGGGTGGGAGTGGATACCGCACCTGGCTGATACGCGATCGGCACCAGCGCGCCTTCCATCGTGGTCAGTCCGCCGCCGATCAGCGGATCGACCGCCATCGGCAACGTGCCCACAGTGGCCAGTTGCGCCGCGATGACCGGGTCGTTTTTCCACTTCTTCGGGCTGCGCAGACGCCGGGCCAGATATTCGAAGTCACCGGCCGGGCCGGTCGAGAACGTCCAGTGGTGGTAGACCGGCAACACCACGTCGTTCGCCGACGGTCGGCTCCAGGCCGGTGTCAGGGTCTGCATCGCCGCACTGCTGCCATCGCCAGCCAGACCAAGGCCGCGCAGCCGGCCGGGTTCGAACGCGGGTACCACGCAGGCGACATATTGTCGGTCCGGGCTCAGCCGGCGCGGGCACACCAGCCGCGAGATGTTGCTGCGCGGGTCGGCCTGCAGGTCATTCTGGATGCCGGCCAGGTCTTGTGAGGCCGATTCGCTCACCACCTGGGCATGCGCCCACGACCACGATTCGTTCAGCGGCGGCAATTCGCTGTTGACGTCGGCGGCGGCGATTCGCACCGACGGCAACAGGCCCGCTCCTTGCATCTTCGGCAGGCCGGTCTTGGCCACGTCGAGCACCACCAGCACCAGCCACGGTCGCAGCCGGTGATCGGCGTTGGCGCGCGCGGGCGTCAGCATCCATGGGAAGTCCGGCGGATCGAAATCGATGATCGCGCAGTAGTTCGGCTCGAAGTTGGTGGTATTCGGCCGCGGGTCGGTGCGCACGATCAGCGAGGTGTCGATCGCGATGACATCGCCAGGGCCGTGCAACCGGATCGGCATCGGCGCGATAGCGACACCGGCCAGCGGCGCCGCCAGCGTGACGCCGACGCTGGCCTGGGCATGCGCGGGCAGGTTGCCCAGGTTGTCCACCGTATCGAGTGCCACGGTCAGGCCGCGCCGCACCCAGGGCAGAAATTGATAGGAGATGGCCATGTCGGTTTCCCGCTAGAACATCGTTTCGAAGGCTTCCACCACCTGCATCGATACCCCCTGCGCGGCCGCCACGTCCTGCGCGTGCCAGAACGAGGTGGCGGCGGAGCCACCGAGAACGGCTGCACTCATCGTGCCGTTGCTGGTATCGAGCGTGGCCAGCGGCGGCGGGTTGACCGCCATCCGCGCTTCCTCGGGTTTCAGGATGGCCTTGCGGCGCAGCGGTGAGCGGGCTGCGGCACTGAGCTCGAGCGTCCAGTTCTTGTGTGCCGACAGGGTCAGCCCCGGCCGCGCCAGCACGCCGGTGCCGCTTTTCTCGATCGACAGGTTGACCTCTTCGTAGTCGAAGGTTTCGGCCACCGCTTGCTCGAATGCGTAGTTGCGCTGGCCCGATTCGAAACCCGACGTGAAGCGATCGAAAGACGGTTTGCCGAGCCGGTCGTCCTCGCTCATGTCGATGAACTGGCCGGTCGGGAAGTTGTCGCTCAACGCCTTGTCTGGCGCCTGGCTGATCGCGCCGAAAATCAGTTGATCGATGGCAATGCGGCGTTCGCCCTCGATGCCGTCCGAGCCGAGCTTGTCAAGTGTCTTCGCCAGCGGCAGGCGCTTCTGGACGAACTGCAGCACCGCATTCGGATGCGCCAGCAGCGGTTGTGGCGCGTCGGGATCAACCGGCGGCGGCGCCTTCGCGAAGGTGGCGAACGCATCCCCGCCTTGCGCCAGTTGCGCCGACCAGTTGCCGACCGATTCGAGTTCCTTGCTCAGTTCGGCAGCCAGCGTGAGTTTGCGGACGGTGGTTGCACGGTCCTCGCCCCAGCTTTCGTCGACCCGGAATTTGAAGTCGGGCAGCGGCCACGGCGTGTGCACCGTGGCGCGACCGACGATGTGCCAGCGGCCCGGACCGGCGAGCAGGCCGTAGATGTCGACGCTGGCGAAATCGATGCCGAATACATCGATGCCGGCGAACACGTGAATGTCGGTCTCGAAGCGGAATTTCGGAACCAGGTAGATGATGGCATTGAACTCGAAGCCACCCTCGAATGAGGCGACACCGACATCGCCCCACACCCGCATCGATGATCCGCCCTGCACCGTGGCCGACGTGACCGCGAAATAGCCGCGGAACTGCATGCCGACGATGCCGATCGAAAAATCGGCGCCGACGCGCTGGAACGGGCTCGGCAAGCCCGGCGGCAGGTCGGTGAAGCGTGGGTGGAAGCCGCCGGCGCTGATCAGGAAGCTGGGCTTGTCGCCGAACTGCGCGCGGAAGGCGAACTGGCCGGACAGGCTGATGAACAACACCCGCGAATCGCGCAACACCCCGTCGAACCAGATCTGCAGCGGATCGAAGACCACACCGCCGGCGAAATCGACCTGCAGATACAGCAACGCCAGCGATTTGTCGATCAGCGGCGGCAGCTGCACGATGACCTGGCCGACGAAGACGAACTGGCTCGGCTCGATCAGCAAGCCGACCCGGGCGGTGACCAGACTAGGCGTACCCCAGCCGAGTTCGAGCATCGGACCGATGATGAAGCCGCCGGCCTTGAACGGGAAGATCACGCGCAGCTGATTGAAGATCTGCGGCGCGTTGGCAATCGGGTTCTGCGGGAACAGGAAGCTGTCGAGCGAGCCGGTGGCCAGTCCGCTGGACAAGGCGTCGCGGTTGACCGTGTGCTGAACGCCGAGCAGGCCGCCCAGGCCGGTCAGCGTGAAGCCGAAGCCGAGCTGGATCGGCGGCAGCTGGGCAACGATGATCAGCAGGAACGACCAGCCGCCCGGATTCTTGGTGCCGAGCAGGCCGATCGCCTTGACGCCGATCTGCATCAGCTTGATGTCGATGATGCCGCCGTATTCGCCGCGATCGGGGTCGAACAGCAGGAAGCCACCGCCCTTGACGATGCCGGCGTCGATCGCCAGGCCGGCCCCCGACGGCGGCTTCAGGCCCCAGCCGACTTGCGCCACGCCATTGATCAGGTTCTTCAGATTGAGCTTGGTGCCGAGCCGGTCGATCGAACCGGAGAAGGGTCCGATCTGCACCTGGAACGAACCCGACAACTCGACCTGCACCTGGTTCAGCCCGTCGGCCTTGCTCAACTCGAAGGTCAAGAAGGGAATCTGCACCGGGCTGTTCGGAATCGCCTCCAGCGGGATCGTCGCCTTCAATCCGGTGCCGTCCTTCAGGCGCAGCCCGCCCGCCTTGTCGGCAATCAGGCCAAAGGTCAGTGCGACCTCGATCTGGTCGCCGATGACGGCGCCGAGGAAGGGGTCGTCGCCGACCTTCAGCACCAACTTGCTGTCTTTCAGGTCGAACTCGACCCGCGGGTCGGTGTTCTTCAGCAGGATCGCGCCGCTCAGTTCGCCGATCGAGAAATGCGTGCCATCGGCCTTGCCGAGGATCAGTGGCGATGTGGTGCTCTTGCGGCCGAAGCGGATGCCGAACTCGACATCGCCGCTCAATTTCGGCGACGGCATCGACGCCGGCAGCGGCAACAGCGGCGGCAGCTCGATGCCCAGCACGACTTCGCTGCTGGCGGTCAGCGACAGCGCGAACTGTTCGCCGACACCTTGTTCAGCGGCCAGGTTGCTTTTTAGCTTGGCAAACAGTTGTGCCGGCGTCGGCCCGACAGGACCGATGTAGCCGAATGCCAGGTCCAGCGATTTGCCCGCACTGCCGGCCAAATTGAAACTTTGCGTGGCCTCCCCCGCCGGCAGCGTCAGCGTGGGTACCGGTGCAGCCGGCGCCAAGCCGTCGGTGTTGAACGAGCGGTCGATCAGGCTGCCGATCGCGATGATGGCCAGCCCGAGGATCGCCTGGCCTTCCAGCACCTGCGCGTTGTTCAACCCGCCACCGGCCGGATCGAGCCCCTTGACGATGTGGATCAACCGGCGCGCGGGCGGGTCGGCATCCGGGGCATCGGCATCGCCGGACAATATCAGCAGCAGCTTGGCGATCGAATACGCCGATGGTGGTTTGCCCGGATCGGCGCCGATGATGCGGTCAATCTGACGCACCACCTTGACCAGATCGCCCAGATCGACATTGCCTTGTTCGAGATTCGCCAGCACCTCGCCCAAGGTGCGCAGCGCGGCGAGGGTCTCGCCGGTGATCAGCGTCGCCAGCGCGAGTGACTGCGCAGCGGCGCGGGTCGCGGCGAAGGTACTGGGGTCGATGGTGGCGGCTGTCTTGTCGAGCTCCAGGCCGAGCCGGGTGCGCAGCGCATCGCCGAGCGGAGCGGCCAGGGCCGGTGGCACGGTCTGGGACTGCAGATGATTGACGGCGGCCTGGAACCAGGCAAACGCGCGCAGAAAAACCGTGTCCGAAGTGCCTGCCATGAAGTGCCTGCTTTCTTTCTCGGTACCAGCCGTGACTCCAGGACGCCGCAGCGTCGAGGTCTGCCCCTGGAACAACGTACAACCCCGAATCCGTCGGTCCGACTTCGGAGTCGATGGGGAATCGGAGGATCCGCGTTGAAGTTCAGTGTGGCCTGCGCGATGATGATCGCATTCTTCGGGCGAAATGGCGACGACATTTCGGCTCGGCCATGCCTCGGTTGCAGATTGTTTCTATTTGACCGTGACTCAGGCGGGCGGGCTAACTGATGGAACGGGACCGAGCTGCCGCATCGATCGACAGCCGAATGCATGCCGGGGCCGATGCGACTGGCCGCAGTGTCACCAGACCCCGTTCGGGGCGCCAGATTGCGCCCGGCGTTCGAATTCAGTTGCGCACGATTTGCAGGTCGCGGCAGAGCTGGAACGAGGGATTCCAGTCGAGGGCATCAGCGGGATAGTTGGCGGTGCGCAGCCAGGCCGATTCCCAGCGCACGCAAAAGCGCAGTTGCACGCTGCCGTCTTTCAGCGGTGCAATCTGGGCCGGATATTCGAACAGCACCTGAAACTCGCGTTTTTCACCGGGCGGCAACGTCTCGACGATGCCGACCCGTCGCGGCGGCGGCGACTTGTTGTCGATCTCCTGCTCTTTTGTTGACGGGTTGCCATACACCAGCACGATGGTTCGCTTCAATTCGTCGAACGGCAACTTGCGGCTGGTTGGCGATTCGTTCTTCAGCGTCACGGTGAAAAAATTGCGGGGCGCGTCGTAGCTCGGGCTGGCGCGCGACACCACGCTCAGCGGCAGCCTGTCCGGCCCGGAGAAGCTGATGCGGATGCCGTCGATCACGGTGTCAGACATGGTTTTCGAATCCTTGGCAATGGCGGTACTCAGCAGCCCGACCGTGAGGGCGAGCAGGGCGGCTAGACGATGCGGCATACGACGGCGCGGCCCGATTTGGCACGCAGCAACTCCTGGGCCTCGACCTCGATGAAGTAGAAGAATCGCGGGAAGTGGGTGCGGTCCCCGTGGATCTGCATGATGCTCGCCGCCGCCGGTTCCAGGGTGACGCTTTCGGTGGATCCGTCGGCCCTCTTGTAGGCGAGCGTGGCGGCCGTGACGCCCGCGTAGAAATATTCATCCGGCAGGCATACCGTGTGGCCATATTCGTGCGCCAGCACCCAGCCGCCGTCCGGCGTCACGTCGGAGTCGTAGCCGATGTCGACATTCGAGCCGGTGACCCCGGCGCGCGGGAAGGTCTTGTACAGGTTGACATGAAAAACGGCGGCGTCGGCGGTGTCATCGGGCGACCACAACAGGTCGTACTCGATCGGCAGCGTCGTCTCGCCGCACACCGGATCCACGACCTTCAGGCTGTGGTGACCGCTCCAGGTGGCCACTTGGGCCTTGAACTGGGTGATGGTGTCCGCCTGCTCCGCCGCGGTCACGTCGGCAGCGACCGTGCCCCAGTCGAAGATCGAGGTAATCTTCAGCTTGCCACTGGCCAGGCCGGCGGTCAGCCGGAACGCGGCGCTGGCGGCCCCCAGCTGGGTGGAGGTGACGAATTTGGTGTCCTGGCCGTTGAAATCGACGACGTGATCTTCGCGCCAGTATTTGCACTCTTCCTTGCACACGCAAGGCTCGACCGGGTCATCGGGCTCCTTGGGTGCCGGCGGATCGGGCTCGACCTTGCCGTTATTCTTCTCGTAGAGCGCGACCCATTCGGACCGAAGGGCGGCCTGAGACGGGTCGGTCGCCGACAGCGGAATCCGTTTGCCATCCTTCACGAACTCCGGGTGATTGGCGTAGAACTCGTCGTCGGCCGCACGGACGGCGTCCGGGTTCAGCGGTTGGCTGAGGCGTGCCATCAGCGGCTTCGCACCAGTTGCAGAGCCGCGTCGTCGATCAGGTCGAGCTTGGCGCGGCCGCTGATCACCTTGCGGTGCAGGATGTCGGCCAGCCAGGGCGCGTTCGGTTGCTGATCCAGCGGCGCACCGTAGATCACCAGGCATTCGAGGTATCGGCGGATGTCGTCCTCGTGCACGACGCCATGGCCTCGGGCTTCGCCGATGCCGAGTTCGATCTGCTCGATCAGTTGCTCGTCGGGTATCGAAGCGGCGCGGCTCGCGAACTTGGTTCGCAAGTGCACGGCCATGCGCTGAACGAAGCGATCTCGGGAGATCGCGCCGAATTGGCGCATTTGCACGTGGTTGATTCGGAGCATGGTTCAGATTCCGATGGTTCTGATCGTGGCTCTTGGCGGCCCCGAGGCCCGCTCGTGTTGTCTTGACGGGCAGGCCAGGAAAAACGGCTCCGGGCCATCATAGTGGCGTGCGGCAACATCGGCAAACTGATGGCGTGAAGAATCTCACGCCGTGGCGGCGTCCACCCGGATTGGCGCGCGTCGATTGTCGCGCTTCCTGCCTGTCGGGTGTGTTTCGGTCGGGGCGGTTGGGCGGCAACTCAGCTGGCCTGAGTTTCGGGAGCGCCAGCGTGACATCGGTCGCGGTTTCGGGTCTCGACACCCGGATTCGGATGCAGTAGAAAGTCGGGTGTCGAATCAATCGGAGACGAGCATGGCATGGGCGGTGTCTACCACTTCTTCGCTTCTGACGGAACTGGCCTATCGGCTGTTCAATGAGACCAAGGTTTCGCAACTGCCGGTCGCCCGGGGGCGCTATGGCATCGACGAAACGGTCGCCGATCAGCTCGTCGCGTTGACCCGTTCCCAGTACCAGGCCATTACCACCGTCCCGCTGGCCGCCAATGCCAACATGCAAGGCGCATGCATCTACGCGTCGGTGATCGCAGCGAAGTTTCTGCGTCACCGTGGCGGCTTCTATTCCACCCACGTGGTGCACGTCAATCCGGCGAAAGACCACTACTTCACGGTGGGTCGTGAAAGCCCGAACGGCGATCCGATCATCGCCGACATCACGTGTCGGCAGTTCCAAGGTGCGCCCAACTTGATCATCGGCCGGCTGCGCGATATCAAAGGGCAGGCGCGCCAGGCGAAAGTCACCAACGGTCCGACGCTGTACGAAGCCTACGAAGTGGGTGCGAAAACCTCGGACTTCCTGATCTAGCGGCAACGCCTGCTTCTTGACGTGGGTGCGAGCCTGCCATGTCCATATGCCGCTTCACGCCCGTTGCCATCCAGGAAGGGGTGGAAGGTTTCGAACTGGGCGTGGATCATGGCGCGCTCTTCCGGAGAAGTGCGCTTGCGCGAGTGGACAGTTCGGCGACGCGGTCAGGCCTGCGGTGCTCCAGACTTTGCTCCAGTTCATGTTGGGAGCGGTCGACGCTCGCTGTAGCGCCTCGGTAGGGTGGCAATTGGGGCACTACGGGCGGAGGTAGCGGTCGGCCCGGTCGACCAAGCTGAGCATCTCGTCGGCCGCTCGCAATGTGATCGGGTGGGGGGTGAAGCCGGCTCGCGGTGAGATGTAGGTCGCCATGCCTCGTGCGAGAGTGACTTGTCGATCCGGGGCCTCGGCCAGCAGCGCGATGACCAGATTCTCCAAGGCGATCACGCGGATACGCAACTGCACCAGTTCCGCGTTCGTCAATGGTGAGTCCTCAGGTGGCTGCTCGTCCAGCCTCGACGCGGGAGCAGAGATCCCCTCAGGATCGATCTTTGGCGTGCGCACTGGATATTTATCCTGAACGTCAATGGGCGCAGATGCGCCCCAGAACCCAGCCTGCGCTCAGTCCGCCATCGGCGTCTGTGCGGGAGCGCACGCAGTGGCGTGCCAAAAAGCGACTCGTTTTCGTGACGCACGGATTGAAGATCATCCCGACATTCAATCTGCCTGATCGCATCCTGGAACTTGCCATGCTCAGAGCGCGCCGGCCAACGGGCGGTCACATCGCATCAGGGCTTTCATCGCTTCAGCGCGCCCAGCTTGTGTTCGATCTTGCTCCAGGCTTCGGCATCCGGCAGTGAGAGCTTGGTTTTCGTGATCGGCTTCCATTCGCGCGACAGCTCGGCGTTCAGCGGCGTGAAGTGCTGCTGGCCGGTGGGCACGTCTTCTTCGGCATAGATGGCATTCACCGGGCATTCGGGAACGCAGACCGCGCAGTCGATGCACTCGTCCGGGTCGATGACCAGGAAGTTGGGACCTTCGCGAAACGCGTCGACCGGACACACGTCCACGCATTCGGTGTACTTGCACCGGATGCAGGCTTCGGTGACGACAAAGGTCATCGCTGCGCGGTCGGGGTCTCAACCGCAGCAGGCGCCGCCTGAACAGCAGGAATCTCCCTTGGCGCCCGGCGAAGGTACTGCGGCGTCAGCGATGCGGGTGATCTGGATGCGCCAGACCGACGGGCCGGCTTCCAGCGCGGCCCATTCGAACTGTCCGAGAGCACGGTCGTCGAATTGATAGCGCAGGGGCTGCGGGTTGTGGTCGTTCACCAGTTGGAGCGCCTGGCCAGTGGCCAGGGCATCGAAGCGACCGAAGATCAACGGGTGACGCTCACGCGGCGGGATGGTCCTCAGGTCCAGCTCGAAGGTGGGTTGAATCAGGGTTGCAGTCATGGGAGCCTTTCAGGGGTGAAGTGCGCACTTGGGCGCGCCAGCGGAGGCCAAAGGAAGCGCCGTAGGTGCAGTCATGCAGTCAGGGAACAGGAACGCTCAGCCGTCCTTGCCATCAAGCCGACTGCGCAGTAGCCAAGGCGTGAAGACCCAGAGGTAAAGTGCGAAAGCCGCAGACCAGGCGGCTGCAGCCACCACGAGCCAGTCGGCCGTGTGTGCCGGCGCCACCAAGGGGAGCAGCACGCGGGCGACAGCGGCACCCGCCACAAGCAGGTAGGCGGCCACCTCCAGGCGCGACACCTTCAGCGGACGCCCGGTGTGGCCTCTCGCGGTCCGGGTGACCATACCGACGATGAGTCCGGCCGTGGCACCCACCGCCAGGGCGTGAATCCCGGCAGACGCGGCCACGCCACCCACCTGCGCCCAGGCCAGCAGCAAGAAGCCGACGGGCAACCAGGCGTACGCCGCGTGCAGCACCCACAGAATGGGACGCGCACGGGTGCGCAAGGGCTGCCAGTGCCACAACCTGGCGGCATGCAACAGCGCCGCCAGGGCGAACCCAGCCGCCGTGACCGGGTTGGCCGGCAGCAGCACCCACGACGCCAGCGACAGCGCCGTCGCCGCCAGCGTGCTGCGCTCCAGCCAGGCCGGCACCTTCAGCTGCCGGCCTGGCAGCGCAGACATCGTGAACGCCGGAATCACCCGCCCCGCGATCACGCATTCGATCATCACGACCAGCGCCAGACCGGCGTGCAGCGCCCGCAGCGGATCGATGTTCAGCCAGCCCAGCACGGCAGCGTGAAAGCTGAGATTGGCTGTCGCCAGCAGCAGCAGGATCGCGCCCAGTGGCAGGTTGCGCCGGTTGCCGGCTTTCAACAGCACCCGGATCAGCACCAAGGCCACCCAAGGCAGCAGCACGACGTCCAAAACAGCATAGACCGCGTACGGCGCTCCCACTGCTGAAAGCCGCGCTGCCAGCCACAGCCCCGCCATCACAGCCAGCGTGGCGCCGCGCGGCGTGGCCAGGCCCGTCCAGGCCTTGCCGGCCGTCAGCAGGAAGCCGACGATCACTGCCACGGCAAAGCCGTAGAGCATCTCGTGGGCGTGCCACAGCAGCGGCGGCATCGTCGAAGGCAGTGCCACCAGGCCCAGGAGGCCCGCGATCCAGTACGGCACCGCGAACAGGGCGAACGCGGCTGCCCCCAGGTAGAACGGCCGGAATCCGAGGCGAAACAGCGGCCAGCCGGGCAAGGGGAACTGCGCGCTGGAAGCGGGCGCGGCGACGCGCTGCGGGGCACCCGTGGCGACCAGGGGGATAGCGGGAATCGGCTTCGTCATGACC
>JANNNE010000342.1:0-3857 GCA_031398385.1 Ideonella sp.
AATGCCAAACGCAGCGCGGCACGCGCCGAGTTGAAGGCGCTGATCGATGAATCGTTCTCGCGCTTCTCGGCAGCGCAGGTGGTCGAGCGGCTGAACGGGGCACAGATCGCCAACGCGCGGGTCAACACCATGGCTGATGTCTGGAAGCACCGGCAACTCGCGGCGCGGGGCCGCTGGGTCGATGTCGATACGCCGGCTGGCCGGGTGCCGGCCTTGCTGCCTCCCGGCGCGACCGATGCGCGCATGGACGCCGTGCCGGCACTCGGTGCCCACAGCGAATCGATCCTGCAGCAACTCGGGTACAGCGCCGAGGCGATCGCTCAACTGAAGGAAAGCGGCGCGCTGTGATCTGAGCTGCCGAATCGCGGAAGCTCAGCGCCTCTCGCCCCGCATCCAAGCCCTCATCACCCGTTCCTCACACGTATTGCGGCCCATTCGAAAGATTGCCATGAACCAAGACCATCCCAGCCGCACGCTGGCTGAATTTGCCGCCGGCCTGCGCTTCGATTCGATTCCAGATGCCGTCGTGCGACGCGCCGAGGACCTGTTTCTCGACTGGTTCGCGTCGGCACTCGCTGGCAAAGGCGCGCGGCCGGTCGAATCCATTGCCCGATTCATGCAGCGCATGGGACCGGCGCGCGGACCGTCGCAGATCCTGATCAATCGCCAGACCAGCAGCCCGCTGGTGGCCGCCGCGATCAATGCGGCGTCTTCGCATTTCGCCGAACAGGACGATGTACACAACGGATCGGTGTTTCATCCGGCGGCGGTTGTCTTTCCCGCTGCGCTGGCGGTCGCTCAGGAGATCGGTGCGTCGGGGCGGGAACTGCTGACTGCATCGATCGCCGGTTACGAAGTCGGGATTCGGGTCGGTGAGTTTCTCGGTCGTTCGCACTACAAGGTGTTCCACACGACCGGCACTGCCGGCACGCTTGCAGCGGCCGCGGCGGTCGGTCGTTTGCTGAAGCTGACACCGGACCAGATGCTGCACGCCTTCGGTTCGGCCGGCACCCAATCGGCCGGTCTGTGGGAATTTTTGCGCGACGCGGCCGACTCCAAGCAGCTGCACACCGCCCACGCCTCGTCCGCCGGCCTGATGGCTGCTTGTCTGGCGGCCGACGGCTTTACCGGCGCGCAGCACATCCTCGAAGGTTCGCGCGGGATGGCGGCCGGCATGTCGAGCGATGCCGACCCGGCACGTCTGACCGACGCTCTCGGCAGCCGCTGGACGCTGGCCGAGACTTCGTTCAAGTTCCACGCCTCCTGTCGCCATACCCACCCCGCCGCCGACGCGTTGTTGCAGCTGATGACCGAGCACCGGATCGCGGCCGATGCCGTCGCCAAGGTGACCGCGCAAGTTCATCAAGGTGCGATCGACGTGCTCGGCCCGGTGACCGATCCGCAGACGGTGCACCAGGCCAAATTCTCGATGGGCACGGTGCTCGGTCTGGTGGCCACGCAGGGACGCGCCGGCCTGACCGAATTCGACGCCGGTTTCCGGGATCCGGCGGTGGTGGCGTTTCGCGACAAGGTCGAGATGATTCGCGACGACGAAGTCGATGCCGCCTATCCCGCGCGCTGGATCGGCAAGGTGCAGGTCGAGACGCTGGACGGACGGCTGATCGAGGCGCGGGTCGACGAGCCAAAGGGCGATCCGGGCAATACACTGTCGCGCGCCGAGATCGAAGACAAGGCCCTGCGTCTGGCGGCCTACCGTGGCGGCGCCAGCAAGGAAGAAATGATGGGCGTGATCCGGCAGGTCTGGAGTTTGGCCGAGGCGTCATCGGTGTCGAATTTTCTCGGCTGAACCGGCATGTCGCGCCCGTTGCGAGCCTGGCTGTTTGTTCCCGGCAATCGACCCGAACGTTACGCCAAGGCGCTGGGCAGCGGGGCCGATGCGGTGATCATCGATCTCGAGGATGCTGTCGCGCCCGACGCGAAGAACGTCGCTGAAGTGGCTCTTGCGAGCTCTTAGGAGCTGTTGAGAGGTTTTCGGCGATCTGATGTGGACTGCGCGATCGTCGACGAGGCGGTTGACGGCGCCCGGGCGCCGATCCCCTCCGTAGGAGCGGCTTCAGCCGCGCTTGCAGTTGCTCGGACAGCCCGAAGCGCGGCTGAAGCCGCTCCTACCGGGCTTCGTTCGGTCACGCACTGGCCAGGTCGGCCCTTCGGCCGTTCGCGCATCGGCCTCCAGCATTGAGGCTCGGTCGCCACGGCCGGAACTTGTAGGGCATCGCTTCGGAAGCGGCCGGCGAAATGGCGCGGGCGGGCCGGGGGCGGGTATTCGCGGGGCAGTCGATCGGCCGGTGGCGGTTAGACTCATCGTCAGTATGCTGAGCAATCGCATCGACCAGTTCGTCCGACATCTCGGTCGGCTCTGACCCATTGGCCGGCGCCGCCTGGCCAGCCGTTGAATATTCCACAGGAGCAGTCCATGACGTCTTTTCTCAAAACCATCGTTCTCGCCGCCGCCTGCACGGCCGCGATGTCACCGGCAGTAGCCGCCGATGTGACGCTGCGTTTCCACCAGTTCCTGCCGCCACAGGCCAATGTGCCGACGCTGGCGATCGAACCCTGGTCGCAGAAGGTCGAGAAGGAAAGTGGCGGGCGCATCAAGGTGCAGCGCTTTCCCAGCATGCAGCTCGGCGGCAAGCCGCCTGAGTTGTTCGACCAAGCCAAGGACGGGGTTGTCGACCTGGCCTGGATCGTCATGGGATTCACGCCGGGAAGGTTCCCGAAAACCGAGGCTTTCGAGCTGCCGTTCACGGTCGGCGCGGCCGAATCCGGTTCGCGGGCCTTCTATGAATTCGTCCAGAAGAATGCGATGGACGAGTTCAAGGACGTCAAGCTGATCACGGCCCATGTGCACGGGCCGGGGCTGTTCCACAGCAAGGATCCGATCAACAAGCTCGAAGACCTGAAGGGCATGAAGATCCGTGGCGGATCACGTACCGTCAACGTGATGCTGGAGCAACTCGGCGCGACGCCGGTCGGCATGCCGGTGACCAGCATCGGCGAGGCCTTGTCCAAAGGCGTGATCAGCGCCACCACCATCCCGTTCGAGGTGGTGCCGTCGCTGCGGCTGCACCAGATCGTGAAGAACCACACCACGTTCTCCGGCGACAAGGGCCTGTACACGCTGACCTTCGCAGTGGTGATGAACAAGGCCAGCTACGACAAGCTGTCGCCGGACCTGAAGAAGGTGATCGACAACAACAGCGGCATCGAAACAGCCGCGCTGTTCGGCCGTGCGATGGCGCAGGGCGACGTGATCGGACGCGGGCAGATCGAGAAGGCCGGCAACAACATCATCAAGCTCGATGCTGCCGAGACCCAGCGCTGGGCGCGTGCCGCCGCAGGTGTGCGGGCGCAGTGGTTCCAGCAGGTGGCTGAGAAAGGCATCGACGGACCGAAACTGGCCGCCGAGGCGTCGAGCCTGATCGACAAGTATCAGAAGAAGTAAGGGCGGCCCGACGCGTGTGTCTGAGGCCATTCCCAGCAGGTGTGCCAGGACCCGCGCCCAGATGCGCCCGCGCCAGTGCCAGATCGGCGGCGATCTCCGCTGCGCTGCCCTGCGCGACGCACATCTGAGCGCCTGAACCGGGTGGCCTCAACGGCGTTGAGGGCAGACCAGTTCACACATTGGGGTATCCGGTCTTCGCATCGTGCTTCTCGCAACCGGGGTGCAAACGAATCGCTAGCACCGGGCGACCTGCAGCGCAACGAAAGTCCCGTGGTAGCGACCCGGCCAATCGATTGACGGCGGGCGCGTCGGCCTGCATCGTTTGCGGATCTCGCATTGGAGTCCGCACCATGAACCCGACCCGAATCCTCGAAGACCTTCGACGCCAGGTGCC
>JANNNE010000279.1:0-20137 GCA_031398385.1 Ideonella sp.
GGGTAGTCCTTTCACCTGCAGCGCCGCATTGATGCCCGCAAAAAGCCCTTGCGCGGCGGCCTCTTCGTAGCCGGTTGTCCCATTGATCTGGCCCGCGAAGAACAGTCCCTGAATGCTCTTGGTTTCGAACGACGACTTCAATGACCGCGGGTCGAAATAGTCGTATTCGATCGCATAACCCGGCCGCAGGATGTGCGCCGCCTCGAGTCCCTGCATGCTGCGGACGGCGGCGAGCTGGATGTCGAACGGCAAGCTGGTCGAAATTCCGTTGGGATAAAACTCGTGAGTGCTGAGGCCTTCCGGCTCCAGAAAGATCTGATGCGAATCCTTGTCGGCGAATCGATTGACCTTGTCTTCGATGCTGGGGCAATAACGCGGACCCACTCCGCCAATGACGCCGGTAAACATTGGGCTGCGATCGAAACCGCTGCGAATGATGTCGTGGGTACGCGCATTGGTATGCGTGATCCAGCAGGGCAGTTGTTCAGGGTGATCCGACACCTTGCCCATGAAGCTGAAGACCGGAATGGCCTGCGTGGGCGCACTGCCATCTGCGCCCGGCATGCCATCGCCGGGCTGGCGCACCAGTTGGCTGAAATCGATGGTTCGTCCGTCGATCCGGGGCGGGGTTCCGGTTTTGAGCCGTCCCTGCGGCAACGCAAGCTCCTTCAGACGCGACGACAAGCGCTGGGCGGGCGGGTCGCCAGCGCGGCCCGCAGCATGGTTCTGCAGACCGACGTGGACTCTGCCATCCAGGAAGGTCCCGGCGGTCAGAACGACCGTACGTGCAGAAAAGCGAACGCCCATTTGCGTGATCGCGCCGGTGACTCGCCCCGACTCGACGCTCAGGTCGTCGCAGGCGCCTTGAAAGAGCCAAAGCGACGGCTGGTTCTCCAGGCGCCGCCGGATGGCGGCCCTATAAAGAACCCGGTCGGCCTGAGCACGCGTCGCTCGTACCGCGGGGCCTTTCGATCCGTTGAGGATCCGGAACTGGATTCCCGCTTCGTCGGTGGCCCGCGCCATCGCTCCGCCCAAAGCATCGATTTCCTTGACCAGATGTCCCTTGCCGATCCCGCCGATCGACGGGTTACAGCTCATCTGGCCGAGGGTCTCGATGTTGTGGGTCAGCAGCAGTGTCTTGCAGCCCATCCGGGCGGCAGCCAGTGCAGCCTCCGTCCCGGCATGGCCGCCGCCGACCACGATCACATCGAACAGGGTGGGGAACAGCATGTTTGCCTATTTTTCAAGCAAAAATGAATTGTAGGCAGTTGCTGCGCTCCAACCGCGTTGACGCGGATTAGCCACCATCGCCACCTGATTGGAGCCTGCAGAAGCTTCCCCCAAATGGGGGTGCTCTACGTCCATGTTCATGCCGGCCCAGGCGAACAGGTGCCGAAATCGTGTAATCCGACCGCTTTGGGGGGTATTGCTTACTCAGGAACTTTGAGGGACAGTCGATAACGTGACATGTTCCAGGCGGCGGCAGCTCTGCGCCACGGATCCAGCCCACTTTCGAAACCCGGCAGGCTGAGTCCGGATTCCACAGCCCCTGTTCAGAAAGGAATTGTCTTGAGCGATACAGAATTCGATCAGTTGTATGGCCACGAAGAGGGCTTCTTCCTCCCCGCCCACGGCTTGTTCGCGGACTGGGAGGCGGGGGTCGGCTTTGTCCGGTTGAGGGACGACTTTTCAGATGCCTCCGCGCTGACCCAGATCAAGGTGCTTGGCGACTGGAAGCGTGAAATGGCCGAGCAGCAGGCTGCGGCCTTCATCGCGCTGTTCCGCAACGTCGCACCGGCCGTGAGCACACTCGATCTTTCCGATCAGATCGCGCATTTCAAGCGCATCTGCGAAGACGAGGGTGTCGAGTTTCCCGATGACATCGTCGGTCTTCTGCATGACCGCTCCCAGTAGGGCGCAAGCAGTCAACTCAGGAAGGTGAGGGCACCGCGAAGTCTTCAGTGCTTGCCGGCGGACCGGACGACGAGCTTGCAAATTCGGCAGCCCTGAACAACTGGATGTCGCGGTGGGTCGTCTCGAAAATGAAGTGATACAAGGGATTGTCCGAGGCGAGCCAGGTGCGCTCGGCAGTTACAACGTCGAAAGCAAGGATACGATGCGCAACGCCACCGGCATATGAAAGCGGCACCATTCTGCGATCGTCGTAGAGGTCGCTGAATCCCAGTCGCTGATACTGCCTGACAAGCGCTTCGCTGCGAGCCCCGATGATCATCCACCTTGCCTGCACGGCTTGACAATATAGGTACGATGCCTTCCACAGTGCCAATTTCACCAGCGGATCCGCGCCACGGACTGCCGAGAACCGGGAGATCTCCGCGCGATCCTGCCGCTTCATGTGTGGTGGCGCTTCAGCGCATTGCTCGATCAGCAAAGGTCCGGTTCGGGTGGTCTGGATTCTTGCTGTTCCGAGTGCCCGCCCGGTCGTCTTGTCGCGGCACAGAAATATCGCGGTTGCGGGGTCGAGATCAATCACATCCGGGCGTCGCAATACGTCGTACAAACCCGGCAGGTGATGTCCGTAGGTTTCCGAACGGACGACGCATGCGTCGTCGAGGTCCTGCTTCCTGCTCGCCAATTCGAGTCGGAAACTGAGGGTTTGCTGGGTCATCGAAAAATTCCTTAGATAGATGCGTCCTGAACTTGAGCATTCCCCAGCATTTGGTCCCGACGCTGCCGGCACCAGAAACTGGGGAATAGCGTCTGCGATTGCACGAAATCAAATTTCACAGTCGGCTGAGACTGTGGCAAGCATACCCACGGTTGACGAATTGAAAAGCCCAAGATTGGCATGTCTCGACAGGTTTCTTCGAGCTGCGTTTTGCCGGTACAAGCCCCTTTCATGAAAGCTGAAGAAGGCTCCCCGACCGAACGCGGAATCAGCGCGCTGGTATCTGCCGAGCAGTTACGTTTGTTGCTTTTGCACACATCCGTCGGGACGGTGGCTGCGACAGTCTTTGCCGTTTTTCTGGCTTACCACCTGCGGCAAGGCGCGCTCGGTGCGGTCATTCATCCAGAATATGTCGACGCATGGATACAGCTGAAAATCGGCGTCGCGGTGATCCGCATCGTTCATTCGATCGCCTATCGTCACAGCCGCTTGCCCGACCATCGGAAATGGCTGCGTGACACCTCGCTGCTGCTGGCAGTTGACGGCGCGGTCTGGGGGCTGGGGAGTAGCGCACTGATTCACGAATCGAGTGAACTGGCCACCTTCATCACCGCAGTTGCCTGCTGCGTCGCGTCGGTCGCGACCTTCGGTCTGCAGATCCGCTTCTGGGCCACCGCAGCCTATGTCGTACCGATCATCGCCCCAATCGCCATCGCCTTCTTCACCCGTGGAGATCAGGTCGGTCTGCTTGCCGGTGTCGGCGTCGTGATCTATCTGATGCTGCTGTTGGCGACGGCGCGACGATCGGAAAAGCGCATGAACGAGGTATTCCGCCTGCGCATCGATTCCGAGCGAATCTCCCAGGAACGCGCCGAGGCGCTCGAACTTGCCAAGATCCACAGTTCTGCGAAGGACCAGTTCCTGGCCGTGGTCAGCCACGAACTGCGTACACCGTTGCACGGCATCCTCGGCCTCACGCGCCTGACCCAGAACGAGGTTTCGGCCGCCGACGTGACCCTGCATTTCCGACTCGGTCTGATCGAGGAGGCTGGCGAGCACCTGCAGCGGATGGTGAACGACCTGCTCGATATCTCGATGATCAAATCCGGGCGCCTCGACCTGGTCGCCACACCACTCGACCTGGTGCGCCAACTCGATCTGCTTCGCGCCACCTACCAGTCACGGGCCAATGAATCGGGCATCCAGTTCTCCATCACGACCTCCGGCGATGTCGAGACGCCGATCGACGGCGACGCGGTGCGCATCGCGCAGGTGCTGAACAACCTGCTCGGCAACGCCTTCAAGTTCACCCCGCTCGGTGGCAAGGTCTCGTTGTCGGTCAGCCGGGCTGCCGGCTCGCAAATGGTCGAGTTCGAGATCGAAGATACCGGTCCCGGTATTCCCGCCGACGAAATTCCCCGCGTCTTCGAGATATTCACCCAAGGCAACCATCGGCCTGCAGCGCGTCCGGAAGGTGTCGGCCTCGGCTTGGCCATTGCCCGCCAACTCGCGAATGCGATGGGCGGCGATGTGTCTTGTCGCAGTCAGGTCGGAAAGGGCTCGATCTTCACCTTCGCCGTCCCGCTCGCCTTTTCGCTGTCGGCGCCACCCGCGCACGAACCGAACCTGGTGGTTGCCAATCGCAGCCGCACCTTGTTCGGCACCGGCCATACGGTTGCGATCGCGGACGACGATGTGACGAGCAGTCTGGTCTGCGCGTCCGCGCTGCGTCGTATGGGCTGCAATGTCGAAGAGTTCGGCAACGGCCGCGTGTTGCTCGATCGCATCTTGCGTCGGGGTGCGATGCCCGATCTGGTGGTCATGGACTGGGACATGCCGCAGGTCGATGGCCCGACAGCCACGCGCAGGATACGCGCGCACGAATCTGCACAGGGCATGGCCAGGGTGCCGATCATCGGCATTTCAGCGAATACCTCCCTCGGGTCGGCGAAGCAGGCCATCGAGTCGGGGATGGACGCCTTCATCGCCAAGCCCTGTACACCCGACCAGATTGCGCAGTTGGTCGAATCCTGGCTGTCGCAGGTCGACAGTCGGGTCACGGGACATCGGTAGTTCGAGGCCAGGACAATCCGGAAGCTGCCGGCCGGTCAGGCCTGTGGCGCGGCGCTCTCCGAATCGGCATGGACGATAAGGGTGCCGATCGGATCGGCCGGCCTGTACATCGAAATGTGGGGGATCCCGTCTTCCTGGTAGATCTCGCCCTGAGCCTGGAAGCCGAAGCTGCCGTAGAACACCCTCAGGTGGTTCTGCGCCGAAATCCTGATCGACGAACCGGGATGGGCCAGCGCGGCATGCCGCAACGCTCGGGTCATCAGCTCCCGACCCAGGCCGCGACCACGAACCGCCTGCGCCGTGATCACACGCCCGATCGAGGCTTCGTGATAGTTGATGCCGGGGTCGACCACGCGGGCGTAGGCGGATAGCCGGCCATCCGCCAACCAGGCGCCCAGATGCCACGCGTGTTCGTCGGCCGTATCGGCATCGAGGTAGGGGCAGTTCTGCTCGACGACGAATACCTGCTGGCGCGCCCGCATGATGCGCAGCAACTGAAGCGGGCTCAACGCGTTGAGGCGGCGAACCTGCCAGTCGAGCGGGTCCTGTGCGTGCTCCGGGAGGCTCGGCTGATTCATCGGGGCATTCATTTGACAGCGGCGTGGCGCAGCATTCTGCCCACGAACAGCAGTCCGGCCAAGGTCAGCAGCAGATTGACCCCGAGCGGAATCAGAAACTGCTCGACGCCCAGCGCCTCGCCCTTGAGCACACGCGTCATCAGGCTGTGCTGCGCCAGCGCCGGCATCCAGAAGTGCCACCAGGCCTCACCGTCCGGGTTGAAGACGGCGACCAGGGGCAGCAGCGACACCCCTAGCACGACGAGGCTGCTGTTGGCCTGCGCCTCCTTGAAGCTGCGGCAGCGGATGGCAACCGCCATCAGGACCGCCGACAGAGCAGCGGCAAGTGGCAACAGCACGACGATGAACGACAAGGCCTCGCGCAGCCCGTATTGAAACAAGGCCTGCAGCGACTCGCTGCGCAAGAGCAGTTGCGCGGGCAGAAAACTCAGGCAGCTGAACAAGGCGATCAACGACGCCACACTGGCGACTGCGCCCCATTTGCCGATGACGATGGCCAGGCGTGGTGCCGGATTCATCAAAAGCGGTTCGAGCGAGCCGCGCTCGCGTTCGCCCGCCGTGGTGTCCAGCGCCGCATTCAACGCGCCGTACAACACAGCCATGATGACGAAGAATGGCAACATCCCGGTGATCTGCAAGGCGCGCGTCTGCGCCACCGCGAGATCGCGCAGATCGATCTTGATCACGCTCTGCAGATCCGGAGCGAGCCCGCGTTGTGTCAGGTTCAAATTCGCGCGTTCCTGGTTGAAGGCCGACAACAGTCGCATCAGCTGAGCCTGAGTGGCGCTGGCCCGCCGGTTGGCGCTGTCGCTGACGACTTCGACCAGGGGCAGTTCTCCATCGCGCAATGCGGCCTCGAAGTCCGCTCCGACGCGCAGCACCGCATCGCCGAGTGTCGCCGTGCGCAACTGATCCCGGTAATCAGCGGGAGCCGGTCGCACCACATAGGTCTGGCGCTGCAGGAAATTGACCAGTGTGGGCGCATTCGCCATCCCGTCGATCAGCACCTCGCGCTGCTCGGCACGCGCTTCGTAACCCGCAATCAGCGCGGACAAGGCAATCAGCACCAGCGGCCCCATCAACACCGCCGACAACAAGACAACCAGCATCGTGCGCCGGTCGCGCAGCGCATCGATCATCTCCTTGCGAAGGACTTGCCAGGCGAGGGGTGTCAGCGTCATCGCGAGGCGCCGTCGAATGCCAGATCGACGAAGGCATCCTCGAAGTTGTCTCGCGAGGTGCGCTCGAGCAGCGCTTCGACGGTGCCGGTCGCGACCGTGCGCCCTTCGGCGACCACCACGACGGTGTCACACAATCGCTCGACCTCCTGCATGATGTGGGTCGACAGGATGATGCATTTGCGGCCGCCGGCGTCGCTGCTCAGGTGCCGCAGGATCTCGCGCAAGGCACGGGTTGCCAGCACGTCGAGACCGTTGGTCGGTTCGTCGAGCACGATGTGACTCGGATCGTGTACCAGCGCCCTGGCCAGGGCCGTTTTCATTCGTTCGCCCTGGCTGAAGCCGGCGGTCCGTCGATCGATCAGCGGCCTCATTTCAAGCAGTTCGGCCAGCGTGGCGGCGCGTGCTTGTGCGGCTTCGTTCGACATGCCGTGCAGGCGCGCGAAATAGACGATGTTCTCGCGCGCGGTCAGCCGGGGATAAAGGCCGCGTGCATCCGACAGCAGACCCATTCGAGCCAGGCCAGCGGCGGGTCGGGCCAAAACGTCGATGCCATCGAGCGTGATGGACCCCGAATCCGGCGCGATCAGGCCCGCCAGGATCCGCAAGGTGGTGGTCTTGCCGGCGCCGTTCGGACCCAGCAGACCGGTGATCTGCCCGTCGGCAGCGCTCAGATCAATGGCACGGACCGCATGAACCCGCTGCTGGTTGGCTCGTCCCGTCACCGTTGCCCAGATCTTGCCGAAACCCTGTGCGGGTGTGCTCGATGTCGTCCCGAATGTCTTGGACAGCGCGCGGATGCAGATCACCTGGGCGCCTGTGCAGTTGGTGGCAGGAACGCCGGCGGACGGGGGATGTCTTCGGCGCAGCGACTGTCGACGGCCAGTGCGTCGGTGTCGGTCTGCGCATCGATGAAGCGGAATACCACGTCGCGCATGCAACCGATCGACAACAGGCCATGCCCGGCGTTCGCAATCACCCGGTGGCTGGCCTTCGAACCCAGCCTGGCGGCGGCTGCGATCGCATGGCGCGGGGGCGTGGCGGGATCGTGCCCGCCACTGAGCAGCAGGACCGCGGAACGGCTCGGTTCAATGCGATAGAACGCCGGATCGATGCCGGCGCGCGGCCAGTCGGCGCAGATTTGCCGGTACATCTCACGCATGGTGGTCCCGAAGTCTCGGCCGGCCGCATCGGTGCTGGCCTGGAGCTGCGGAAGGTCTTCGCTGCAGATCACCGAAAAGTGCATGCCGGCTGCGATGCCTTCGTGCAGCGGGCGTCCCGGTCGAGGTTGCAGCATGGTCGCCAGCGCCGCCAGCGGCTCGAACCTGCCATCGGCCGCGGCGTTGATCGCGGCCGGCAAGACCGATGCGGCTGAGGGCAGATATAACGGCCCGCGCACCATGCCGAGCACGGTATCGCGGTCGATGCGCAGGGTGTCGAGCTTGCCACTGCGCGGATCGCGCAATGCAACCGTGCGTGGCAAACCAGCCAACAAGCGATCCCAGTCCGCGCGCAGGCCTGGAAACGTCGCCTGGCAGGCGGGTTCTCTGATGCAGGAAGCGAATACCGCGTCGAGCGCGCGCTGGCTGTCGATCGACATGCTGGCTGGCAGCGCCATGTCGGGTGGCGCCACGCCATCCAGCACCGCGCGCCGCACCGATGCCGGATAGATCCGGAGCAGTTCGAGCGCGGCGCGGCTGCCGTAACTGGCGCCGATCAGGTTGACTTGCTCGATGCCGAGTTGCCGCCGCACCGCATCGATGTCGCCCATCGCGATCGTCGTCGTGAAAAAGCGCAGATCCTGCTCCGACTTCAGGTACGGCAGTGCGGCCAGCGTGCGCCGGCATTGCGCCAGCAACTGGCGCTGGGCAACCGGGTCGAAGCGGGCACTGATCGGTTCGTCTTCGCGCGGGGCGCAGTCGAGTGGAGCCGAGCGGCCGGTGCCACGCTGGTCCACGAAGATCAGGTCGCGTCGATTGTTCAATCTGCCGAGCAGCGGCGCGACCGCCGGAGCCAGCGAGATGGCGCTCTGGCCCGGTCCGCCTGCCAGCAGCAGCACCGGATCCGGCAACTTGTTTCTGGCCAGCGCCGGAATCACGACATATCGGACCTGGATGGTCGAATGCTCAGGCCGTTGCGGGTCGAGCGGTCGTTGCACGCTGCCGCAGACGACCGGATGCGCGATACCAGGCACCTCGCACGGGGCGGCGGGACGGTCGGCACCGTTTGCGGCGGCGCTGACCAGCCCCAGCGCAAAGGCGGTCATCCAGAGGTGGCAGGGCAGCATCAGGGAGCGACAGGGAGAATCAGCCGGACGAGATCGGCAGTGTGCCTGTGATTGTGGGTGCCGACGGTCAAGCGGCTGAAGCGACCCGCCGGTTTGTCAGAACCGCCGCGTCGGATCGACAGACTCCAGACATGGCCTGGAACCCTGCGTCGTACCGCCGGTACACGACCGTCTTGCTCGAAAGGAAATCACATGGCTCGCATCGATCGTCTTGTCAGTACCGGACGTTCTGGACCCGCAGCGTGCCTGCTTGCGTTGAGCGTGGCGCTGCCAATGCCGGTTCTCGCAGCGAACACCTGCGAGGCCCGCTCGGGCGCGATACGGGTCAACGTGGTCGAGCTTTACACCTCTGAGGGGTGCAGCTCGTGTCCGCCGGCCGACCGCTGGCTGTCGACGCTCGACAGCAACACCGGTGGCGCCAACCCGGTTCTCCCGCTGGCTTTTCACGTCACCTACTGGGACCGGCTCGGCTGGGCCGATCGCTTCGCGCGGCCCGCCTACACCGAGCGGCAATACAGCGTGGCAGCAGCGATTGGTGCGGCCGTCGTCTATACGCCCCAGGTGATCGTCAACGGAGCCGATTGGCGCAGCTGGCCCCGGCTGCCGAAACCGGAGGCCGCACCCGACCTCCAGTTGCAGCTCAGCCGGGACGGTGAAACCTTCACGGCGCGGATCGGTCGGCGTGACGGGTCGACGATCAAGCAGCCGGTTTCCGGCTACTGGGCGCTGCTCGAAGATGGCCACCAGACGGCGGTGCGCGCCGGAGAAAATGCCGGCGCCACGCTGCGCCACGATCATGTGGTGCGCGCCTATCAGGCGGTCGGGGCCTGGTCGGCAGCCGATGCTCAGCAATGGCAGTGGCGGCCGCCGCTGCCCAAGCCGGAAGCGGCCTCGGCTTCGGCCATCGAGCGTCGTGTCGCGTTCGTGGTGGTCGATGCCAAAACGCAGAAGCCGCTGCAGGCACTTGCCCTGGGATGCTGAACGACGCGACGCTGTGCCGCGCCGGCTCATTCGCCGAGCAGGCGGTTCAGCTCACCGCTTGCAAGCAACTTCCCGAGGTCGTCCGAGCCGCCGATCAGCGTGCCCTTGACGAACACCATCGGGAAGGTCGGCCAACCGGTCCACATCTTCAGCGAATTGCGCGCCCGCCACTGGCCGAAGTAGCTGCCGTAGCTCAGATACTGATAGGTCTGGCCCGCGGCGTCGAGCTGTCTGCGAGCCTTGCGGCAGAACGGATTGCCCGCCATGCCGACCACCAGCACCGGATGCGAGGCCGCAGCCGCCTGCACGTTGTGCACGATGTCCGCGTGCAGGTTGGCCACCTTGTCGCGCACGGCAGGGTGCAGACGGGTTTCGTCGAGGATCTGGCGCGGCATCGGTTTCTCCAGCGGCGGTACGAAGTGGTCGGCCGGTGTTCACGCGGCCAGCTTGCCGTCGCGAAAATCGGCCATGGCCTGGGCAATCTCGGCCTGCGTATTCATCACGAACGGGCCGTACTGGGCAATCGGTTCGTTCAAGGGCTGACCGGCGACCAGCAATACCCGTGCAGTCTGCGTGGCGTCGGCCGGCACACCGATGATGACGCCCTCAGCCTGCGCATCATTGGTGAGAATGGCCATCTGGCCCGGCTCGACCGCGTTCGACACGTCGAACCGGCGGTCGGCCTCGATCGAGACGGCCGAACCATGAACATACAGGAACGCGTTGTGACCGGGTGGAATCGGCTGCGTCAGTCGGCTGCCGGGCGGCAGGCTGATGTCGAGTACCAGCGGTTCGGTGGTCGGCCGGCTGACTGCGCCGTCGACACCGTGGCTGCTGCCAGCGATGATGCGCGCGGTGACGCCGTCGCCGAGTTCGATCGTCGGCACTTGATCGGGTGCGATGTCGCGGTAGGCCGGCGCACCCAGCTTGTCCTTGGCCGCCAGATTGACCCACAGCTGAAAGCCCGCCATCCGGCCCTGCTGCTGCTCGGGCATTTCGCTGTGGATGATGCCGCGCGCAGCGGTCATCCATTGCACGCTGCCCGGTTCGAGCAGCCCCACGTTGCCGACGCTGTCGCGATGGCGCATGCGCCCTTCCAGCATCAGCGTGACCGTCTCGAACCCGCGGTGAGGATGGTCGGGAAAGCCGCCGATATAGTCACTCGCCGTGTCGCTGCCGAAGGCGTCGAGCATCAAAAAGGGATCGAGGCGACGTTGCAGCGGCTGGGTCAGGATGCGGGTCAGCTTGACGCCGTCGCCATCGGATGTCGGTTGCCCGCGAACCAGTCGCTCGACCATGCGGGAGCGCGCGATATCGATCGGCGCAACGGACGTTGCCGTCGGGGTGGTGGCTGAAGTGGCGGTAGCGGTATTCATTCGAGTCTTCCTGTCATGAACCCGACCCCGGCTGTGCCGGAGCGGTTGTCGAAGGATCAAAACATGTGGTTAGGTGGGGTTGCCTTGGCGAATTACCAGAGCGCGTCGATAGTGGCCGGTCATGTCGGTGGCGGCCGGCGCCGTCGGAGATTCCCGCTCGGCATCAGCGGGCTGCTGATGGCGCTTGCCGCAACCCCAGCCATGGCGGGCAGTTTGCCTCCTGGCAACGGTCTGGTCGATGGACGGATGTGTGTACGGCCGACGACCGGAGACGACAAGGCCGGCGAATGTGGCGCGGTCGAAATCGCGCTGCTGAGCGGCAATCAGGCGGTGGTGCGGATCAGCGACATCGTCTATCGCCTGCAGCTGAATGCCGATCAACTCGACATCGTGCTGATGCATGGTGCGATGCAGATCGACGGCTTCAGCGCGAACTACGCCTGGCAAGGCAAGACGCTGCGTTTCAGCGATCCGGAAAAAGGCGTGCGCTACGAGATCGATTTCGATCCGGAGCGCAAACCGAAGGCGAAACGCGGCGCGCGTTGATTCCCGGCTGATCCGGCTCATCACCGGATCGCGTTTTCAGGCCGTCTTGCCGGCACTCGCCGGTTTCAGCAGTTTCTGACAGGCGTTGCGCGACGCATCAGCTGCCGGCATCTTGTTGCAGATGCCCTCGACTTGTTTTTGAAGCTTGGCGAGCACCGCCTCGGCCTGCGGGTCGGTTGCTGTATCGGCCCAGCTCAGCAGTTTGTCGCTGACTCTCTGAAGTGAGCGACCACTGCGCTCGTAGAAGGCGTCAGACTGAGTTGCTGCCTCCTCGAAAATCTGGCGCGAGACTTTCTCGATGGTCGCAGCGTCCTGCGGCGCCAGGTCGACCAGCGCGGCCAGATAGCTCGCTCCCCATTGCAGGCGGGTCGCGGTGCCGTCCGCGCGTGCATGGGCCTGCGCGTACCAGCGCAAGGCTTCCGGGTTGTCGCCGCGCTTTCGGGCATTGCTGGCCAGCGCGCTCATCAGGTAATACGGCGAGTGGCTCCGGGCGAGGTTGGATTTCAGAAGCTGGTCGGACTCCGCCATCAAGCCGGCATGTGCCAGCAGGTAGGCGCCGGTCGTGATCACCGCCTGGCGCTCGTAGCCATCGGTGATCTCGCGGTTGTCGCGCTCGACCTGCTGGCGCATCGCCTGCAGCGTCTGTTGCGCAAGCACCGACTTCGCGCTTTTGTCGAGACCGATCCGCGCCAGATCGACACGCGCCACCTGCGCGGTCAATTGATCGGCGCGCGACAGCGACTGATCGGCTGCCAGCCTAGCCAGCGCCGCATCGAATTGCGTCAGCAGTTGACGATGCTGCTCTCCAGTGCCCGCCGGGCTCAAGGCCTTCATCAGCTCGGTGGCCTGGTTGCCCAACACGTCCATCTGCGCACGGGCCCGTCGCGGGTCCTCGAGCATGTCGAGGATCCGTTGGCGTACCGCTGGGTCGGCGGCCGAGGCGGGTTTGGCGCTGCCTTGCGCCGCCAGCGCCTGCAGCAGCAGGCGGTCGGCGGTGTCGCGCTGGGTGGGCGGAATGTTGGCGGCAAGCTGCTTCAACATGGCCGGCGTCTCGGCGTCCGAGACCAGCTGGCGTTCATCGGTTGCCCATGAATAAAAGGCCAGCATGCGCCATTCGTTGGCGTCGAGTGAACGGCTGCGCGCCTTGTCGCGCGCATCGGCCAGCACCTCCTTGAGCGGGCGCCGTGCCGCCATGCCCAGACTCAACACTTCGTTGTACTGATTCGCACTCACCTCGCCGGGCAGACGGGTCAGCTCGCTGCCGTCGGCATTGAACAACACCATCGTCGGATAGCCGCGAACCTTGAACCGCGTGCCGAGCTTTTGTGAACCGGCCTTGTCGCCGTCGACGTAGACCGGCACGAAAGCGCGCGAGCGCTCGATGAATTCCTGGCGGTTGAACAAGGTGGCCTTGACCTGGTTGCAGGGTGGGCACCACTTGGCGCCCCAGTAGAGAAACAAGGGTTTGTTCTCGGCCTTGGCGCGTGCAAAGGCGGCATCGACTTCGGCGTCACCGCTGGCATAGATCCACGCAATTCCGGCCGGTATCGACTCGCCGGGCGGCGGCGAGGTGGCCCAGGCCGCCGTTGCCGCCGTCAACATCAGGCAGCACGCCATGACGGCGCGAAGCGGGCTGAGCGCTGCATTCAGTGAAGTGGGCATGGCGGTCGCGGCCTCTCGATAAATGAATCGCCCGTTTGCGGGAGCCGCCATTGTGCGGCAGCGCTTAATGGTCGCACGGATCAAGGGGCGGCTGGTCGTCGTCAGGATTCAATGGCGGCAACGGCGTCGCGCGCGCCAGGGCCATCCAGGTTGCCAGCGGCATCGTCGACTGACGGCGCGGTGCTGGTCTGGCCACCTCGAGCCTGGGTTCGGTGCCTTCGGCAGGCCGGCAGGCGATCAGCACCCCGAACTCGTCGGGAATCTCCTCGGGCCGGGCGATGCCTTCGGCCAGCACATACCAGCATTCGCTGCTGATTTGCCGATAGGCTTCACGCTTGGCCGGTTTGCGCAGGTCGCTGAGCAGATCGGCCCGATTGACCTTGATCTCGTGAACCGTGGGCGCCAGATAGGCCTCGACGGTCGAGTTGCGGATCGAAAAGACATCGGGCATGGCCATCACCCAGGGGCCGTCAGGGTCGGGTCTGGCGCGCAGACTGAGACCACACCAGGTCAGCCTGCCGGCGCGCAACATGTCCCTCGCCACGTGCTGCACCAGCGCCTCATGGATGTCGTGCAGGCTGCGATTGCGTTGCAGTGTCTGGGCCAGCACGCGAATCCCGGCATCGGTGACGCGCAGGGTCTCGTGTCCGCTGTCCGAGCGCAGGCGCTCCAGGCAACCGGCTGCCAGCAATTCGACTTCGACCATGTCCTGGCAAGGCCAGCCGGCCGAGCGCCAGATTGCCCTCAGCCGCCGCGCATGGACCGCGCCGAGCCTGATTGGCCGTGCAGCCGACGCGGATTTGGCAGCGGGCGGGTCGGATTCATCGGTGTGCATCGATTCGCATGCTGCCACCGTTCTCGCTCATCGCATGAGCCATGTCGTCTGCCTGATCGGGCCAGACCCAGCGGTATCGCAGGTGCTGCGTCAGCGCGCCGGGCGGGTCGGCAACCTCATGCGTCGCGCCGACGCCGCCGTTTAGACGGCGGCGCCTCTTTTCTGGCCGCCAGCTACGCCGCTGTCACTTCTTGGCGGCAGGCTTCTTGGCAGCCGCGGTCTTGCGGGCCGGCTTCTTGGCCGCGACTTTTTTGGCTGCGACCTTCGTGGGGCCGGCCTTCTTGGGAGAGGCCGACTTCTTCAGCGCCGCGGTTTCCTTGTCGACCGCCTTTCTCAGCGCCTTGGCCTTGCGCTGGGCATTCGCTTCCAGACTGGCGAGCTTCTTGTTGCTGCTTCGCTTGACCGACTCGAGTTTCTTTTCGGCCTGGGCGATGGTTTTCTGCGATCGCTCGCCCATCTTCTTGAACTCGGCCTCGGCCTTCTTGAACTGGGCTTCGGCGAGCCGCACCATGCTGCTGATCTGGCGCTTGCCCGCGTCGCGCTGGGCCATCACCTTCTTCTTGACCCTGGCCATGCTGGCCGACACAGCGTCACCCATTGCCTCGATCTTGTGGGTGACCGCCGTGCCGACCTCGCTGGCCGCGGCCGTCAGGTGTTCGCCGGCTTGTGCCAACTCAGTCTTCTTCGATGCTTTCTTGGTTGCCATGGTTTGCCTCGTTGTAGTTGATGAACTTCTGGTGTCGAACGTCTGCTGTCGAACTCTGCCACCGCGGAAAGCGTGCCCCGGGAATCTACGCCCCAAATCCCGATCCGGTCAGTTCGTCTCGCCCGCTTGCAGCGGGCAAACAACAGTCGGCACCGGCATCGCGGCGCATCGGTCGCCAGTGCTGCGCCTCACTCCACCTTGACGCCGTTCCAGAACGCCAGCCGGCCCTTGATATGGGCGGCGGCCTCACTCGGCTCGGGGTAGTACCAAACCGCGTTCTCGTTCAGATGACCGTCGACCATCAGGCTGTGATAGAAGGCCTGCCCCTTCCACGGACAACCGCTGCGGTGGTTGCTGAAGGTCAGGTAACGGTTGTCGACACTCGCTTGCGGAAAATAGTGATTGCCCTCGACGACCACGGTGTCGTCGCTCTCGGCGATGGTCACGCCGTTCCAGGTGGCCTTCATGGTTCGCTCCTTGCGGTTGGTGAGGTCGCGCATTGCGGGCGCGGATCATTCATATTGTGCGGCGGCCAGCGCCGAAGCCCGGGCGATGTTGCGCAGCAGCGGCGCGTCACCGATCACCCGCACACTGTCGCCGTGGCGAAGGATGTCCATCGCGATTTCGGTCGGTTCGCTGTACGGCACTTTCAGCTCGTAGCCACCACCGTCCAGCCAGCGGCCCTTTTGCTGCGGGTGCCATTCTTCCTGGGACACCCATTGCGCGGCATCGGCCTGGAAGATCAGTGTGGCCCAGTGCACCCGGGCCCCGCCGCCGTAGATGCCGTAGCCGGCATCCAGTTGGCTTTCGAGGTCTTTCAGGGGCACCGCCTTGGCCTTCGTTTGCAGTTGACGTGCCTCGCGGACCGCATCCAGCGCGAAGCGCCGCAAGCCGCCGCTGGCATGGCACCAGGCATCCAGGTACCAGGTGTTGCGGTAGTTCAGCAGGCGTTGCGGTGAGACCTCGCGGGTGCTTTCGCTGCGATCGCTGCGCTTGTAATAACGCAGCCAGACGCGGCGGCGCTGCATCAGCGCGCTGCCGAGCAATTCGAAGTGCCGGCTCGGCGCCCGCCGCCGGGCGGTGCCGATCACCTTGACGCGGCGCATCAGTTCGCGCGCCTCGCCGGCATCGGAGCCCAGCATGGCCTGCAGCTTGTCCATCATCGGCGCGAGGTGGCGTGCCAGCACGCCGTCATCGTCGAGTCCGGCCATCAGCTGGTGCATTGTCAGCAAGGCATGGATTTCAGCTTCACTGAACCACAGGCCCGGCAATTGGTGGCTGGCGCCAGCACGCCCCACCGGTTGAGCGGCGAAACGGTAGGCATTCTCGCCGCGGTCGTAGACGATCGGCGCATCCATGCGGTCGCGCAGATATTGAAGATCGCGCTTGAGCGTGGCTGGCGAGACATCGAGTTCGTCCAGCAGCGCCTGGAAGCTCACCTGGCTGCGGTTGCGCAGCAGCAGTTCGATCTTGTAGAAGCGTTCGGTTCGGTCCATCGAGGCATGTGATAGCAGTGGCTCACCAGATGAGCCTGTGTTACGAGCATAACCCGTTTTTGCTGGCTCACGCCGTGAGCTTGTAGCGCTGAACAATGGGTTCAACGTCGGCAAACCGAGCTGCTGACGCCCCAACCCCGGCACTCATCGGCCGCCACGCAAGGAGTCGTTCATGAACAGCATTCTCAGCATCGAGCAAGACGGTGTCGTCCATCCCGTCAACGTGCCGGCCAGCGGCGGTGAAACCGCGCTGACGACGCACGAGCACATCGGCTTCGAACTGGGTTGGGACTATGCCCACTATCGAGTCGAGCCGCCCGCGCCTTATGCGCGGCAGTCATCCGCCTTGCGTCACGGCTTGCTGGCTGGCAGTGCGGCGTTCGGCAAGCGGCGCCTGAAAGCGACGCCGGAGGTCCTCCGGTGGCTTCATCTTCGGCTGCACGCCTGGCTGCGGGGACGCAGTGTCGAGCTGTTTCAGGTCACGCCACGCCATCTGCAGCAGATCGAAGCACACTACTGCCCGATCACCCGGGTCGCGCTGTCGACCAGCACTGCGCGCGACAGCGATGCATCGATCGATCGGGTCCGCAACGACGCCGGATATGCGGCCGGCAACCTGGCGATGATGAGCACGCGCGCCAACCAGGCGAAGGGTGCGCATGGTTTTGCCGATGCGATGAACTTCGTGCGCCAGCTCGAGGATCGTCCGTTGCTGGAAATTGGCGGCCTCGGTGCGACTGCCTGGCGTCGCATCGCCATCCTGTGCAGCTTCGTCGAACCGCTTGCACATGCCGAAGCCTGCAGCTTGCCGCTGCTGGTCTTGCCACCGAAGCGCCTGCATCTGTTCAACCCGGTTCAGGCCTTGCAACTGGTGATCAGTGCGCAGCTGCTGCGTCCGGGCTGGTCCCGGCGCAGTCGCGCCTTCGAAGCCCTGCTGCAAGGCAGCGCGCGGCGCCGCGCCTATCAGGCGTTTTTCCACGCATTGCTGCCACGTGTGCTGGAGGCAGTTGCCCCGCCGGTGCGGCAGGCGCGCACCGAGCATGATGTGCAACAGATTCGCTGGGCCATCGAGGATGCCTGGGGCAACCGCCAGGTGCTGCGGGCCTGGACCACCTTTGCCCGCCTGCTGGACGCCGCGAGCTGCGAGTCGCTGCTCGCGCAGATCGACGAGCACAAGCTGGCGCCGCTGCGCAGCGCGGCATTCAGCGATGCGCAGGCGACAGAGGGCTGGAACCTGTCATCGCGCGGCTATGTACCGCATGCCGTGCTGATGCGCCGCTCGCCGGCTCACGCACGAGCGCAGCCGGTCGAGCAGGTCTGTCTGCCGTTGTGATGCGGCCGACGGTCCGGCACCGGATCAAGCCTTGCTCACGCTCAGTTCGTGCTCGACCAGCCACTTGACCTCGGCCGCGGCAGGCGCGGGCTGCAGGCGCATGTCGGCAGCGCGACGATCCGCTGCCGACAGCCTGCGGTAGAGGAAGTCGCGGTCGTTGGCGGGCAGGCCGGCGATGAACAGCTGCGACACCAGTTCACCCCAGGCGGGATGGCGCAACAACACGTGGATATGCGGCGTGCGGCCGGGATACGGCGCCGGCCGGATGGTACGAAAGCGGTAGCGACCCTGGTTGTCGGAGACTGTGCTGCCGAAGCCCTGGAAGGCCTCGTCGACCTGGTTGCCGGCGCCGCGTGGGTGGCGATAACTGCCGAATACATCGCATTGCCAGATCTCGACCGTGGCGCCGTCGACGCTGCGACCGTTCGTGTCGCGGACGGTGCCCACCAGATCGAGCCACTCGCCGGCCGCCCGCGGTGCGTCGGCACCGGCCGAACGCCGGACCCGGGTCAGATCGGCGTCCCAGTCGAGCTGGCGGCTGCGGTAGTCCGGTGACGGGTAGAACGGTCCTTCGCTCATCGCCGGCAAGGCCGCCAGCAGGGTGCCGGGCCAGGCCAGGCCTGCCGTGCACGCGGCCAGCGTCTTGAAGATCGAGCGCCGGCTGTCGGGGTCGACGGTCGGTGCTTGCGGCTGGTCCGGTGGGGTCATGGGGTATCGCCTCGCTGATCAGTTTCGTCGAGCCTTGACCGCCTCGCTCAGGCTCTCGAGCAGCATCGGGGAATCGTCCCAGCCGATGCAGGCGTCGGTGATGCTCTGGCCGTAGACGAGTTTGCCAGGATCGTCCTTGCCAGGGCTGAATTTCTGCGCACCGCTCAGGATGTGACTCTCGACCATCACGCCGAAGATTCCGCGGCTGCCGGCGCGAATCTGATCGGCAATGTCGCGTGCGACGTCGATCTGCCGCATGTGTTGCTTGCTGCTGTTGGCATGTGAACAGTCGACCATCAGCCTTGGTGTCAGTTTGGCCGCTTCGAGTTCCTTGCAGGCCGCCTCGACGTCGGCCGCGCCGTAGTTCGGTGCCTTGCCGCCGCGCAGGATCAGGTGGCAATCCTTGTTGCCTTTGGTCTCGACAATCGCCACCTGACCGTTCTTGTGGACGCTCAGAAAATGGTGCGGCCGGGCCGCGGCCTGGATCGCATCGCTGGCGATCTTGATGTTGCCGTCGGTGCCGTTCTTGAAGCCGATCGGCGCGCTCAGGCCCGAAGACAGCTCGCGGTGCACCTGGCTTTCGGTGGTGCGCGCGCCGATCGCTCCCCACGAAATCAGGTCGCCGAGGTACTGCGGCGAAATCACGTCGAGAAACTCGCTGCCGGCGGGCATGCCGAGCTGGTTGATCTCGAGCAGCAGCTGGCGGCCGATCCGCAGGCCTTCGTCGATGCGAAAGCTTTCATCGAGGTAAGGGTCGTTGATCAGACCCTTCCAGCCGACGGTGGTTCGCGGCTTCTCGAAATAGACCCGCATCACGATCTCCAGCGTGTCGGCAAAACGCTTGCGCTGCTGCTTCAGTCGCTTGGCGTAGTCGAGCGCAGCAGCCGGATCGTGGATCGAACACGGGCCCATCACGACCAGCAGCCGATCATCCTTGCCGGCGATGATCTGCCGGATGTGTTTGCGCGTGCTCGACACCAGGTTTTCGACCGCGGTGCCCCGGATCGGGAAAAAGCGGATCAGATGCTCCGGCGGAGGCAGCGGCGTCACGTCCCTGATCCGCTCGTCGTCGGTCTGGCTGGTCTTCTCCGAGCTTGCATAACGGGACTCGGTGTTGCCGGCGGTTTTTGGGGACATGGTTTTCTCCGGGGACTGGTGAAGGGGGTAGAGGCAATGCGTGGACGAAAAAAAACCGCCGGGGGAGGCCCGGCGGTTTGGGGGATCTGGCGGCGCTGCAATTCTGCTTATGCGCTGGCCTCTCCTCCGCCGGGGCGGTGCGAGAACCAAAAGCGAGCAAAATAAAACTTGTTCAGCGACATGGCCGCGATGCTACCACGGGCGTCGGAGCCGCTTTGCGCACGGCCTGCCCGCTGGCGATCAGGCCGTTCCACCGACGGTCAGACGGTCGATGCGCAGGGTCGGCTGGCCGACGCCGACCGGCACGCTCTGCCCCTCTTTGCCGCAGGTGCCGACGCCGGTGTCGAGTTTCATGTCGTTGCCGATCGCGCTGACCCGGGTCAGCGCATCCGGCCCGTTGCCGATCAGGGTGGCGCCCTTGACCGGGTACTGGATCTTGCCGTTCTCGACCCAGAACGCCTCGCTGGCCGAAAAGACGAATTTGCCGCTGGTGATGTCGACCTGGCCGCCACCGAAATTGGTGGCGTAGACGCCGCGTTTCAGCCCTGCCACGATTTCCTCGGCGGTCTTGTTGCCGCTGAGCATGTAGGTATTGGTCATGCGCGGCATCGG
>JANNNE010000361.1:0-2107 GCA_031398385.1 Ideonella sp.
ACCAGCGCGGCGTCGCGCACGGTCTTGGCAAGCGGTCCGACATGAGCGAGCGTGGGCGTTGCCGAGACCGGGAAGACCGGGACGCGGCCGAACTGCGCCTTGATGCCGAACAGCCCGGACAGCGAAGCCGGAATGCGGATCGAGCCGCCACCGTCGGTGCCGAGCGCGACCGGCGTGACGGCTGCGACCACGCTGGCGGCCGCGCCGCAGCTCGAGCCGCCCGGCGTCTTCGACACATTCCACGGGTTGCGGGTGATGCCGGTCAGCGGCGAGTCGCCCACCGCCTTGCACCCGAATTCGCTGGTGGTGGTCTTGCCGATCACGCAGGCGCCGGCAGCCACGATGCGCTCGACCGACGGCGCCGATACGGCAGCGACATGATTGGCCATGGCGCGCGAGCCCGATGTGAACGGCAGGCCCTGGACCGCGATCAGATCCTTCACGGAAATGGGCAGCCCGTGCAGCGCGCCCAATGACCGCCCGGCGGCACGCGCCGCATCGGCGGCTCGCGCCTGCTCCAACGCAAGCTCGGGCGACAGCGTCACGAAGCTGTTCAGCGTGGGCTGCTGGGTCTGCGCCCGCGCGAGCGACGCCTCGACCACCTCAACTGCCGAGACATCGCCGTTGCGGATCGCCGCGGTCAAGTCGACCGCGGTACTGAACGCGTCGAGAATGTTCATCTGCTCTTTCCTGTCAGATCGCCCCGAGCGCGCGATCGAATGCCGGCCGCTCGGCAGCGACGCAGAATCTGAATTTTTCCTCGATCAGATTGTGATTGCGACGGGGATGGAAATGTCGGCGCGACAACCGAGCGGATCCGATTTCCGGCCCACACGCTGCCCGGCCGGATTTCGCCGAGTCCGTGCCGCTGTGCATGTCCAAGTGGTACCCCACGCCGAGTGGGGATCCATCGGCGGCACAACTCGCCGCCGATCGGCCGCCGACCGCTGCTGCCGCACTCTCAGGGGCTCACGAGGGATGTCAGCGCTTGCCGCCCAGCACCAGCAACAGGCCGCCGATCACGATCGCACCGACCCCCGCCCACATCGGAATGTTGACCGATTCCTTCTCGGTGACCTTCAATTCGATCGGCCCGAGTTTCGCTGCCGTGGTGTCCTTGGTGTAACTGAAACCGCCGTAAACCAGCGCGAGTGCGCCGAGAACCAGCAGCACGATTCCCGCCATTCTTGTTGCGTTCATTTCAGATTCTCCCAGGGTGAGGCGATCCGCAATGTAGCTGATCGACCCGACGCGATGACTGGCTGCCCACCAGACAGTAGACCCGACTGCCCGCCGGATTGACCGCCACCCTGTCAGGATTGCTTCCTGCCGGCACGGTGCCTGCGCATCGTTCAGGGGCGATGACTTCGATCAGGCTGGTGGCTGTGCCGGATCGATGAATACACAACAGATGAACGAGGTGTGAGCTCACGATCCTGATCGCGCACGGGCTTTGCCCCACAAGCTGGTGTCATGTGAAGCGAACCTCTTGAAAGAAGTGCATTCAGCAACAATCACAGAATTCACGCACGCGTCCTTCGCCGGTACAGCGATACAGGTTTTCACGACCTCCAACAGATCGAGCAGTCTGCCATGCCATCCATTGCGCTGAAACTTCCATCGCCCTGGTTCCTGTCGCTGTCCGTGTTGCTGATGACACTGAGCCTCGACGCTGCCGCACAGTCGGCAGCGCCGGTGAATGCCACCACGGTGGCAACGCCGGCGACGCCCACAGCGCAGCCCGTTAGCACACCCAGCGCCGTGTCGGGCAAGCAACTGGCCGACAGGCTCGCCAGCGGTGGCTTGATCATCTACTTTCGCCACACACGCACGCACCGCGATCAACTGGCACACGAATCGCGCATGCGCAGCGCGGGCGAATTGAAGATCGAAGACTGCGCCACGCAGCGCAATCTGAACGAACGGGGGCTGCAAGATGCGCAGCTGCAACAGCAGGCGCTGGCCGCGCTGAAAGTGGCGCGCGGCGAGACCCTGGTCAGTGCCTATTGCCGCACCCGGCAGCACGCCGACAAGATCGTCGACGGCTACACGCTTTCCGATGTGCTGACCCCACCACGCAACAAGGAAAAGGTGAGCGCGCTGCGCG
>JANNNE010000362.1:0-2291 GCA_031398385.1 Ideonella sp.
ACCTGGTACTCGCGCCTCGACAAGGCCTCGTGACCGCCTTCCGAGCCGCTTGAATAGGCCCTTCCGACCACCAGTGCGTTGGCAAGATGCTCGGCTACCGACGGCGTCACGAACAGGCCGCCAGCCACCACCTTGCGGATCGCGCTGGTCATCTGCTCGCTGTCGGCACTCTTGTTCAGATAACCCGAGGCGCCGAGCTTCATGCTGCGCACCGCGTACTGCTTGTCGGGATAGGTGCTGAGCATCAGCACCGGCAGCTTCGGAAATTCGCTGCGCAGCTGGCGCAACACATCCAGGCCGTCGCGGTGCGGCATCGCAATGTCCATCAGCACCACATTGATCGGCGAGCCGCCCGCTGCGTGCTCGCGCACCACCCGCATCGCCTCGGGACCGTTCTCGGCCTCGGCCGCCAGCATGATGTCCTGGGCATCGGCAAGAACCTGCCGAATGCCTTGTCGGACAATGAAATGGTCGTCGCAGATCAGCACGCGGATCATCGCTGCGCTCCATCGCCGTCGACGGCGTTCGGGGCTGGCAACGGCATCGTCAGCCGGACCCGGGTGCCGTTGCCCGGTGCGCTGCCGATAGTCAGCGTGCCGCCGAAATGCGCCGCCCGTTCGCGCATGCCCATCACGCCGTGTCGTTTCCGGTCGTCCAGCGCAGCCGGCAGCGCGCCGACCCCGTCGTCACGCACCTCGAGATACAGCACCGGGTCTGCGGGCCCGTCGACATACAGGCGGATGCGCACCGAGCGGGCCCTGGCGTGGCGGGCCACATTGCTGAGCATTTCCTGAAAGATGCGGAACACCGCAATCGCCCATCGCTCGCCGAGCACGCCGGCCGGCACCCTGACGCCGGCGCACACATGCACCCGCAGATCGTGCTGCAGCTCGGCGCTGTCGATGAACTCCTGGGCCTGCCATTCGAGGGCAGCCCACAGGCCCTGATGATCGAGGATGCTTGGTCGCAGGTCGGTCATGATCCGCCCGACGTTGTCGACCGCGGTGTCGATCAGACGGCCCATGCCTTGGCATTTGTCGTGCAGTTCGGGTCGGTTGCTGACGCGAGCGGCAAGCCAGTTGACGTCCATCTTCAGCGCCACCAACAGCGAACCCAGTTCGTCGTGGATTTCGCGGGCGATGCGGGTGCGTTCTTCTTCGCGCACCGTATCGAGGTGCGCCGACAGTTCACGCAGCTGGCCGAGGGCGTTCGAGAGCTCGGCGGTGCGCTCGCCGACCCGCTGTTCAAGCTCTTCGCGCGCCTGCTCGAGGAGTGCCTCGTTGCGTTTTCGCTCGGTGATGTCGAGCAGCGTGACCACTGCGCCCTGCACCACGCCGTCGTGCACGATCGGATACGACGAATATTCGGCTGGAAACGAACTGCCGTCGGCACGCCACAGCACCTCGCTGTCGATGCGGCACGGCAAACCCTGGCGGAATGCATTGAAGATCGGGCACTCGGCCTCGGGATAGTGCGCCCCGCTGGCATGGGTGTGGTGGATCAGGTGATGCATGTTCTGGCCAAGCACCAATTCGGTGCGGTAGCCCAGCATCTCCGATGCCGCCCGGTTGACGAAGGTGCATCGGCCGTCGTTGTCGATTCCGAAGATCCCTTCGCCGGTGGATTCCAGCAGCAGGGTCAGCTGGCTGGACCAGGCCTCGCCGCGTGTGACCGAGGCAGAGCGCGCTTCGTGCGAGCCCGATTTCGCGGCATGGCCGACGGCAATGGAAGGGGCAATCAGGGACATCGAGGACTCCGCATGCCCGGATGCGCGCAATCCCTGTGCCAGCCGCAGCCTGGTGCCAGTTCAGTATTTCGGATGCCTCAAAAAAAAACCGTCCGCGGGCGCTCGGCCCGCGGACGGTGTTGTGGTCACTCATCGGATCCGGGCCGCCGCTGGTCGGCGGCTCGCCGATTTGCTCAGTTGACCGATTACTCGTCGCGGCCACCCATGATGCCGAACAGCATCAGCAGCGACTGGAACACGTTGTACAGGCTCAGGTAGACGCCCAGCGTGGCGGTGATGTAGTTGGTTTCCTGGCCGTCCTTGACGCGCTTCAGGTCGTACAGGATGAAGGCCGAGAAGATGCCAATCGCCAGCACCGCCAGCGTGATCATCAGTGCGCTCGACTGGATGAAGAAGTTCGCGAGACCGGCCACCAGCAGCATGATCGCGCCGATGAACAGGAATTTGCCCATCGAGCTCAGATCGCGCTTGATGATGGTCGACAGCGACGCCATGCCGAGGAAGATCGTTCCGGTGCCGGCGAAGGCCATCATGATCAGGCTGG
>JANNNE010000282.1:0-11202 GCA_031398385.1 Ideonella sp.
GGCGACGGCGCCCTGCGAGCCAGTTCGCCGGTACTGCTCGGCTCGGCGTCTGGCGATGCGAGCGTGCCGGGCATCGGCGAAAAGGCGATTGCCGACGTGAAGGAACACGAACGCACCACCCCGGCCGGCCGATTCATCGCCGAGCGCGGACGCAATGCCAAAGGTGTCGACGTGATCTGGATCGACTACGACGCGGCCTTGTCGATGCACCGAGTGATCAACGAGGTGCCGACCGAGCAGCGCCTGCAACGGCTCGCGACGCCGAACACCACCGACAACCGCATCTCGTACGGCTGCGTGAATGTTCCGGTCGCGTTCTACGAATCGACGATCAAGCCGATATTCGCCGAATACCGAGCGCTGGTCTACATCCTCCCCGAACAGCGTTCAATTCAGGACGTATTCGGAATCGGGACGCAGACGGTCGCAGCGACCACACGTTAGGGTATCGCGCATGCTGTCCTACGGCCTTTGGCGATGTCGCCCGACACGCCGACTCAGGCCGCTGGCTCAAGATTGACCCGTCCGATAAACGTCGGGAGCGGATTCAAAACGAGGAATCCATCGATCCAAGCAAGTAGGAGCAAACATGAACAAGTTCATCAAGACTGTGGCAGCAATCGCCCTCATCGCCGGCTTCGGCATTGTGAACGCCCAGCCAAAGGTCGACGACACGGTCAAGCAAACCCAAAAGCCCAGTTCCGGCATGATGCCCAAGGCGGCAACTCCGGCGGTAACGCCGAAGGTTGACGATGTCGTCACGCAGACGCAAAAGCCCAGTTCGGGAACGATGCCGGCGCCGATGAACGCAGCCAGCGGGCCGAAAGTCGATGACACTGTCAAGCAAACCCAGAAACCGGGCGTGGCAGCCGACGGTCCGGAGAAAAGCGCGACAAGCAAGAAGACCGAGAAAAAGTAATCGACCGTACCGTGGCGAGGGCTTGAACCTCGCTGCCAGCAAGCCAGCCGGCCGCTCGCAGAGCGGCCTTTTCTATTGGCAAGCTTCGCGCCGCGCCTCCAAACCAGCTATCAACTACGGCTTGCGTCGATCGAGTGCCAGTCGAAGCAACTCTTCGACCATCGAACTCAAACCCGCCGGGTGCTCGATCGAGCGCTCCCGCAGCGCATCGACCAGATCCACCGGCAACTTGCAGGCAAACGGCACCAGTCCGGCGGCGGCATCGCGTCGGCGTTGCTCGCGGCGATCAACCAGGTTCGCAGATGCGTCGCCGAAGCGGCCCGGAATCGCCGAACCCTTGCGCTGCCCCTCGAGCTTTTTACCGAGGTTCTTGGCGAGGTCGAATTTCTTGAGGGACATCGGGATGCCGGCAGGCGAGAATCGGAAGCAGCGATTGTCGCAGCCCCTCGATCCCGGACGCAAGGACCCGTCCATCACCCGGACTTTTCCCATGGCGCTCAAAGCCACCATTCACAAGGCCAGCCTGCAGATCGCCGACATGGATCGCGCGTTCTATGCCGATCACAACGTGACGATTGCCCGACACCCGTCCGAGACTGACGAGCGGATGATGGTTCGGCTGCTCGCGCTGGCGCTGAACCTGCCGAAGGAAGATACGCGTGGCCAGCTCGAACTGGCCAAGAGCCTGTGGGACAACGACGAACCCGACTTATGGCAACGCGATCTGACCGGCCTGATCGTCCACTGGATCGATATCGGCCAACCGGACGACCGTCGCATCATGAAGGCGTGCGGGCGTGCCGAGCGGGTGAGCGTGATCGCCTACAGCTCGGGCACCGCGCTGTGGTGGGGCGGTATCGCCGGCAAGGTGGCACGCGCACGCAACCTCAACGTCTGGCACCTGCCGGCCGAGCAGAGCGCCGCCCTTGGTGGATTGGCGCAGCGCGGCATGCAGCTGCAGGTCACGGTCCAGGACGGTGCGGTCTGGGTCGGCGACGACCAGCGCTCGATCGAGATCCAGCTGCTGCCCTTGCACCGGTTCCAGGGGTAGGTAGCGGCACATAGAATTTCAGGCATGAGCAAACCCTCGATCGATTCGAAGCTGGTCAGGCACGAGCCGGATCAGCAGCGCTTTGTCGCCGAAATCGACGGCCACCTGTGCGTGGCCGACTATCGATTGAGCGACGGCGTGATGCGGATGGTGCACACCGCCGTCGATCCCAGCCTGAGCGGCCGCGGTATCGCTGCCGCGCTGGTCGAGGCTGCGCTGCGCCATGCGCGAAATGCCGGCTTGCGGATCGACCCGATCTGCAGCTATGTGCGCGACTACATGGAGCGCCATCCCAAGACCCACGATCTGCGCGCCTGAGAACGGCGAGCGGGGAGCGCTTCTTTTTCGAGTCAGGCGCGTTCGACGCCGGCCTCGGCCTTCGCTGCAGCGTTGTCGCGATGGATCTCGATCGCCGCCAGCAGTGCATCGCGCGAAACCGGCTTGGTCAGGTGCTGGTTGCAACCGGCCTCCAGGCTGCGCTGGACATCGCGTTCGAACGCATGCGCGGTCAACGCGATCACGGTCACCGGGCGGCGGCGCTCCGCCGCTTCGATCCGGCGAATCTCGCGCGTCGTCTGGTGACCATCGATGCCCGGCATCTGTATGTCCATCAGGATCAGGTCGTAGTCTCCACCATAGAATTTGGCCAGCGCGGTTTCACCGTTGGTTGCCACGTCGAGCGTGCAGTCGGCGTCTCGCAGCATCGATTCGACCAGCAGCACATTGACCTCGTTGTCTTCTGTCAGCAGGATGCGAATCGGCTTTCTTTGGTGGGCCGACGTCCGAACCGTCGGCAGCCGGGTCTCGGGCTGCCAGTTCGGCGTCAGGCTGCGCAATCCCGGGCCGTCTGCCGACTCGGCGCGAGCCAGCGGAATACAGAAGGCGAATGTCGAGCCCTTGTCCGGCTCGCTGCGCACGCTGATCGTGCCGCCCATGCGCCGAACCAGGCCGTTGGCGATCGACAATCCGAGGCCGGTTCCGCCGTACTGGCGCGTCGTGCTGCCGTCGGCTTGTATGAACGGCTGAAAGATCCGGAGATGCTGATCGGCGCCGATGCCGATCCCGGTATCGGTGACCTCGAAGCGAGTGCCCGCTGCGGTCTGCGACACCTCGACCGAGACGAAACCGGCCGCCGTGAATTTGATTGCATTGCCAACCAGGTTGGTCAGCACTTGCTCCAGCCGACGGCGGTCGCCGATGACGGCGTCGGGCACTTCGCCGAGCACAGTCCATCTGAGCTCCAGACCCTTGCCGATCGCGCGCGTCTTCAGCAACACCTGTTGATCGGCAAGCAGCCGCGCGAGTGAAAAGGGTCCGTGCGACAGATCGAGCCGACCAGCCTCGATCTTCGACAGGTCGAGCTGGTCGTTGATCAATTCGAACAGGGTCTGGCCCGACCGTTGAAAAACCGCCACGTAGCGCTGCTGCTCCTCGTTCAGCGGGGTACGCTGCAGCAGTTCGGCAACCCCGAGCAAGGCGTTCATCGGGGTGCGGATTTCATGACTCACATTGGCCAGGAACTCGGTCTTCGCCTGATTGGCGGCTTCAGCCATCGCGTGCTCGATCCGCAGTCGGCGATTCACGATGCCGGACCAGCGCAGCTGCAGCAACGACGCGATCAGGAACCCGGCCGCCACGATCACCAGCGGCAGCAACAGTTCGACTTCGATCCGGCCACGAGCGAGGGTCGCCAGCCCGCCCGCCAACACCAGCACCAGGGCGGCCAACGAAGCCAGAGAGTCGTCGCGAAACATCGGTCGACGGCGCAGCCACAACAACATGCTGGGCGACAACGCGATGGCAGCAAAACCGGCCGCAACCCAGGGTTTCGGGGGCGCGAGCACCAGGCTGCGTTCGAGTGCGGCGTGCGAGCATGCCAGCAGCGCAGTACCCGAAATGCGGCCGAACGGGGTCAGCACGTCGTCGGCCAGAAAGGCGCTGCTGCCGATGAAGACCGTGCGTCCCTTCAGCAGCGCCCGCAGGTCGGCTCGATCCCTGATTCCGAGCGCAGCTTCCATCACATTGCTGAAGGCCAGCCGCGGCACGGCGTCGCGGTTGCTGGGCAGGATCAGCGTCACCTGGCCCGCCGCGTTGATCGGCCAGCGTTGCGGCCCGTGCGAGACCGCATCGGTCTCGCGCGCCAGGCGATCCATGCTGCCCGCCTTCGCGAGCAACCTGGGCGCCAGCGCCATCGACGGATAGACCAGTCCGTCGGCCTCGTGAAGCAGGGACAGGCGTCGCAGCATCCCGTCGTCATCGAGCTGCGCGGTGACGACGCCGACCGCCCCGACGACGCCGGCCTGCGAGAGGGCCGACAACAGCTGGTTGTCAGGCATCACGATTTCGGCCCAGCGCGCCGACGGCAGCCCGCCCGCCGAATTCAATGCCACCCGACGCCGAAGCGGATCGGAGGGCTGCGGCGCCAGTTCTCCCCCGCTGGGTTGACCGACGGCGGCCAGCACCACATCCGGACGCGCAGCCAGCGAATTTGCGAGCACATCATCGCCCTCCCGCGGCTCTGAAAACACCAGGTTGAGTGCGATCGGGCCGGCCCCGACCTCGCGCAGAAAACTGATCAGCAAGGCGAAGGTGTCGCGCGAATACGGCCAGCCACCCAGACGGGGGCGCAGATCCCGCAACGAGGCATCATCGATATCGATCACGACAACGTCGTCGAAATGCGCCTGCCGCGCGACGGTTCGCACACTGATGTCGTACAAGCTGGTCGACATCTGCTGGTTGAGCGGACTCATCACCCACGCCAGCCCGATTGCCAACGCCGCCAGCGGAACCCAGATCAGTCCGAACCACGAGGTCCGCGGGTTGACAGGGATGCCATCCGGCGCTTCACGCACCGGTGACAGCCAGCGACCCGCAAATTCGAGAACCTTCATTCAGATGAAGCGCCAGACCGGCCTGCGAAGGCTGAAGACAAGGAACTCGATGGCGCGAGTGGATATCGGCCAGCATTGAAACACGCTTCCACGCCGACCGCAAAGGATGAGGCCGCATGCCGTCGTCGCACGACAGGCGGATCAGTGAGCCTGATCCCAGTTGGCGCCCACGCCGACCTCGGCCAGCAGTGGCACCTTCAGGCTCGCGACCGATGCCATCAGGCGCGGGATCGCCTCGCGAGCCCACCCGAGTTCGTGCTCGGGTACCTCGCAGACCAGTTCGTCGTGCACCTGCATGACGATCCGGGTCGCGCGCTGCTCATTGTCGATCGCCGCTTGCAGGGCAATCATGGCCAGCTTGATCAGATCGGCCGCCGAACCCTGCATCGGCGCGTTGATGGCCTGGCGCTCGGCGCCGCTTTTGCGCGGGCCGCTGCCACCGTTGATTTCGGGCAGATAGATGCGACGCCCGAACATGGTCTCGACATAACCGTGCGCACGCGCAAAGGCCCGGGTTTCCTCCATGTACTGCTTGACACCGGCAAAGCGCTGGAAATAGCGCTCGATGTAGATGGCTGCCGCGCCGCGCTCGATACTGAGGCTTTGCGCCAGGCCGAATGCCCCCATGCCATAGATCAGGCCAAAATTGATGGTCTTGGCATAACGGCGCTGCTCGCTGCTGACCGCCTCGGGCGCGACCGAGAACACCTCGCTGGCAGTTGCGCGGTGCACGTCCATGCCGTCTTCGAAGGCACGCAGCAGGCCCGGATCCTCGCTGATGTGCGCCATGATGCGCAATTCGATCTGCGAATAGTCGGCACTGACGATCTGGTGCCGCGGTGGGGCGATGAAGGCTTCCCGGACTCGCCGTCCTTCGACGGTGCGGATCGGAATGTTCTGCAGGTTCGGATCGTTGCTGGCGAGCCGCCCGGTCACCGCAACCGCCTGCGCATAGTTGGTATGAACCCGACCTGTCGCCGGATTCACCATCAGCGGCAGCTTGTCGGTGTAGGTGCCTTTCAGCTTGGCCAACGAGCGGTGTTCGAGCAGCTTGGCCGGCAAGGGATAGTCGGCAGCCAGTTCGGCCAGCACTTCTTCATCGGTTGATGGCGCGCCGGACGCCGTCTTCTTCTTGACCGGCAGACCCAGCTGCTTGAACAGCACCTCGCCGATCTGCTTCGGCGAGCCCATGTTGAACGGCTGGCCGGCCAGCGCGTAGGCCTCCTGCTCGAGCTTGACCATGCGTTCGCCGAGTTGCTGACTTTGCGCGGCCAGCACCTGCGGATCGATCAACACCCCGTGGCGCTCGATGCGCTGCAGGATCATCGCCGCCGGCATCTCGATGTTGCGGTACAGGTCGCGCAACGCAGGTGTCGACTCAAGCTGCGGCCACAGCGTCTGGTGCACGTGCAGGCACATCTCGCTGTCCTCGCACGAATACTCGGACGCCCGCTCGACGTCGACCTGGCCGAACGGGATCTGCTGGGCGCCCTTGCCACACAGGTCTTCGTAACTCAGGCCGCGTCTTCCGAGGTGTCGCTCGGCCAGGCTTTCCAGGCCGTGCGGCTTGTGCGCTTCGAGCACGTAGCTCTGCAACATGGTGTCGTGCAGGTAGCCGCGAACCTGGATGCCGGCATTGGCGAAGACGTGAAGGTCATATTTGACGTTCTGCCCCAGTTTCGCGGCGGACGGATTCTCGAGCCAGGTTCTCAGCTGCGACAACACGAGCTCCTGCGTCAACTGCTCCGGCGCACCGGCATAGTCATGGGCGATCGGAATGTAGGCCGCCTCGCCTGGCGCCACGCTCAGCGAGATGCCGACCAGCCGGGCCTGCATCGCATCCAGCGAATCGGTTTCGGTATCGATCGCGGTGAGCGCTGCGTGGGCGATCTTGTCGACCCAGGCCGCCAGCCGGTCGACGCTCGTCACCGCCTCGAATTGCCGCTCGATCGGTGCTGCGGGCGGCGCCGACGCCTCGGTCGAGGGTACGGGCTCGCCGTCACCCGCCGACGGCCCCTGCTTTTCGAGTTCGCGTCGCATCGACCGGAAACCGTGCCGGTCGTAAAAGTCGAGCAGAGCCGGCGTATCGACGACCCGCCAGGCCAGCGCATCGACCGCCGGCCAGCCGGCAATCTGCGCAGCCAGATCGCAATCGGTCTTGACGGTGACCAGCTTGCGGCCGGTCGGCAACCAGTCGAGCACCTGGCGCAGGTTGTCGCCCACTGCCCCCTTGATGCCCGCGGCGGCGGCGATCACGCCATCCAGCGAGCCGTGTTCGGCGATCCATTTGGCGGCTGTCTTCGGGCCGACCTTGGCCACCCCGGGGATGTTGTCGACGGTATCGCCCATCAGGCTCAGATAGTCGACGATGCGCCCCGGCGGAACGCCGAACTTGGCCTGCACGCCGACCTCGTCGAGCCGCTCGTTGCTCATGGTATTGATCAAGGTCACCCGCGGCGTGACCAGCTGCGCCAGATCCTTGTCGCCGGTCGAGACGACGACCGAATGCCCTTGCCCGGCAGCCACCCGGCACAACGTGCCGATCACGTCGTCGGCTTCGACGCCCGGCACTTCGAGCACCGGCCAGCCGAGCAGCGCCACCACCTCGTGGATCGGTGCGATCTGCGCCACCAGATCCTCGGGCATCGGCGAGCGATTGGCCTTGTATTGCGGATACCAGTCGTCGCGGAAGGTCAGGCCCTTGGCGTCGAATATACAGGCCGCATGGTCGGCCGGAAACTGCTCACGCAGCTTCTGCAGCATCGCCACCATGCCGTGCAGCGCGCCGGTCGGCACGCCGCCCGGGCCGCGCAGGTTCGGCAGCGCGTGATAAGCGCGGTAGAGGTAGCTGGAGCCGTCGACCAGCAGCAGCGTTCGGGCTTGAGATGGGTCACTCATGGGGTCATTGTGCGGGCTTTGCCGATTCTGTCCGCAGCACCATCGACAAGGGGCAAAATAGCCCACAACCGTCGGCTTGCACGCTCGCATGCCGGGCCAGCCACCGGCACCGATAAAATGCACTCCATGACGCGCCTGACTCCCCTCCTCCTGGCTCTTGTCGCCGGGCCGATCCTGGCGCAGACACCGCCGCCCGACCAGACGCCGCCGACACCCGCCGAAGCGCGCGCGGAGCCGAATATCCAGCGCAAGGTGATCGAGGATGAAGGCTCGAAGATCGAGGAACTGAAGGTGCGCGGCAATACCGTGCGCATCTCGGTCACACCGAAGGTCGGACCGACCCGGCCGTATGAAATCATCACCGAAGACGGCTCGCGCGATGTATCCGACGGCCTGACCGGATCGCGCGGCGCTGCCGGCAAGCGGGTCTGGCGCGTGATGTCGTTCTGAGCCGCCCTGCCGAGCTGATGGCCGTCTTCACCGAGGTGCCGTTCGACACCGCGCATGCCTTCGTCGAACGCCTGGATATCGGCGAGCTGACCGCGCTGCGCGGCTGCCCGGGCGGCATCGAGAACACCAACTATTTCGCCGACACGACCCGCGGGCACTATGTGCTGACGCTGTTCGAGCGCCTGAGTTTCGAGCAACTGCCGTTCTACCTGCACCTGATGAAGCATCTGGCCGGACACGGCATACCGGTACCCGATCCGCAGGCCGACGCGCAAGGCCGCATCCTCCACGAACTGCTGGGCAAACCCGCGGCACTGGTGAATCGGCTGCCCGGTGGCCACCACCTTGCGCCGGACGCCCGGCATACGGCGGTGGTCGGCGAGATGCTGGCCCGCATGCACCTGGCAGGGCTCGATTTCAAGATGGCGCAACCGAATTTGCGCGGTCTGGCCTGGTGGATCGAAACGGTGCCGGTGGTGGTGCCGTTTCTCGACGCCTTGCAACGCGAGCTAATCGAATCGGAACTGCAGTTCCAGCAGCAGGTTGCGGCATCACCCGCCTACGCGGCTGCACCGGCCGGGCCGATTCACGCCGACCTGTTCCGCGACAACGTGATGTTCGACGACGCCGACGGGCACGACACACTGGGCGGCTTCTTCGACTTCTACTTTGCCGGCATCGACCGGTTCATCTTCGATATGGCGGTGGCCCTGAACGACTGGTGCATCGACCTCGCGACCGGCGTCTTGGTCGAGGAGCGAGCGCAGGCTTTCGTCGCCGCCTACGATTCGGTGCGCCAGCTGTCGCCCAACGAGATCCGGCTGCTGCCGGCCACGATGCGGGGCGCCGCGCTGCGCTTCTGGATCTCCCGCCTGTGGGACCTGCATCTGCCGCGCGATGCCAGCATGCTGCAGGCTCACGACCCCGATCATTTCGAGCGCGTTCTGCGCTGCCGGATCGATGCGCCCTGGCATTTCGAGCGCGACTGAACATGCAACTGCATCAAGTTCCTGCCCGTCAGGGTTTCGTATGGGTCCGGCGCGGCTTCCAGATCTACCTGAGCCAGCCGCTGGCCACCACCTTCTTGTTCGCCTCGTTCCTGTTCGGCGCCTTGCTGCTGCTGATGATCCCGGGCATCGGGGTGCTGCTGTTGCTGATGGCGTTGCCGCTGGTTTCGCTGGGCTTCATGATCGCTTCGCGCAACAGCCTGGACGGCCGCCGTGCCGGCCCGCGCGTATTTGCCGAGGGTCTGCAGGGCCCCGCCGACCGGCGCAAGGCGATGCTGATCCTGCTGGCCAGTTATGCCGCGGCCAACATCGTCGTGATGCTCATCAGCGACGCCATCGACGACGGCCGCCTCGAGGCCTTGCAGGCGGCGGTCGTCAGCGACCAGGCGATTTCGCCGGAAGCTCTGAGCGGCATGCTGGCCGATTCGCGGCTGTTCTGGGGCATGGCGCTGCGCCTGACGCTGACCTCGCTGATTGCGCTGCCCTTCTGGCATGCGCCGGCACTGATTCACTGGCAGGGCCAGAGTGTGGCCCAGTCGCTGTTCATCAGCAGCCTGGCGTGCTGGCGAAACAAGGGCGCACTGACCATCTACGCGCTGGGCTGGTTGCTGCTGGTGCTGCTGTTTTCGGTGCTGGCCAACACCCTGGTGGCGCTGCTCGGCGAGCCACGCTTGCTGGCCCTGGCTGCGATGCCGGCCGGGCTGATGTTCTCGACCGCGTTTTACGCCTCGCTTTATTTCACCTATGCGGATACCTTTCGTCCGAATCACGAAGCGGTCGACTCGGGCCCGCCCCGACTCGAACCGCCTGCCAGCTGACGACGAAAAAACCGGGTCGCCAGGTTCGCGATATCGTCCACAACACGATCCTCTGCGCCGCAGCGTCGGCACGCAATTTGCACCAATCCGGTCCTGGCCAACAAATCATTGAAGGGAGCCACGATGGCACGAATCCACCTGATCGGCGGAGAAAAGGGCGGAGTCGGCAAATCCCTTGTCGCCCGGTTGCTCGCGCAGTACATGATCGATCGATCGATCCCGTTCCTGGGCTTCGACACCGACCGCTCGCACGGCGCCTTGATGCGGTTCTATGCCGGCTACGCGTCACCGGTGCATGTCGACCGTTATGAAATGCTCGATCACATCATCGAGGCGGCCACCGAAGAGCCCGACCGGCGCATTCTGGTCGATCTGGCGGCCCAGACCCACGAGCCGCTGCAACGCTGGATCGACGAATCCGGTGTGCTCGAGGTGGCGGCCGACAACGACATCGGCCTGAGCTACTGGCACGTGATGGACAGCGGTCGCGATTCGGTCGATCTGCTCGGAAAATTGCTCGGCGCCTTTGGCAATCGGGTCGCTCACGTGCTGGTACGCAACCAGCTGCGCGGCGACGACTTTCGGCTGCTCGACGAATCGCCGGCCTTCGAAAAGGCGCAGGCGCTGGGTGCCAGGATGATGTCCGTCAAGCACCTGAACGACGCGGTGATGCAGAAGATCGACGCCACCAGCAGCAGTTTCTGGGCCGCCAGCCAGTCGGCCGACAAGCAGATTACCGGGCTGGGCATGATGGACCGCCAGCGGGTCAAGGTCTGGCTGCGCGACACCTACGCCGGTTTCGATTCGGTCGGGGTCTGAACAGGGCTCGCCGCCGAAGCCGAATCCGCCAGCGATTCCCGATGGCTGATCTGACGGCTTTTCCGATCATCGCAACCGAGCGCCTCTGGCTGCGCGAGATCGTCGACGACGACGCACCAGCCATATTCGCGATCCAGGGCAACCCCCAGGTGATGCGCTGGTTCGGCAGTGATCCGCTGGTTGACCAGACCGCGGCGCTGATGCTGATCCGCAGCTTTGCCGGTTGGCGCGAGCTGATGAATCCCGGCACGCGTTGGGGGCTCGAGCTGAAAACGCGCGAAGGCCTGATCGGCAGCGCCGGCCTGTTCAGCTGGAACCGGCAATGGCGCAAATGCACCGTCGGCTA
>JANNNE010000286.1:0-13862 GCA_031398385.1 Ideonella sp.
GCCAGCCCCAGCAGCGCCGGCAGGCTGGCGCCGAGCGCAGCCCTGGACAGCAGCAGCTGGCTGCGCCATGCACCGATCTCCTGCCCGACCGTCAGCGGCACCGCATCCTGCAGATGGGTGCGGCCCAGCTTGATGACGGTGTCGTAGCGAGCGGACAGCCCCGCCAGCGTACTGCACAGGCCCTCCAGCGCGGGAAACAATTTGTCGTGAAGCGCAGTGAGCGCCGCCAGATGCATCGCGCTGGGAACCATGTCGTTCGACGACTGGCCCAGGTTGACATCGTCGTTCGGATGCACGCTGCGCCCGTCGAGCCGCTGCGAAGCCAGCGTCGCCAGCACCTCGTTGACATTCATGTGGCTTTGCGTGCCGGAACCCGATTGCCAGACCGAAAGCGGAAACTGCGCATCGTGGCCACCCTCGCAGACCTGCTGCGCCCCCTCGTCGATGGCCGCTGCCAGCACCGGCTCGATGCGGCCGAGCCGGCCATTGACGACCGCACAACAACCCTTGATGCGGGCCAGCGCATGGATCAGCTCGAGCGGCATGACCTCGCCGCCGATCGCAAAATTGGCAACCGCGCGCTGGGTTTGCGGACCCCACAAGGCACCGGCCTGGACCTCGACCGAGCCGAGACTGTCACTTTGTTCGCGGGACTGTTTCATGGCTTGGATACTGCGCAGCGGGCGGGCGCCCAGACTTGCATCAATCGGCGCAGCTGTCAAATCGCGCCGACGCTGCCGGTGACCGAGGTCGGATTCGCGTCTGGTTCGCTCCGGCTAAACCCCGGGTCCATGCCTGCCACGACAGCGGATGAAATTCGGCGATCGTGACGCCAGCCAGTTCTGGTTCGTCCACGACATCCCGCTTCGATCGTTCCATGACTCGAGCCAGCTCGGCGCGGGCCTCTCGAAGCTCGCCTTTGCTGCAGTTCTTGCGGTAGTTCACGTTCACGGCGCCGCAGGCCTGCAAATACTCGCGGACGATCGCCACCTCGTCGGCATCGACCGGAATCATCAACCAGTGCCAATCGCGTCGAAGCGGTGGCTGGACCGAGCCGTCGCCCATGTGCAGCGGCCATTCACGGTCGCTGCAGCAGTGAACGCCAGCCATGTCCTGGCCCCGATCGGCCAGCGCGAGGCCGGCCATCTCGGCGTCCGCAGCGCGCAGAAAACCGGCGAGTACACAGCCTTTGCCGTCGGGCCAACGCAAGGTCGGGCAGGGAATCGATGCGGGCATGAGCGTGTAGAACAGCGCGAAGATCAACCAGTACAACCAGTAAAAGCAAACCACGTGCCGCCCATACCAGGTGCCAGATTGCAGACTTTTCAGGAACGCCGATTGCTGCATCAGGATGAACAACACCCGGGAGAGACGCCATGCCATTCGAGGAAGCTCAACAAGACACGCGTTCGGTGCTGTATGTCGAGGACGAACCGCTCAACGTGCTGATGATGCGGGCGCTATTCAACTACCGCCCGACGCTGGACCTGTCCATTGCCACCCGTGGTGAGGAAGCCCTGGATGTCGCAGCCATGCTGTCACCGGCGTTGCTTCTGCTCGATCTGCATTTGCCGGATTGCCATGGAGCGGACCTGCTGAAGCAGTTGCGGCGTTTGCCGAACTGCAAGGATGTGCCGGCGATTGCCGTCACATCGGATCAGACATTCGACAAACGCGGCACCGGGTTTTGCGAGATCTGGCACAAACCCTTCATGCTGTTTCACACATTGGATCGGATCGACAAACGCTTGCTGCATCGCCGCGGCCCGTCTACACCGTCACAGCGCAGCATGCTGTCGGCCGCCTGAGGGCGCCGACGAGATCCGCCTTCAATCTCCAGCCGGGCGCCGCCGTCGTGGCGACAACAGGCCCAGCAGGCGTCGTTCCCCGACCCGCAGGCCAGAGACCGGCCGAGGGGATTTCAGCCAGCGCTGCTTCATCACATAACGGAAGTGACGCCCGTGGCGCAGCCGGCGCACGCCGGGTTCGGCATCACTCGCCCAGTGCAACTCAGCTGCTGACGCCGTCTCGCTGCCGTTCATCGACCATCCTGAAGTCCTGATCGTCGGCACGCGCCTCGTGCGCGGCATATTCCTTGAGCCGGTTGTACAAGGTCTTCAGACTGATCCCGAGCGTCGCCGCGGTGCGCTCCTTGTGATGCCTGAAATGGCGCAAGGTGGCCAGGATCAGCTGCTTTTCGGCGTCTGCCATCGAGCAGCCGATCGGCAAGGTGAGCTGATCACCTTGCGCGGCGCCGGAGTGGGTTGTACCGTGCAGGACCCCATTGCCGGACGACGCTGGGGCGGCGGCGGTGGCGGTGGCAAAGCCGCCGGCCGCAACCGCTGCCCTGGGCAAGCAGCATTCGTCGATGACGTCGTCGGGCGCCATCACATAGGCCCGTTGCACGACATTGCGCAGTTCACGCACGTTGCCCGGCCACAAATAGCGGGTCATCTGCTCGAGCGCCCGCGGCGTGAAGCGCTTGCTCACGCCCTCCTGCTTGGCGAACGCACGCAGGAACTGGTCGGCCAGCAGTGCGACATCGCCCAAGCGTTCACGCAGCGGGGGCAGGTCGACCGGGAAGACATTGAGCCTGTACATCAGGTCTTCGCGCAACTTGCCGGACGCAACCGCCTCGGACGGCCCGCGATTGGTGGCCGCAATCATGCGCACATCGGCATCCTGGGCCTGGGTGGAGCCGACGCGCATGAAGCGGCCGGTCTCGAGCACCCGCAGCAACTTGACCTGCAACTCGACCGGCATCTCGGTGATCTCGTCCAGGAACAGCGTGCCACCACTGGCGCGCTCGAAAAATCCCTGGTGCTGGCGGTCGGCGCCGGTGAAGCTGCCTTTCTCGTGACCGAAGATCTCGCTCTCGATCAGGTTCGGTGAAATGGCACCGCAATTGACCGCCAGGAAAGGCCGATGCCGCCTGCGGCTGAGGTCGTGCACGGTCTGCGCCACCAGTTCCTTGCCGGTTCCGCTCTCGCCGGTGATGAACACCGTGACGCCCGTTCCGGCGACCCGGGCAATCTGTTCGTAGACCAGCTGCATCGCCTCGTCGCGGCCCCACAGATGGCCGAAGTGGCCGTCCGGCGCCACATTCGCGCTGATCACCTGGATCTCGGCCTTCAACTCGCCCGGCTTGGTGAAGCGTGACAATACCGCGTGCAGGTGTCGGGCATTGATCGGCTTTATCAGATAGTCGGCCGCTCCCAGGCGCAGCGCCTGGATCGAGGTCTCCAGGCTGGCGTGTCCGGTAATCAACACCACTTCGGAACTGGCGAGCAACTGCGGATCAGAGAACAGATCCATCCCGCTGCCATCGGGCAACTGGAGATCGAGCAACACGATTTCCGGCTGCTGCAAGGCAATCTGCCGCCTGGCATCTCGCAAGTTGTGCGCCACGGCGACCGTGAAGTCGGCGTCAGCAATCAACAACTTCAGCGATTCTGCCGAGTCGACTTCATCATCGACGATCAGCACATGGGTCATTGGATTCGACTTCTTTTGGACTGGATCGAGAAAAAAATCCCGCGACCGCCGCACCCATCCTCTTCCCGCGCGGCGCGTTCAGTATGTTGCTTCATGCGTTTCAGATTGTGACTGTCGCGCTTGGATCAAGCGACGGGAAATGGCCGCAAATCCCCGTAGGACGATGTCCACCGGCGGCCCCGCAGCGGGGGTTAGAGTGTTGCACTGCAGCATGTCCGTGCAGGCATGCTGTGCTTGCTTTCACCGGCGATCGGTCCTCGGGCGACCTTGGTCATCGCTGGCGCCCGCACAGCCGCCACCGCCCACCCCTTTGCGCCGCGCAGCCTGCACAGCGAGCACCCATGACCACCGACATCCTCCGCCCCGAAACAGCTGGCGGCCATCCGCGGCGACCTGCTGGCCGGACTGGTCGTCGCACTCGCGCTGATACCGGAAGCGATCGCGTTCGCTGATGGCTCGGGTGGATGCAGGCGGCGCTTGAGTTGGCCGCAATCATCCCCATCTTCCAAGCCATCGGGAACCTGTTCCCACCATCTGGCTCAGACACCTATGCAGACAGAACGAACGATTCAGCTTCCCGAGCGTATGCGGGTGGTCGTCACGCTGGCCGGCCTGCTCGAACGCCTGGAAGTCGATGTCAAGGCGGGCGGCGCCGATCAATATCAATCGGTGGTCCGCCACCTGGTCGATGAACTCGGCCGCCTGGATGCGGATGACACGCTTGAGATGGTGCTGCGCATGTTCCCGGCCACCTCCGACCTGTACGAGAACCTGCGCTATCAGCAGGCGGGCCTGTGCCGGGCGCCGCTGGAGGTGTCGTTGAACAGTGAACTCGAAGCGCGCGCCGCGATCGGACGCGCGTCGAAGATCAAACCCGTCTGACCGCGAGCAGCACATGGCGACCCACGTTCCGCACAAGCCGCATCACCCGGGCAATGATCAGCCCGGCGAGCCCGATCCCGGGCTGCATCCTGTCGAACCCGATCAGGGGCCGATCCCGCCGGTCGTTCCCACGGACGACGACGGCCAGGCTCCCGCCCCAGCTGTCTGACAGTGTGACCGTCTGACGCTTGAGCCCGCCTTCACGGCAGGTTCCGCGGTCAGTCCAGCGTCTGCCGATAGCGTGCCATTGCGATGCCACCGGCCACCAGCAGGAACAGCAGCATCGGCCAGAGCTCCGGCAGCAGTTCCGCTGCGCCATTACCTTTGAGCATGATGCCGCGGACGATCCGCAGAAAATGGGTTAGCGGCAACACCTCGCCCAGCGCCTGGGCCCAGCCGGGCATGCCGCGAAACGGAAACATGAAGCCCGACAGCAGCAACGACGGCAGGAAGAAGAAGAAAGTGGCCTGCAGCGCCTGCAGCTGATTGCGTGCCAAGGTCGAGAAGGTGAACCCGACCGCCAGGTTGGCGAGCATGAAGACGCCGATCATCGCGATCAGCAAGGCATAACTGCCGCGCATCGGCACGTCGAACAGCAGCCAGGCCGCACCCAGGATCACACTGAGCTGCAGGTAACCGATCACCACATAGGGCAGGATCTTGCCCAGCATCACCTCGACCGGACGCACTGGCGTCGCGAGCAGGTTCTCCATCGTGCCGCGTTCGCGCTCACGGGTCATCGCCAGACCGGTCAGCATCACCATGGTCATGGTCAGGATGGTGCCGATCAGCCCCGGCACGATGTTGTAGCGCGACAGCCCTTCCGGGTTGTAGCGCCGGTGAATCCGCCACTCGAAGGCCGGTGGAGCACCTTGCAGGTGTTGCAGCGGCCCGCGCAGATCGGCCAGGCTGCCCGGTCCGATCTGCGCCAAGGCGGCCAGCGCGTTGCCCGCAGCAGCCGGATCGGTGGCGTCCGCGCTGACCAGCAAGGCCGGCCGTTCACCACGCACCATCGCGCGCGAGAAGCCGTTCGGAATCACCAGCATGAACTGCACGTCGCCGGCCTCGAGCAGGGCTTCGGCCTCGGCTTCGCTGGTGCCGACGTGGGTGATGCGGAAATAGCCGGTATTGCGAACCGCGGCGATCAGCGAGCGCGACAGCGGGCCGGCGTCGGCACTGACCACCGCAGTCGGCAAGGATTTCGGATCGGTATTGATCGCATAACCGAACAACATCAGCTGCAGCACCGGCACGCCGACCGCCATCGCGAAAGTCGGCCGGTCGCGCAGCATCTGCTGGAACTCCTTGATGAAGATCGCCAGCATGCGGGCGAGGCTGAAACGCGGGTTCACCGGCCGGCCCCGGTGGACTTCGCTTCGTTCTCGCCGTAGTTGTCGCTGGCCTGCGCCACCAGGCCGATGAAGACGTCTTCCAGGTTGGCGGTGGTGGCGGTCCAGCGCAGATCGGCATGCTCGCGCCAGGGTGCGATCGCGGCCTCGATCGCCTGGCGGTCGCGGCCGGCCACGTGCACCGACGATCCGAACGCGGCCACGCTGTCGACGCCCGCCGCTGCCTTCAGGCGATCGATCAGATCGGGCAACACGCGCTGCTGGTTACGGTCGGCCGATCCATCATCGCCAGGCGTCGCCCGCTCGACCTGCACCGACCACACCGTCAGACCGGCCTGCTCGATGATCTGCTCGGCGGTCCCACGCGCCAGGATGTGGCCATAGGCGATGTAGATCAACTCGTGGCAACGTTCGGCCTCGTCCATGTAGTGGGTCGATACCAGCACCGTGACGCCGCGCGCCGCCAGGTGGTGAATCTGGTCCCAGAAATCGCGGCGTGCTTTGGGGTCGACCCCGGCGGTCGGTTCGTCGAGCAGCAAAAGGCGCGGATCGTGCAGCAGGCAGGCGGCCAGCGCCAGCCGCTGCTTCCAGCCACCCGACAGCGATCCGGCGAGTTGCTGGGCACGCGAGCCCAGCCCCAGCCCGTCCAGCGCTTCGTCGACCCGGCGCTTGCGCTGCGGTAATTCGAACAGGCGGGCCACGAAATCAAGGTTCTGACGGATCGACAAATCCTCGTACAGGCCGAATCTCTGGGTCATGTAGCCGACCTGGCGGCGGATCTGCAGGCGTTCGCCGACGATGTCCAGGCCGAGGCAGCTGCCCTCCCCGGCATCGGGCGTCAGCAGGCCGCACAACATGCGGATCGTGGTCGTCTTGCCGCTGCCGTTCGGACCCAGAAAGCCGCAGATGCGCCCCGGGCGCAGTCGCAGGTCGACGCCATCAACCACGGCGCGCTCGCCGTACCGCTTGGTCAGGCCCCGGACATCGATCGCCCAGGCGCCTTCGGACCCGGCGGCTTGAGGGCTCATCGACTGGCCGCGCTGACCTGGGCCTGGGGCAACACGTCGAGCGGTTGACCCGGATGCAGGCGGATCGCATCGCCGGGCCCGGGCCGGGCCTCGACCATGAACACCAGCCTGGCCCGCTGCACGTTCGAATAGATCACCGGCGGCGTGTATTCCGCCTTCGGCGAGATGAAGCTGATCTGTGCCGGGATAGGCTCGCCGCAACCGTCGCAGCGGATCGACACGTTCTGACCGATCGAGAGGCCGCCGAGTTCGCTCTGCGCGACGAAGAACCGTGCCTTTCGCGCGGCCGGCGGCAGCAAGGCGATGACTGGCTGACCGGCGGCGACGAACTCGCCCGCTCGGTAGTAGGTATCGGCCACCAGCGCTGCTGCGGGAGACGTGACGATGCCCTGCTGCGCGCGCCACTCGGCCTGCGCCCGCACCTGCTCCGCCGCCGCCGTGCTCGCGCGTGCGGCGAGTTGCTCATCGCGACGCCCGGGCAGTTGCGCCACGCGCAACGAAGCTTCGATCTCGCCGACCTTGTCGCGCGCCTGACGCGCCGCGGTGCGCGCGTCGTCAAGGCGGGACCGGGAGATGAACTCCTGCGCCACCAGCGCCTGCTGGCGTTTCAACTCGGTGGCGGCGCGCGAGGCCTGTGCCCTGGCCTGAGCCAGCTGCGCTTTCAGAACCGCCAGTTCATCGCTGCGCTTGCCGCTGGTGATGTTCGCGGCCTGTGCCTGCGCCGCCGCCAGCCGGGCATCTGCCTCGGCCAGCGCGGCACGGCTGTTGTCGTTGTCGAGCCTGAACAAGGGCGCACCGGCGGCAACCTGGTCGCCCGACTTCACCGCCACCGATTCCAGCCTGCCGGCCAGCGCAGCCGAAACCTGGAGGTAGTCGCCTTCCACATAACCCGACCAGCCGATTGCGGCCGGTTCGCGGCTGCAAGCGCCCACGACCAGCGCAATGAGCGTCATCAGCGCGAGAATTGACAAGTGCCCGCGCGAAGGCAAGGCTAGCCGCGCATCAGGTGTCATCATGATCTCGTGCGTTTGATGGCGCGCGGGGCCTGCCGGGCCAGTGCTTCCAGTGCGAGCGCGATGCGCTCGGCGATGGCATCGTCGCCAATCACCTGGCCATGCAGCTGGTCGGCCCACGGCGCCGGGGCGAGCTGCAGATGTTCAGCCGCCGACGCCATCAGCACCGGCGCTGCCACCGCCCCCATCAGAAACGCGAAGCCCTGCAGAGGCGCGGTCTCGCGCAGGGAGCCTTCGTGTTGCGCCTCCTCGAGCAGCGCCATCAGCAGGCCCAGGTGGCGCGGCACATTGGCACGCAGGAACTCGTGCACCACCTGCTCGCCGTTGACCGCATCGACCACCAGCCGGGCCACCATCGCGCGATGTTCGCGAATGAACAGGGCCAGCGTGGTCAAGGTCGCGCGCAGGCGCTCGGTTGCGGGCCCGGCCCGGCTTTCCGATGCCATCAGCTGGCCGAACATATCGTCGTAGACCTGCTGCAACACCGCGCGCAGAAACACCTGCTTGTTGGCAAAGTGATAGTGGAACATCGCGGGATTCGCACCGGCGTGTTGCGCCACCTTGCGCACCGACAGGCCCGCACAGCCATGCTCCGAGTACAGCGCGACGCCGCTGCGCAGCAGCCCCTTGTCGATGCCTTGTGACGGTCGAACCATCCGCCATTATTGGACGATTGCCCAATAAGTCAATTCAACTGGCTCGGACCAGCCTCAATCGGGTGATTTCAGACGGCGCGCCAAAGCGTTTCGGTGGCCCCCAATAGCCGGTTCCGCGGCTGGTGTAGATCCACAGTTCGTGCAGCCGATCCAGGCCGGCGGTGAAGGGTTGTTGCAGCCGCACGAACAGGTTCCAGGGCCAGAACTGGCCGCCGTGCGTATGGCCGGACAGCTGCAACTGGAATCCGGCTGCCGCCGCTTGAGCGGCTGCGCGCGGCTGGTGCGCGAGCAACAAGCGCATCGCTGCATCCCGCGGCGAGCCGGCCATTGCGGCGTGCGGATCGCTGCGCTGATCCGGATCGAAATGATGGGCGCCGTGATCGGTGACACCGGCCACCACCAGCTCGCTGCCATCGTGTCTCAGTACCACATGTTCGTTCAGCAGTACCTGCATGTTCAGACGCCGCAACTCGACGATCCAGGCCTGCGCGCCGCTGTAGTACTCGTGGTTGCCGGTGACGAAGAAGGTGCCGTGACGTGAAGTCAGTCGGCCCAGCGGCGCAACGTGGGCGGTCAGGTCGGACACGCTGCCGTCGACCAGGTCGCCGGTCACCGCGATCATGTCGGCACCGATCCGGTTGACCCGCTCGACGATCGCATGCACATACGCCGCGCGAATCGTCGAGCCCACGTGCAGGTCGCTGATCTGCGCAATCGTGAAACCGTGCAGCGCCTGCGGCAGATCGGCGATCGGCACGTCGATATCGACCACCGACGCCGTGCGCCGGGCATTCCAGGCGCCGATCGCAGTCACCATCGAGGCCAGCGCCAGAACCAGCCAGGCGCTCGGCGCCACCCACGCTTCCAACGACCAGCCGGCAGCAGCGAACGACAGGATCCACAGCAGCAGCAGCAAGCCATCGCGCAGCACGCTCAACACGAACAGCGACGAGAACCAGCCCATCGCCAGCATGCCGGTCCAGGCCAGCGCGATGCGCGTGCGCGGCCCATGTCCGAGGCGACGCCCGAGCAAGGCCGCGGGAATCGAGACTGCGGAGACCAACAACAACAGCGCCAGCGAGGCCGCGGCCCACGGCCACGCCAGCAACGACGGCAGCAGCCGAAGTCCGAGATAGCCGTGAAGGGCCGCAGAGAAGAGCAGCAGCATGGTTTGACTCATGCCAGCATGTCGGTGCTGGCATCGAGAAAACAAGTGGCCGTCGCTGCGAGCGGCTGCGAACCGGCTCGCTCCCGAAAGCGCTGGGCGGCGCTCGAACCAAGCCGGGCGCGCCGTGGATTCAGACCGGAATGTCGGGCGTCGGGTCGACCAGCGGATCGTTTGCGCCCGGTCCGGGGCGTTTGCGGTCGTGTTTGGCCAGTGTCGTCGACACGGCTCGCTGAAGCTTGCCAACCGCGCCGTTGATCGCCTGGTGTGCATTGCCCGCATGGTCCTTCACCACCACCGGCTCGAGCCCTGCCAACCGGGCTTCCAGCGTGCACTGGATATCGTCGTCACTGCCCTTGGCGTGGCTGTTGACATCGGCGATGTGCGCCTCGACACGGGTCACGTGTTCGCCGAAGCGGTACATGGCATCCTTGACGACGGTTTCCAGATGGTCACTCATGGCCTGGCGGCCGTCGACATTCGGGTCGGTATTCAACAAGACTTGCATGCAATCTCCTGAGATGAGGGATGAGCGCCTGGCGGACGCAGGCGGCTTTGCAACGGCCGCCCGAAATCGCCGGAAGGGTCTTCTTCTTGCCGGCAACCAGCCGGCCCACGCTCAGCGCATGCCGACCGGAACCAGTCGCTCAGTCGATTTGAGTTCAGATTGCGGATCAAGTTCGATCGCAACCTGTGTGCAGACGGCGCGGCACAAGGTGGCCACGCGTTCACTTTGCAGACGGTAATACATCTGCGTGCCCTCGCGGCGCTTGGCCAGCACACCACTGCGGTACAGCGTCGACAGGTGTTGCGACATGTTCGGCTGCGTGGTGTCGATCTGCGCCAACAGTTCGGTCACGTTCTTTTCACCCTGACACACCGCACTGATGATCTTCAGGCGGATCGGCGTCGACAAGATCGAAAACAGTTCGGCCACGGATTCAAAGACCATGTCCTCGCTGCTTTTGGTATCTGAATCCATGGTGATGCCTTCCGAAACGACGCTGCTCACCGACTCATTCTATTCGCCTGGCGCGGTTGCGGGCGATCACGCGCCGCTCAACGCCGACCCTGCTGTTCCATCAGCAGGTAGGTGTTGTAAGCGTTCATGCGATTGGCCGCACGGAACAGCGGCAAGTGGGCAAAACGCGACCAGTCGGTCTTGTTGTAGGCCTCCTCGAACGGCTCCAGCTCGGCGGCGGCGTCCCCCATGCTCTGGCGCAGATGGACCAGGTAGTCGCGCGTCAGCTTGAGGTCTTCCAGCGGCATGCGGGAAACCGGTCCGTGGCCCGGCACGAGAATGCCTGGCGCGAGGTCGATCAACCGGCTCAGCGAGGCAATCCAGCTGCGGCTGTCGGCCTGCCCGACAAACGGGATCCGGCCCCGGAACACCAGATCCCCGGCAAACAGGACTCCGCTGCCTTTCACCAGCACCACCAGATCCTCCGGCGTGTGCGCGGGGCCGACATGCAGGATGCGAAATTCGGTGTCCCCACGCTGCCAGGTGCTCGCTTCGTCTGCCAGCCACTCGTCGGCGACAACCAGCTCGGTCTTGTCGTCGATCCACGGTGCCAGTTCGTCGCGACTGGCCTGCAACCGCAAGCGTGCCGTGTCCGAATTCAGGTAGATCCGCCCGCCGGGATGGCCGACGATGCGCGCACCAATGGCCTTGAAGGCCTGCAGGCCATAGATGTGATCAGCGTGAAAGTGGGTGACGATGACATCGCGGATTGGCAGCGGCGTGATGCGCCGGATCTCGGCAATCAACTCGTTTGCCAGCGCAGGCGAGCCCAGCGCATCGATGACGACCACGCCCTCGCTGGTGACGACAAAACCGGCATTCGAGATGAAGTTGCGATTCGCCGGCGTGCCCAGTGCGGCGGCACCCTGCACAAACCAGACCTTGTCGGTCACCGGGATCGCCTTCAGCTGCGGCTCGCCGTCCACGGCAAGCGCCCACCGCGGCAGCAGCAGGCAACAAGCAGACAACAGCGCGAAGGCTGCTGATCGCCGGATCGACAGCACCGCTCTTCTCTGTCGATCAGGGCTTGATGTAGGCGTAGCCTTCCTTCTGCAGCTTCGCCAGCCTGACCACGCCCGATGGCGTGAATCCGGCTTCCTGGATGAACTTCTCACGCTTCAGGTTGCGGTTTTTCAGCGTGATTTCGCAGACCTCGAATTTCACGCCTCGGGCAACAAGCTGTTGCACGGCGATTTCGTAGGGGTTGCCGTTCTTGTCCTTGGCATCCATCATCAAAAAGTCAACGCCCTGTGCATGGGTCACGAATGTGATCTTGGCGGACGGGTCGGTATCGAGGTGGTTCTTGGCATTGCGCAAACCACCCAACGCCTGCTCGGCCGTATCGTTGATGTGATAGGCCACGGTGTCCTGGGCCCAGGCGCCGAGCGCCGCGACGCCGAGCACCAGGCCGGCCATCAGATTGCGAATACGCATGTTCATCTCCTTGGGTTTTTTCGCTCGATCAAATCAACCTGACCGGATCGGCCAAGTCCGCCCTGGTCAGGTCTTGGTCGACCGTGCGGCCAGACCAGGGTTGCCCTGCACGCCGAGCAGTGTCGGCGTATTCAGCTTGCGCGGCTTGACCCGGCCGCCCTGCGACTTGAGCCAGCTCTCGACCACATCCCACACCGGCTTGTTGCCCGCTGTTCGCGCCTCCTCTGCAACTGGCGCCCAGCCGGCCACCTTGTAGGTCTTGTCGGCCTCGACCACCTTGCCATTCAGTCGCATGTTGCTGATGCGACTGCCCATCTGCTGAGTCGGATCGCAGGTGTAGGCCAGGCCGCCGACCCGCACCATGTCGCCGCCCTGCTGGTAATACGGATCGGGATTGAACAGATTGTCGGCCACGTCTTCCAGTACGGTCTTGATGGTCTGGCCGCTCAAGTCGGATAGCGTCGCGTACGGATAGGTCACGGCCAGCTGGTCCATCATCAGCTCACGCGTGATGGTGTCGCCGGACAACAGGCTGGTGCCCCAGCGGAAACCCGGCGAGAAGGCGATTTCGGCACCCTGTACCTCGATCAGCGCGTCGCAGATCAGCTGATCCCACGAGCCGTTGAAATTGCCACGCCGGTAGAGCAGGCCGTCGGTGACCGCGAGCTTCTCCGCCAGCTTGGCCTCGTAGGGCGCGCGCACGCGGGTGATCAACGCATCCATCTCGGCATCGGCACGCAGCTGGTTCGAGAACACCGGCAGCAGGCGGTAGCGGAAATCGGCCACCTTGCCATCCTTGACATCGAAATCCATCACGCCGAGAAATTTGCCGTTGCTGCCGGCGTTGGTCACCAGCGTCTTGCCGCCGGCATTCGCAACCGGCACCGCCACCGGCACGCCGTCGTGGGTATGGCCGCCGAAGATCGCATCGATGCCGCGCACCCGGCTGGCCAGCTTCAAATCGACATCCATGCCGTTGTGCGACAACAGCACCACCACCTTGGCGCCCTTGGCACGGGCTTCGTCGACCACCTTCTGCATGTTTTCGTCCTGGATGCCGAAGCTCCAGTCGGCGACGAAATAACGCGGGTTGGCGATCGGCGTATACGGGAAGGCCTGGCCAACGATGGCACACGAGACGCCGTTGATCTCGCGCATCACGTAGGGCTTGAATACCGGATCACCGAAATCGGTGGTCTTGACATTCTGCGCGACAAAATCGATCTTGCCCTTGAAATCCTTCTCGACGATTTCCTTGACCCGATCCATGCCGTAGGTGAATTCCCAGTGGCCGGTCATCACGTCGACACCGAGCAGCTTGCAGGCTTCGACCATGTCCTGCGCTTCGGTCCACAGCGAGGTCGCCGAACCTTGCCAGGTGTCGCCGCCGTCCAGCAGCAGCGAGCCCGGTCGGCCGGCCCGCACCTGCTTGACCAGCGTGGCGAGGTGCGCAAAGCCGCCGACCTTGCCGTAGCGCCGCGCCGCCTGCTCGAAGTCGAGGTAGGTGAACGCGTGTGCGCCCGGCGTTCCGGGACGCAGCCCGGCGGTCTTCAGAAGCGATTCGCCCACCAGATGGGGCAGGCGCCCCTTCATGTCGTCGATGCCGATGTTGACGCTCGGCTCGCGGAAATGAATCGGCTTCAACTGCGCGTGGCAGTCGGTCATGTGCATGAAGGACACGTTGCCGAATGCCGGCAGGTCGTACAAGGCGTTGTGCGCCGTTGCGGCATCCGCCTCGGCGTGACGCCCCAATGCCAGGCCGGCGGCCGACGCTGCGCCGAGGATCTGCAAAAATTCGCGCTTCGAAAGATTCATGAAT
>JANNNE010000228.1:0-5621 GCA_031398385.1 Ideonella sp.
GCCCAGACGTCCGAGGCCTACTACACGAACGTCTTCCGGCGCTACGACTTGCGCGAAAAGCTGCGCGCCTTCTTCGACAACTACGATCTTCTGCTGACGCCGGCCACGCCCACCGCTGCGTTCGACGCCGGCCTGAATACGCCGCCCAACCTGACCGATCGCAACATCGTGTCCTGGGTCTACTACACCTACCCGTTCAATCTGACCGGACAACCGGCCGCGTCGATCCCGGCGGGCTTCACGCGCGACGGCCTCCCGGTCGGTCTGCAAATGGTGGGCCGGATCAACTCGGAGGTCGACATCTTCCGCGCGGCGACGGCCTTCGAGGCGGCGCGTCCGTGGGCTGCGCGCTATCCGAAGCCGCATGAGGTTGGCGTCGTTTCCTGACCGGCGGGTGGCCAACGCGACTGAGTCATGAGGGCACGCTGAGGCTCCAGGTCAGGCCGATCCGACCGGCCGGATATTCGTCCGCTGCCGGTCCAGCGCGCTGAGGCTTGCTGGATCAACAGGCTTGATGTTGAGCCAAAGCAGGCGGGCTGTTGTGGCCAGCTGCGCCGGCAATCCGCAGCGCCTGGCGTCAATCCAGACCATTGACTGGTTGACCCGCAGGAGCAGAATCGATGCTCGCGCACCGGGCGGTGCGCTCGGTGGCCGGGTCGCGGGCTGCCCGTGCCGACTCCCCTCTATCAGCCCGAGGAGGACGATGCGATGGACGAGACCAAGCTGCAGGAATTCATGGGCCGGTTCGTTGGCGACATGGGTGGCGCTGCCATCATGGCCAACGTGATTCTCGGCGAGGAGTTGGGGTTGTACGGTGCGATGGCCGACGGCCAGCCGGTCACGCCGGACGAGCTGGCGCAGCGCACGGGCTGCCATGCCCGGCTGGTTCGCGAATGGCTCAGCGGGCAGGCGGCGGGTGGCTATGTCGAGCATGATCAGGGCCGGTTCCGGCTCCCCGAAGAGCAGGCGATGGCGCTGGCAAACCCGGATTCGCCGGTTTACGTCGCAGGTGGCGCCAGTGTGCTGGCCAGCATGTACCTGGACAAAGACAAGATCGTTGCCGCGATGCGTGGCGATGGCGCGTTGTCATGGGCCGATCACCACCCGTGCTTGTTCTCGGGCACCGAGCGCTTCTTCCGACCCGGTTATCGCGCCAACCTGGTCAATTCGTGGTTACCGGCGCTCGAAGGGGTCGTGTCGCAGCTCGAGCAAGGCGCCAAGGTTGCCGACATCGGTTGTGGCCACGGGGCGTCGACGGTGATCATGGCCCAGGCGTATCCGAATTCGAGCTTTTACGGTTTCGATTTCCACACCGCTTCGATCGAGCAGGCGCGCCAGCGTGCCGAGGATGCGGCGCTCGGAGACCGGGTGCAGTTCAGCCGCGCAACGGCGGGCGATTTTCCCGGGTCGGATTTCGATCTGGTGTGCTTCTTTGATTGCCTGCACGACATGGGCGACCCGGTCGGCGCAGCGCGGCGTGCGCACCAGGCTCTGAAACCCGGCGGCACCGTGCTGCTGGTGGAACCCTTCGCCAACGATGAACTCGACGACAACCTGAACCCGGTCGGCCGTTTGTTCTACGCGGCGTCGACTTGCATCTGCACGCCCAATTCGCTGTCGCAGGAAGTCGGCCTCGGGCTCGGTGCACAAGCCGGCGAGCGGCGGTTGCGCGATGTATTCGCGAAGGCTGGTTTCGCCCACTTCCGCCGCGCAACCGAGACGCCGTTCAACCTGATCCTCGAGGCGCGCAAATAACTGGGGCACTATTCGCGCAACTGCTCACCGATGGAGACGCCACCATGACTCTGGCTTTCGAATCCGGCTGGCTGCGCCGGGTGCAGCCCTCTTCGCGAGGCGCAGGGATCATGGAGGAAGAGGGCATCTTCTATTTCCTGCGCAGTGAACCTCGGGTCCGGACTGCGGTGGCCGAAGCAGCCTCACGGTTGTTGCCGTCAGCCGCCGCTGCTCGAGCGCTGGCGGACGCGGCCGGAAGCCAGCACGTGCTCAGCATCCTTGCGGCCCGCCCCCTGGAGGCGGTCGGTGTCAGTAGCGTGCCGGACCGGGCTTGCCTCGAAGTCCGCAGCAGCCGCGATGCGCAGGTCTTCGAAATGGTGCTGGCGCACAACGGTGATCGATTGAGTGTGGTGTCGATCAACGCGCTCGGGCCGCGCTGACCTGTGGAGCTGCATTGCAAAGGCCGTTGCGCCCGCCATCGGATACCGTTACGGGCGTTTTATAGAAGCACTGTTCGGACCCTGGCAACAGCGATGGCCCCAGCTTGAAGATGGCCGCGTAGCCCTTGCGGGCGGCGCTGCGCGGCCTGTTATCGTTTTCATCTCAACTCACCTCACCGCATGTCACCGATTGCCCGTCGCGTTCTCCAGGCCGTCTTGTACGAGTTCTTCGCGGTTGCCCTGGTCGGGCCTGTACTGGCACTGGCCTTTGACGAGCCGATAGGGTCTTCGCTGGGGCTTGCCCTGGTGATGTCGACCATCGCGCTGAGCTGGAACTACCTGTTCAATCTGATGTTCGAGCGCTGGGAAGCGCGGCAGCCTGTCGGCGGCCGTTCCGCCTTGCGCCGCCTGATTCATGGCCTGGGCTTCGAAGGCGGCCTGTTGTTCATTCTGGTGCCGGTGCTGGCGTTCTGGCTCGACCTCGGTCTGGTCGCCGCCTTCCTGACCAACCTCGGCCTGTTCGCTTTTTTCTTCGTCTACGCCATCGTCTTCACCTGGGCGTTCGACAAGGTCTTCGGGCTGCCGGCATCGGCCGGCGGCAAGGGCGGGCCGCCGGACGCATCAGCGGGGTTGAAGGCAAAAGCGGAGACGTGCCCCGACTTGGACCCGAGGTCTTTGGGCTCGAGGACGATCCGCAAAACTTGTGAGGCCGCGCCGTTGGAGCGATCGTGTTTGACGGGCTGCGACGGGCTGGTCTGTATCCAGTGGCGGGAAGGTTCTATTGATCCATGCCGCAGGCCAGGCCGGCTGCCGTTTCGCGGCACCAGCCGACCTCTGGCATCGGTTCGCCGAGCCACCGGCTGGCGGCGTAGCGCAGCCGCTCGACATCGCCGCTGCTGAAATAGCGTGCGCCTGCCGCCGTGACGGGAATCGCGTCGCGATCGGCCGGCGATGACGCTGCGGCGGTCGCCCAGCGCACGCTCACCTGACGGGCCACTGCTTCGGCGGTGTCGACGAGTTGCACGGCGTTGCCGAGTTCGTGCTGGATCAGGTGCGCGACGAAAGGGTAGTGGGTGCAGCCGAGCACGACGGTGTCGACCTCGGCACGCCGCAGCGGCTCGCAGCAGCGGGCCAGCATCGCCCGCAAGCCTTCGCTGGCCAGGTCGGCTGTTTCGATCAATGCGGCCAGCCCGGGGCAGGCCTGCAGAAACACGCTGATCGGCCGGTGCAGCAAACGCTCGGCAGCGGTGACCTCGCGTTGCATCAACGCCTGAAAGCGTGCGCTGTGCAATGTGCCTTCGGTGGCCATCACCCCGATGCGTGCGTTGCGGCTGACGCGCAGCGCGGGCTTCAGCCCCGGCTCGACACCGACGATCGGCACATCGGGCCAGCGCTCGCGCAGCAAGGGGATCGCCGCGGCGGTGGCGGTGTTGCAGGCCACCACAAGCAGCCTGGCGCCTTGTCGGAGGAGGGTGCCGGCGATCAACAGCGAGCGCTCGCAGACCTCCTCAGCAGGGCGCTCGCCGTAGGGGGCGTAGGCCGAGTCGGCGATGTAGGTCATGGGTACGGCAGGCAGCACGCTGCGCAGTGCCCGCAGCACCGACAAGCCGCCGAGGCCCGAATCGAAGATGCCGATTGCGACGCGGGCGTGGTTGGCTGGTCCGTGCAGGGCGGGTTCGGGCATCTTGCAAATCGTTCTTGACGAAACCCGATTGTCGATCGGCGCTGCTTGCGCAATTTGCTTGACGCGGATCAAGGTCGGCGATGTGACAGCTGTCAGCATGCATGCCATCATGCGCGCTGGCTTTGGCGCCGTGCAGCATGGAGCCGGAGGCCCCACATGACCCTGCACAGAGCTGCGACAGAGTTGAACGCGAGCCCGCCCAGGCATCATCCGCTGACCCAGGATACCTTTGCCTTCGTGCTGGCCGGCGGCCGCGGCAGCCGCCTGCAGCAGCTGACCGACGAGCGCGCAAAACCGGCGGTGCCCTTCGCCGGCAAGTTCAAGATCATCGACTTTGCGTTGAGCAATTGCGTCAATTCCGGCCTGCGCCGGATCGCGGTGCTGACGCAGTACAAGGCGCAGAGCCTGATCCGCCACCTCGAGCGTGGCTGGGGTTTCATGGCCGCGAGCCTCGGGGAGTTCGTCGATGTGGTGCCGGCCCAGCAGCGCACCGGCGAACGCTGGTACAGCGGCACGGCCGATGCGATCTACCAGAACCTGGACAGCCTGCGAAGCGAAAATTCGCACCGTGTGCTGATCCTCGCCGGCGATCATGTCTACAAGATGGACTACGCGGTGATGCTCGCCGAACATGAAGAGAGCGGTGCCGATGTGACGGTGGCCTGCGTGGAGGTGCCGCTCGAAGAAGCGGTGCACTTCGGTGTGATGGAGGTCGACCCGGCGGGCCGCGTGCTCGCCTTTGCCGAAAAGCCGCTTGACCCCCAGCCGATTGCGAGCAATCCTACCCATGCGTTGGCCAGCATGGGCGTCTATATCTTCAATACCGGGATGCTGATCGATCAGCTCGCGATCGATGCGGCCGACCCCGACTCCTGCCACGATTTCGGACGCGACCTGTTGCCGCGCCTGATCGGCAGCCACCGCGTGATCGCCCATCGCTTCGAGAACAGCTGTGTCCGTGGCGCAGACCGTGCGCCATATTGGCGCGATGTCGGCACCGTCGACGCCTACTGGCAGGCGAATATCGCCCTGACCGAACGGCAGCCCGAGCTCGATCTCTACGACGATGACTGGCCGATCCTCAGCCAGCAGCCGCAGTTGCCACCGGCCAGATTCACCGGCGCTGCGGACGCGTCGCCTGGCATGGCATGCGACTCGCTGGTCTCGAGTGGCTGCGTGGTCGACGGTGCGCAGATCCGGTCGTCGATCCTGTCGCCGCGGGTTCGTGTCGGGCCTGGCAGCCGGATCGAGGATTCGCTGATTCTGCCCAGCGTGGTGATCGGACGCGACGTGCAGTTGCGTCGCGTCATCGTCGACAAGCGGTGCGCACTGCCCGACGGATTCACGGCCGGATTCGATCCGGACGAGGACCGACGGCGCTTCCATGTGTCGGATCGAGGCATCGTGCTGATCACGGCGTCGATGCTCGGTGAGGCGATGTAAGACTGCCCGCGCGTGCAGACGCGCGGCTGCAGGATGGATTTCGGGCAAAATAGAACGGTCGTGCTAATTTGCTCGGGCACGCGTGGCGTGCACAAGCCATGGATCGGGGTCGGGGCAAGTCAGCCTCGTAGAATGGTTTCGATCGATACGCCTTCAAATCAACTCGGTGGAGACACTCCCATGAAAGTGCTGGTTCCCGTCAAACGCGTCGTCGACTACAACGTCAAGGTGCGGGTCAAGAGTGATGGCAGCGGCGTCGATATCGCCAATGTCAAGATGAGCATGAACCCGTTCGACGAGATCGCGATCGAGGAGGCGGT
>JANNNE010000316.1:0-1817 GCA_031398385.1 Ideonella sp.
TCGGCGCCGATACCAACCATGTCGATTCGTTCCGGCAGACCCTGGGCAGCTTCAGCAACTTCGCGCGCGACGCCAGCTACCCCTATGGCTCGGGCGGCCCGAACTCGATCTTTGCCTTCATCACCGCCCACTACATGCGAAGCTACGGCGCCACGCGCGAAGATTTCGGACGCATCGCGGTCGACCAACGCAGCAACGCCTTGTGCAATCCCCACGCGATGTTCAAGAAGCCGCTTACGCTCGACGACTACATGGCCGCGCGGGTGATCTCGGATCCTTTGCACCTGTTCGACTGCGTGATGCCGTGTGCCGGGGCCGATGCCTTCCTGGTGATGAGCGAGCAGCGCGCGCGCGACCTCGGGCTGCCCCATGTGACGATCCGCGGCGCCATCGAACGGCACAACGCCTTCGCCGACGATCCGGTGATGTTCCGCGGCGGCTGGCTGGTCGACCGGGACGACTTGTACGCCCAGGCCGATGCGCGACCACCCGCAATTGATTTTCTGATGACCTACGACGACTATCCGGTCATCGCGATGATGCAGTTCGAAGACCTCGGCTTCTGCGAGAAAGGCGAAGGTCCGGCGTTCGTGCGTTCACATACGATGACCAGCAACGGCAGCTTCCCGACCAATACCAGCGGCGGGCAGCTGTCGGCCGGGCAGGCCGGCGCCGCGGGCGGCTTCCTCGGCTTGGTCGAGGCGATCCGGCAACTCACCGACGAGGCCGGGCCGCGCAGCGTGCCGGATGCCCGACTCGGCCTGGTCGCCGGCTTCGGCATGGTGACCTACGACCGCTGCCTGTGCACCGGCGCGGTGATCCTCGGGCGGCCATCATGAGCATGCCGATGCCGCGCCCGAAGCGCAAGAATCCGGTGCTGCGCACGCGGCAGATGAACCTGCCGCCGGGTGGGCGAGGTCGCGTCGCGCTGGGGATAACGGCAGCCGCTGCCGAAGGCCGCTTCGAGCTGCAGACCTGCACCGACTGCGGCACGGTTCAATATCCGCCCCGCGACGCCTGCGTCAACTGCCTGTCGGCCAAGCTGCGCTGGCGGCCGCAATCGGGCTTGGGCGATTTGATCAGCACGACGACCTTGCATCACAGCAACGACCTGTTCTTTCGCGAGCGCCTGCCGTGGCGGCTCGGATTGGTCCGGCTGGCAGCCGGCCCGACGCTGATGGTGCATCTGCATGGCGAGGTGACCGACGCGCCCGGGCCGGTGCGGGTCGGCGCGCGAATCGATCGGGCCGGGCAAGCGGTGCTGATCGGGTTTCCGAATAATGGGAGTGAATACATGGCCGATGACCCGATGCTGCGCGAGATGACGAGCGACCCCAGGTTCCGCAAGGTGCTGGTCACCGATGGCAAGACCGAGGTCGGCCAGGCCATCGTGCGGGCGCTGGTCAAGGCCGGTGCCGACATCGTCTGGGTCGGCCACGCCGAACCGTGGAAGAAGATGGGCAGCGGCCTGGACGACATCAGCGCGCTGCCCGCCGTCACGCTGGTGCCGCTGGACCTGACCAACGGTCGCTCGGTCACCGAACTGGCCGGCGAGATCGGCGGCAAGGTCGATATCGTGATCAACAACGCCGAGGTGCACCGAAGTTTCGGCATCGCGGCGCGGCGCGGAACCCAAGTGGCCCCCGCCGAGATGGTTATCAACTATTTCGGCCAGCTGCGCCAGGCGCAGGAGTTAGGCCCCGCACTGAAGGGCCGCGCGGCCGATGGAGCAGCGGGCGCCACCGCGTGGGTCAACTTGTTGTCGGTCTATGCACTGGCCAATTTTCCGCCGCAGGGAACCTTCAGCGCATCGAAGG
>JANNNE010000345.1:0-4282 GCA_031398385.1 Ideonella sp.
CAGCCGAACGGAAACGCGATGCGGTCATCCGATCGCAACTGCTGGGTGGCCAGGTGAGCGGTGGCGCGCCAGTCGCTGCCCAGCTTTTGCGTGATGCGCAACGACGCGGTATTCCCTTCCAGCACCACCGGCAGTGACCACGGTTGATTGTTCAGGTTGATGCGCGGATCGACCGGCGCCGGGACCCGGTTGCCGAGCAGGCTGAATCCCGGCACGCTGGGCTGGCCTTTCCGGCTGGTCTCGAACTCGGCTTCGATCAGCGTCGTGTCGCCTAGCCGCCAGTCGCCGGCCAGTGCCAGCAGGTGGCGGTCGCCGCTGGCGCGGTCGACCTTTGGGTCGAGCTTTTCGGCTGCCGCATTCACGCGCAAGCCGAAGGCCTGGTTGCTGCCGAAACGCTGGCTGATATCGACCGCAGCGCGGACCGACCCCTTTTCGTGCCAGCCGATCTCGACGCTGCGCAGCGCCAGATCGAGCGGCCGCTTGACGACGAAATTGACCAGCCCGCCCGGCGCACTGGTTCCGGCCTGCAGGCCGCTGGTGCCTTTGAGGATTTCGATGCGCTGCTTGTTGTCGAGTGCAATCGAGGTCTCGGCGTTGATCGGCAGCCCGTCGCGGCGGTAGTTGAAGCGGTTGTCGATCACGAAGCCGCGCACCGTCAGGTAGTCCCAGTAGCCTTCGGTGTTGTAGGCGTCGCTGACGGCCGCGTCGAGCCGCGTGATGTCGGACAGGCGCTGTACGTTGGCATCGCGCAGCGCCTCGGCGCTGTAGAGGCCGGCCTGGAATGGCAGTTCGCTGAGCGGTACGTCCCAGCCGCCGATGGCCGGAACCGGATCGGTGCGACCGGTCACGGTCACCTTGTCGAGCATGGCGGGCTGGTCAACGGGGGTCTGAGCCGCTGCGGTGGCGCAAAGCAGCGTGGATGCGCAGGCGATCAACGATCGGCGCGAGGCAGGAAAGAATTGGTAGCGGGCCATCGGACTTCCGGGATCAATGCAGGTCGGCCGCCCGCGCTTGACCGGAACTGGATCCCGGGATGGCGTCAGAACTGCTTCCCTGCGCGAGGATTACCTCAATCAGGTTCAAAGGGACTTTCTCAGTCGGGCCGCCTGTGACGACGGTCCAACACCCCCAGCGAATGCCGCACGTTATTCTGTGCGAGCATGTGAATGATAGTCCAGGCCTGCGCGCCCGGCGATTGACCGCGGTCAATCGGACGGAATTGCGTTTAGAGTGGCTACAGCGCGATACACCACCACTGACTTCGGCAAGATGAAGTCGGTCGGTCGCGATCTGCCGCCTGAGTCGACCGCCCGCGCCTGAATCCGCAGGTCGCGGTTATTTGTGACTCGGGCGGCGGGCCGAGGGTCACCCGGCGTCGTTGGTCGCCGCTCAGGGCAACTTCAGTTGCGTCCTGGCCTGTTGGGCGAAGCTGATCTCGATCACCAGCCCGCTGCGAAACACCTTGCTGGCGTACAGCTCGGCGAGGTCGGCCGACAGCGCGCCCAGGTACATGCCGCCCGGCAGTTGCGGCCGGTTGGGATCGCGCCTCGGTCGCTGGCTGTAGTTGCCGTCCTTCGGTCGCTCGACCAGTGCGATCAGCTGGCGCTCGACCTTGCCGCTGGCATCGGTTCGATCGAACGAGATGGTCCAGCCCGGCACGGGGTCGGACGGATCCTTGGGCCGGGGCGGATTCTCGAGCCTGAACGCCAGCAGCAGCATGGGTCGGCGCGCCGACGCGGGAATCCTGCTGTCGCCCGGCGGTTGCAGCACCTTGCCATTGATCGCAATCGCGTCCGGGTCGGGTTTCAACTCCGGAAACTGGTCTTGGTCGAGCCTGTCGTAATGGAGAAAGTCCTTCACCGCAGCGGCCTCCAGATAAGTTGTCTTGAGCATGCCGGTCGTGCCGGAAAAAATCGCGACCAGCGCGCCGCGTCGGTTCATGGGGGCCCCATTCTCAGAAGCCCGTGCTCAGGTCGACCTTGCGCAGCGTGGTCTGGCATTCTGGGCAGAACGCGCGAATGGTCTTCAGTGCGCCCCACATCGTGCAGGTCGCGGCGGCCAGTGCGGCATCGCTGTCGAGCGCGGTGCCGGCCGGAACACCGGTCGAACAGTGCGGGCCGGTATGAGAGCGCAGCGCGGTCGAGAAGCTCGGATAGTGATGCGGCTGCTTGTCCGGCGCGTTGCCGGTGCCTCTGGACGTGAGATGCAGCTTGTGGGCGGTTTCGTGAATCACCAGTGCTGCCACCTGTTCGGCAGTCAGGATGCCATCCGAGTTCGGATCCCGCATGTTCAGGTAGATCACCGGATGCTGGTTGTAGGCCCACCCGACCGCCCAGCCATTGATGGCCTTTACCTTGACGGTGATTGTCAGCCGATTCGCGGTGGGAGCCGTCGCAACCAAGCGCGTCAGGTTGACGCTCACGTGACCCGCAAACTGGTTGGTGCCGGTCACTTCGGCCGCGAGCAACGGATGCTCGGTCGGCGAGCCGGCGAATCGGACGGTAGCGTCGCCAGCCACCAATTGGCTGCCATTGGTCAGCGGCACGATCAGAAAGGTCGATGTGCCATTGTCGAGATCCACATCTGCACTGGCCGGAAAGCTGCCACCCGCCGGCCGATTGATGACCCGCTGAAAGGTGGTCGGCGTGATCGGATCGGTGATGAACTCGCCGACGATGATCGATACCGCATGGGGCTTGAAGACACTGACGTCGGCCGGCGCATCGAGCGCGTTCTTCCCGATGTCGATCAGGCTGGTGGTCAGCTCGTTTTCCTCTCGCACGCCCAGTTCGGCGCCAGTGGCCGATGCAGTCTGGAACGCCTCGACGTCGAGCGCTTCCAGATCGCCGCGGATGTTGGAAATGGCCGTGAATGCCGCCGCCTGCCCGGCGACATGATGGACCACGGGTCGGATCGCCAGCCGGCGCCGGATGTTCACCGAATTGCTGCTGCGCATGAACGGGCCGCCGTCGATCGATCCTTCGACGTGGTATTTGAATCCGGCCAGCGCCGAAAGGCGGATGCCGGGGTCGAGTTTGCCGTCGCCGTTGCCGTCGGTGGTCACGCTGCTGGTGGCGACCGGCCAGGTCAGGTGACTCAGACCTTGCTCGCGGGCCGACAAGGTCTCGCTGCCGCCCGGAAAGCCGTGGCTGCCCTCGACCCGCACCAGACGCAAGGTCACGGTCTTGGCCTGTGGCGGCGTCACCTTGACCACGATGGGTGGTGTGCGCCCCAGCTGGTGTGCCGACGTGACCGCTGGATCGACGCCGACCAGCGCGTCTGACGACAGGTTCACATACTGGTAGCGCGCACCCAGGAAAAAGTTGGTCCTGCTGGCGGGCTTCTCGGCGAATTCGACCACCACCAGCCGCACCGGGCATGGCGGGCAGTCCTGCCGCGTCAGCGCCGGATCGGGCGTGGCTCCGGTTTCGTTGCGCTCGTCGGCAGCGAAATTCCGGTTGGCATCGTCATCGAGGTTGTTCTGCCAAGGCATTCAGGGCCTCTTGTAAATGGGTGATCAGTTGCTCGACGTCGGGTTTTTCCGAGCCGGCCGCTGGTGTCGCGCCGTTGGCGGCGGCCAGCGCGCGGGCCGATGCGGCCCGGGCCAGCCGGACAAAGCGTCCCAGCCCGAACATCAGGTCGGCCCCGACACACAGCGATTCGACCCGGCGGTCGCCGAGACTGCGGCTGTCGAGCCCCGCAGTGGCGAGCAGCCGGCGCTCTTCGTCGAGAAATCGGGCCAGTCGGTCGGTTTCGTCGGGCCTGAAGATTGCATTGGCGATGGTCCGCAGCCCGTGGGGCGAAAACTCGGCGGCGATGGCCTGTGTCAGCGCATAGCGTGTGGGCACCCGCATGCCCCGATTGCGTTTTGAAGCAAAGCGATAACGGGCGGCCCAGCTGGTCTCGGCCCAACTTTTCAGCTGGCCGGGGTCGATCGGCTCGGGCAGCGCCTCGAGCAGGCTGCCGGCATCGCCGCGGTCGCCGTCCAGTTCAGGCTCGTCATCGTCTTCCAGGCCCCGGGTGTACAGGCGTTCATCGCCCAGCCAGCGGGCGCCCAGGCCGGCCGCCGATGTCATCAATGCGGCGGCGGCCGGCTCGCGAAACGCGGCGCCGGCTTTCAGCGCAAGGAACAGCTGGCGCGCGCAGTGGTCGAGGTCGATCCCGACATACGGCGCGGCAGCGCCGGCCTTTGCCGGCAACTCGGCGCGCAACACGGTATGCAAGGCCTTCAGGCGCGGTGCCGAAGCCGGCAGATCGGCCGTTGCCGGGTCGATGACCGGCA